>CAZWDD010000069.1:1713-21497 GCA_964632345.1 uncultured Solibacteraceae bacterium | reverse complement strand
GGCTCCCAGCGTGTGCACCCGGCCCACCATCTCCCGGATCGATGGCCACGTCACGCCGGCCGGAGCAAACAGGAATACGGGGAAGGAGCGCTCCACCATCGCAATCGGACCGTGCAGAAAGTCGGCCGACGAAAACCGCTCGGCCACCACATAGCAGGTCTCCATCAGCTTCAAGGCGCACTCAAACGCGTTGGCGTAGTTCAGCCCGCGGCCCACCACCACGGCGTTCTCCATGAATCGGTAGCGTCCGGCCTGTTCGCGGATCGTACCCTCCAGGCTCAACGCGCCCGCTACCGCCTCCGGCATCGCGCGCAGTTCGTCCAGCGAAACCGGCGCGCCCAGCGCGTAGGCCAGCAGGTACATCGCGAGCAACTGTCCCGTATACGTCTTGGTCGCCGCGACGCTCTTCTCCCGCCCGGCCCGCACCAGAATGGCATGCTCGGAGATCTTGGCCAGCGTGCTGCCGGCTTCGTTCGTGATTCCCACCGTGAACGCGCCGCATTCCCGCGCCCGCTCCAGCACCATGTTCGTGTCGGTCGACTCGCCCGATTGCGAGATCGCCACCACCAGCGCGTCCTTGTAATCCACCCGCGCGCCGTACAGCGTAAAGATCGACGGCGCTGCCAGCGACACCGGAATCCCCGTGGCAATTTCCAGCAGGTAGCGTCCGAACTGCGCCGCGTTATCCGACGTGCCCCGCGCCGCCAGAATGATGAACTTCGGACGGTTCGCCGCAAACCGGGCGCGCAGTTTCTCAATGCCCCTCAGCTCGGACCGGAATGTACGTTCGAGAGCGGCAGGTTGCTGCCGGATCTCTTCCAACATTTTCGACATAGAAACCTCAGGATAGCAGGACGCCACGCCCGGTTCGCTCCGGTGAAGGCGCCAGCCACGCGCCCACACCCAACGCCGCCACCACGCCCGCCAGGCCCCAGAACAACAGGTCGTAGGAGCCCGTGCGCTCCAGCGTCTCGGCCAGCAGCAGTGGGCCCACCGCGCTCGCCACCACCGTTGTCGCCTGCGCCGCGCCCTGTATCCGTCCCAGATGCGCACGCCCGAACAGTTGTCCCCACGAGGAGAAGAACACCACCGTCACCACGCCGCCCGCCGCCCCCATCGTTGCCGCATAGAGATCCACGTCGAGCGGTGTGCGCACCAGCGGCAGAACGGCCAGCGCCAGCGCCAACGCCGCCATTCCCATTCCCGCAATCCGCTGCATTGGCCACCGCTGCCCTAGCCACCCGGCCGCGAAGTTCGCCACCAGCCCCACCATCGTGCTCACCACCAGCGTCCGATGGTACGTCTCGGCCGGGAACCCGCGCAGTTCCAGTATCGATTGGTTGAACAGCGCAATGCCCGAATACACCAGGCCAAACATGGCGCTCGACAAAGCGAACAGCCAGAACGCCAGCGTCCGCAGCGCCTCGCCGAGCGTCAGGTCGCCGGGTTGCGCGGCCAGCGCCTCGGCGTCGTCCTCCTCAACCGGCGGCCGGTCCCGGACGGCGAACCAGTTCGCCACGCCCAGAACGCCCACCGCCGCGCCGACGCCGAACCACGCCGTGCGCCACCCGCTGCCGAGCACCGCCTGCCCCACCGTCGGGAACGCCGCGATGAACCCGATCGCCACCAGCAACGCGAAAATCCCCATCGCCAGGTTCAGCCGCCGCGCGAACCACTTGCCCACCAACGCCAGACTCACCACCGAAAGCGCGCTCTGCCCCAACGCCCGCGTCAGCGTCAGGGCGGCGATCAAGCCCGGCAGCGCCGTCGTCCGGCTCATCCACATCACCACCGCTCCCAGCGCCAACAGTGTCGCCGTCATCACGCCCCGCGGCCCCAGGCGGTCCGTGAACCGCCCCGCCGGCACGCACAGCAGCGCCCCGCCCAGCGTCGCCCATAGGTTGATATTCGCGTAGGTCACACGGTCCATCTGCCAGTCGGCCAGCAGCGCCTCCGTCACCAGCCCCAGCCCCTGCGTCCGGCCGGGCAGCGTGGCCACCATCGCCAGCGCTGCCAGCGTCAGGTTCACCCAGCCGTAATAAAATCCGTGCCGCGATGCCGTCATCGGGAAGACTGTTATTGTAGCCTGAGCGTTCCGATGCCGCCCCATCCTCTCGTCCTGTGGACCATTCGCGCCGCCACGCTCCTCTACGCCGCCGCCGTTGCCCGCATGCTGCTGCGGCGCCCGGCGCGGGCCCTATGGGCCGGCGGTTGCGCCTTCTACCTCGCTCACGTCGTGGCCGCGTTCCACTTCTCCTATCAATGGAGCCACGCCGTCGCCTTCCGCGAGACCGCCCGCCAGACCAACGATATGTTCGGCCTCAACTGGGGTGGCGGCGTCTACTTCAACTACGCTTTCACCGCCATCTGGACGGCCGACGCCCTGCAGTGGCTGCTCGCGCCGCGCGCCCGCGAAAGCCGTCCCCCCTGGATCGGCTACGCCGTCCACGGCTACATCGCCTGGATGTTCCTGAACGGCGCCATCGTCTTTCCCTCCGGCCCCGTGCGCTGGTTCAGCCTCCTTGCCGCGACTGGCCTCGCTTGCCTCTGGCTCCGCGGCCGCCGGTCGCACTCGTGATACACCTGATAGGTCATGACCCAACCGGTGACCTCCCGCGTGCGCTTCCGTGTTCTCGGCTTCTGCGTGGCTCTGGCCGCGATCACCTACATGGATCGCATCGCCATCGCCAACATGGCCAAGTTCATCTCACGGGATTTGGAACTCTCCGACACCCAGATGAGCTACGTCTTCAGCGCCTTCACGCTCGCCTACGGGCTCTTTGAAATCCCGACCGGCTGGTGGGGCGACCGTGTCGGCACCCGCCGCGTCCTCATGCGCATCGTCAGTTGGTGGAGCGCCTTCACCATCGCCACCGCCTTCGTCTTTAGCTATCCCTCCCTGCTAATCACGCGCTTTCTGTTCGGCGCGGGAGAGGCCGGCGCCTGGCCCAACGCGGCCAAGACGTTCTCCAAGTGGATCCCGCTCCGCGAACGCGGCACCGCCCAGGGCATCTTTTTCATGGGCGCCCACTTCGGCGCCGCCTACTCCCCGCTGTTGATTCAATACCTGCTCAATTTCCTTGACTGGCGCGGCGTTTTTGTCGCCTTCGGCTGCGTCGGCTTCGTCTGGGCTGCGCTCTGGTTCTGGTGGTTCCGCGATGACCCCGCCGAGCACCCCGCCGTCAGCGAATCCGAGCGCGCCTATATCGTCGAGGGCCGCGGCCACGAGTCTTCCCATGGCCTGGAAAACGTGCCCTGGCGGCTCATCTTCGGCTCCCGCAACGTGTGGCTGCTCTGCCTGATGTACTTCGTCCAAACCTACGGCTTCTACTTCTACCTCACCTGGATGCCCACCTACCTCGAACGCGTCCGCGGATTCGAATCCACCACGCTGTCTCTCTTCGCCGGCGCGCCCATGGTGGCCTGCATGATTGCCGACGTCACCGGCGGCGTCGCCACCGACGTGCTGACGCGCCGCTTCGGCCTCCGCCTCGGCCGTGCGCTCACCGGCGGTTCCTCGTTCCTGTTCGCCGCATTGTTCACCATCATCGGCACCCTCGCCGAGGACCCCGCCACCGCCGCCCTCACCCTCGCTGTCGCCGCCGGCTGGAGCGTCTTCTGTCTCGGCGCCGCCTGGGGCTCGTGCCTTGACATTGCCGGCCCCCACGCCGGCGTCGTCAGCGCCTGCATGAACACCGCCGGCCAGGTGGGCGGCTTTCTCTCCCCCATCATCCTCACCGTCATGGTCAACCAGTTCGGAGACTGGAATGTCGCCATCCGCATCAGCGGCGCGCTGTTCCTGGTTGGCGTCGTCTGCTGGATGTTCATTGATCCGCGCAAGCAGATCGCCCACAATCACAGCTAGACCTCATGCTACGATTCGCCGTCCCTCTCCTTGCCGCCGCCGCCCTTGCCGCGCAGACAACGCCGCCGCCCGCTCCCGCCGCCGCCGAACCCGCGCCCGTCACCCGCAAACACACCGGCACCTGGAACGGCCGCCAGCTTCGCTACACCACTACCACCGGCCGCCTTCCCCTGCTCGACGAAAAGGGAGGCGTTGAGGCGCACATCTTCTTCGTCGCCTATACCCTCGACGATCCCCCCGCCCGCCGCCCTCTCATGTTCGCCTTCAACGGTGGTCCCGGCTCGGCCTCCGTCTGGCTCCACATGGGCGTGCTCGGGCCGAAGGTCGTCCGCATGCAGCCGGACGGCTCCTACCCTCCGCCACCCTTTGAACTCGCCGATAATCCCCACAGCTTCCTGCCCTTTACCGACATGGTTTTCATCGACCCCGTCGGCACCGGCTACAGCCGCGCCGCCCGCCCGGAACTCGGCAAGAAGTTCTTCGGCGTGGAGGGCGATATCGCCAGCGTCGGCGAGTTCATCCGCCTCTGGCTCACCCGCTATCAGCGCTGGCACTCGCCGCTCTATCTCACCGGCGAAAGCTATGGAACCTTCCGCGCCGCCGGCTTGGCCGGCTATCTCGTCGAACGCGGCGTCGCCTTCAGCGGCATCTGCCTCATTTCGAGCATTCTGCAGTACCAGACCGTGCGCTTCAACCCCGGCAACGATCTCCCCTACTCGCTCTTTCTGCCAACCTATACCGCCATCGCCCACTACCACCGCAAGCTCGAACCCGGCCTCCAGGCCAGCCTTCGCGAGGCCGTCAAGGAGTCCGAGGACTACGCGTTGAACGAGTACCCCGTCGTCCTCGCCAAAGGCGATCGCCTCACCTCCGCTGAACGCCAGAAGGCCATCGACAAACTCCACCGCCTCACCGGGCTCGACAAAGCCTTCCTCGACCGCAACGACCTCCGCATCGAAATCAACCGCTTCACCAAGGAACTCCTCCGCGACCAGGGCGCTACCGTCGGCCGCCTCGACGGCCGTCTCACCGGCGTCGAAGGCGACAACGGCGCCGCCGTGCCCGCGTTCGATCCCTCCCTTGCCGCCATTCGCGCCCCCTACACCGCGCTGTTCAACGATTATGTCCGCCGCCAACTCGGCTACGAACGCGACCTCGAGTACTTCATCCTCGGCGGCGGCATCGGTCCGTGGGACTACGGCAAGAACGGCAGCAACCGCTATGCGGAAACCGCTGGCGCCCTCCGCCAGGCCTTCGCCAGGAACCCCGCCCTGCGCGTCTACGTCGGTTCGGGTTACTACGACCTCGCCACTCCCTACTTCGCCACCGAATACACCTTCAGCCACATGGGCCTGCCTGCCAAATACAAGGGGCAGATCGTCACGAAGATGTATCCGGCGGGCCACATGTTCTACGCCGAGCAGTCCTCGCTGGCCGCGTTGACCCGCGACATCGCAGCCTTCGTTAAATAACGCAGTGCTCCAGCCACCGCCGCAGCGCCGCACGTGTGCGCAGCGGGGGCACTTCAACCACCACGCCCCGTCTGCCCGGCCGCAGGCCTCGGAACAACGCCAGATAGTTCTCGCAGAACTGCCGTGTCGCCGCATCGGTCGCCTGCACCCGTACCCGCCCCGCGCCAGCAACCGGCACAATGACGGGCTCCTCCCCCGGCGCGCCGATGGCGTGGTAGCGTCCCGCCAGGTAGCACTGTCCAATCAGCGCCGCCGTCACGGCGTCCAGTTCATGATGCGTCAGCCGCGCCGGCGGCAGCGTGAGGCCCAACCCCTCCAGCCCCGTTCGCAGCCCGGCCACCGACGCCTTTTTCCGCGCAATCCCCAGCACGTCCTGCGCCGCGCCGGGGAACCCTTCGATCACCCGCAGCCCTTCGGCCTCGAAGCGTTCCTTCAAACGCATCCCCCGTTCCGTCAACGCCCGCATCGATGGCAATAGACATGGATACACCCCGATCCGCAGCGCCATCAACTGTCTTTCGCTTTCCCGGATGATCCCCTCGGCCGGCACGCTCAACGGGGAATCGATCGACACCACGCCTGCGCCCGTGCCCGATGTCGCCGCCACAATCTCCGCATCCGTTCGCAGCGTCCGCACCGTCGCGGCCGGACCGCGCAACAACGCCCAGCCTGTCGGGCGTCGCTCGCTGCCCGCCAGGTCAATCCCTACAGCAGCGCTCCGTCTGCCCCCGGTCAGCTGCGCCCAACGGGCTGCTTGAACCGGCTCCACGCCCCCAACACCGTCGCCATTACGCCCGAGAGAAGGAACAGCGCCCATTGGAAATCGGATTCCCCGTCAAATTGATGGCCGGAAAAAAAGATTCCGCGGCCCAGCAGGTACAGGGTCCCAAGCGTCCACATCACGAAGAGAAAGCGCAGTTGCCCGCGATACGCCAGCACCGTTGCCAGCAATCCGAACCCGCCGAGTACGAGCAGTGAATACGCCAGTTGCGACCCGCTCCATGGCAACATGTCGATCTCAAACGTCGTGTTCTCGCTCAATGCTCCGACAAGTCCCAGCCCGAAAAGGAACAGGGAAATCAGGAACTGGAAAAGGTAGCTGTAGATTCGAAGGATCGCTTGCACCATACGAGGGAGCCCTGAAGGCGAACTGTCATTGTATCAGGGACTCCGCGGATTTTCCGAAGTAACGTCGGTGCCCCGCTGCGGATCACGCTGCTACGCTGGCAGAAGGCGCCTGGCCTCGGAGGAAGTTTTTGCGTATCTTTGTGACCGTTATCCTGCCGCTCATCGTATCGGCGCTCCCGCTTGCGGCGCAGTTGACGCCGGAACAGAAGGCGCTCGACCTGCAGACCATCGCCAGCCTTTACGCGAAACAGTACGCACCCTATGAATGGAAGCGCGACCAACTCGGCTTCGATCTGCTCAATCTGCGCCCGTGGCTCGAACGCGCCCGCCAGACCAAGACAGACCTCCAGTATCTGCAGGTCGTGGCCGAGTACATCGCCAGCCTGCGCGACATCCACAGCTATGCCATGTTCAACACGGATCACGTCGCCGACCTCCATCTGTTCACCGATATCTACGACGGCCGCGTCCTCATCGAGCTGATCGACCGCTCTTACCTTCCCGCCGCTGAGTTCGATTTCGCGGTCGGCGACGAAATTATCCTATTCGACGGCCGCCCGGCGATGGAGGTGGTGGACGATATCGCGCGGTCCAACTCCTTTTCCAACCCCCGCGCCACCCGCCGCTGGGCCGCCGATCAACTCGTCTACCGCCTCCAGGCATTCCTCCCCGCTGCCGCTGAGTTGCCCGCCGACGCCACCCTCCTGATCCGCCGCCAGGACGGCACCGAAAGAACGTACCGAATCCCTTGGGACAAGACAGGCACGCCGTTGCGGACCCTCGGGCCGCTCCCCGACTTCCGTTTCGCCCGAGCCTTCGGCCGCGACGAAAGACCTCCCACTCCACCGCAGGGCGGCGCCGTGGCCGAGCCCGCCCCCGCCGAACCCTCCTACCGCCAGGCGTGGCTCTCCCTCCAACGCCATACCGGCGGCCGCAAGGTCCGCAATCTCCGCGGGTTCGCCGCCCGCGACCCCATCTACCGCCTTCCCGCCGGCTTCAACCGCCGCCTTGGCGCCCTCCGCTCGGACTACTTCTACAGCGGCACCACCGAACACGACGGAAAGCGCATCGGCTTCATCCGCATCGGCACCTTCCAGCCGCTTTCCTTCAGCCTCCTCGGACTCGCCACTCGCCAGTTTGAGCAGGAGATCGCCTACATGAACGCCAATACCGACGTGCTCGTGGTCGACATCACTCGCAACGAAGGCGGCTTCGCCTGCTACGCGGAGGACCTTCTCCGACGCCTCATCCCTAAACCCTTCCGCACCATCGGCGTCGAAATCCGCCCGAATCTCGATATCATCCGCAGCTTCTCGCTCGCCGTCACCGATGCCGAACAGTTCGGCGAGGAGTGGGAGGCGCAGATCTACAAGGCGATCCTCGGCGACATCCAAACGGCTTACGGCGAAAACCGCGGACGCACCGGACCCATCCCCCTCTGCGGCTTCAGTCTAGATGTCGAACCTGTCCGCGACCTGTCCGGTAACCCGGCCGGCTACCGCAACCCCATCCTCCTGCTCACCGATGAGTTCTCCACCTCCGCTGCCGACAGCTTCGCCGCCATCCTCCAGGACGCCGGCGCCGCAAAACTCTTCGGCTTCCGCACCGCCGGGGCGGGCGGCAACACAGTGCTCGCGCGAGCCGGTTTCTTCTCGGAAGGCGATGCCGCCGTCACCCAGATGCTCACCGTCCGCCCCGAAGCCCGCGTCTCTCCCGAGTTCGGCGTCACCCGCTACCTCGAAAACGCCGGCGTCCAACCCGACATCGTCTACGATTTTCAAACCCGCGAGAACCTGCTTCTCAATGGCTCTCCCTTCGTCACTGAGCTTCTGCGCGCCGCCGCCGCCCTCGCGCCCCCGCGAATTGAGGCAAAATAGGAGCATCACCTTGCAGTCTTCCCTCCGGGGACCTACAATCTGTCGAAAGGCCATTGCCCCTCGTTCTTGAAAGCACCATGACGGGACGCACACATTTCGATCATCGTTCGCAGAGCATTCTGCGGGCGATCGTTGAGGCCTACATCGAAACCGGTGAGCCGGTGGCCTCGCGCACGGTCGCTCGCGCCGGCGGCAGACAACTCAGTCCGGCCACCATCCGCAACGTGATGGCCGACCTTTGCGACGAGGGCTTCCTCTCGCAGCCCCACACCTCCGCCGGCCGCGTGCCCACCGCCAAGGCCTTTCGTACCTACGTCAAGTCGCTCCCCCCGCGCCGCCTCGGCGCCATGGAGTTGGAGCGCGTCCGCACCGAGCTCCTGCCAACGAGTACGGTCGGCGAACGCCTCGAACGCGCCAGCCACCTGCTCATGGAACTCACCCACAATGTCGGCATCGCCGCGGCCTTCCCTACCGATGCCCAGACCCTCTCCCGCGTCGAGTTCCTCCAACTCTCCGAAACCCGCGTGCTCATCGTCGTCGAAACCTCCGACCGAATCGTCCGCAATCGCGTCGTCGCCCTCGACACCCCCACCACCCAGGACGAACTCAACACCGTTCGCAACTTCGTCAACGTTCACTATTCCGGCTGGTCGCTCGCCTCCATCCGCCAGGATCTCCGCATCCGCCTCGCCGAGGATCGCGCCGCCTACGATACCCTCCTCCAACAACTGCAGGCACTCTATCGCAATGGCCTCCTCGATCTCGGCCTCCAGCCCGAAGTCCACCTCGAAGGCACCTCCAACCTCGTCAGCGCCGACCTTGAAGGCAACCGCGAGCGCCTCCGCGAAATCTTCCGTACCCTCGAAGAAAAACAGCGCCTCCTCGAACTCCTCGAGCGCTTCCTCGAACAGTCCCGCAACGAGGTCGCCGTCCACATCGGACTCGGCGAACTCCACCCCAGCCTCCAGGACCTCTCCCTCATCGGTCTCAATGTCGCCCTGCCCAGCGGTTTCTCCACCCGCGTCGCTGTGCTCGGCCCCATGCGGATGAACTACGGGCAGGTGCTGTCGACGGTCTACCACGTCGGAGAAGCCATGCAGTCGCTGCCGGACTAGACGACAGATAGTTGAGTCTCTTGTTGTCAGATTTTCTTCGCCGTTTTCGTTATAATAGGAGCGTGAGTAACACCATGGATCAGCCTCAGGATGAGGTTTCCCTCTCCACTGCCGCTGAGGAGCACATCAACCCTACCCAGGATGCGGCCCCCGATGCCGATCCCCCCGCCCCAGCCTCCGACGCGCTCGCCAAGGAACTGGCCGAACTCCAGTCGCTGCTGCTCCGCCGTCAGGCCGATCATGAAAACTTCCGCCGCCGCATTGAGCGCGAGCGGATCGAGCACGCCGAGTACGCGGCCATGGATGCGGTGAAGGCTTTCCTCCCCATTCTCGATGACTTTGAGCGCGCGCTCGGCGTCGAAACCACGGACAAGGAGTATTCCAAGGGTATCGAGATCATCTTCCACGGTACGATGGAGGTGCTGAAGAAGCTGGGCCTGGAGCCGATGGACACCACCGGCGTTGCCTTTGACCCGAATGTCCACCACGCCATTGAAATGGTGAATACGGAGGAGGCCGAAGATCAGACGGTGCTTGGCGAGTTCCAGCGCGGCTACCTGTTCAAGGGCAAACTCCTGCGTCCGGCGCTTGTGAAGGTTGCCGTCCGGTGACGAAGCGCGACTACTACGAGATCCTCGGTGTGGGCAAGGACGCCGATGAGCAGGCCCTAAAAGCGGCCTATCGGAAACTCGCCCTTAAGCATCATCCGGACCGGAATCCCGGGGATGCCGAGGCCGAAGAACGGTTCAAGGAGGCGGCCGAAGCCTACGGCGTCCTGTCCGATGCGCAGAAACGCGTCGCCTACGACCGCTTCGGCCACCAGGGCGTGCAGGGCGCCGCCGGCGGAGCCCAGGGCTTTGACCCGGAGGCCTTCGGCGACTTCGGCGACATCCTCGGTGACCTGTTCGGTTTCGGCGACATGTTCGGTGGTGGCCGCCGCGGCGGCCGCTCCCGTGTGCGGCGCGGCGACGATGTCCGCTACGATCTCGAAATCTCGCTCGAAGACACCATTCGCGGACTCAGTGCCGAAATCCAGGTGCCGCGTATCGATCGCTGCCACTTCTGCAACGGCACCGGCGGCGAGGGCAAGGATGGCCTCACCCAGTGCGCCACCTGCCGCGGCCGCGGGGAAGTGCTGCTCCAGCAGGGATTCCTCTCCATCCGTCAGACCTGCCGCACCTGCGGCGGCCGCGGCCAGTTGGTCCGCAAGGCCTGTTCGAAGTGTTCCGGCGACGCCGTCCTCCGCAGCGAACGCAAGCTCCGCGTCACCATCCCGCCCGGCGTCGACAACGGCACCCGCCTCCGCCTTACCGGCGAAGGGCAGAATAGCCCCAACGGCGGCCCTGCCGGCGATCTCTTCGTCGTCCTCTCCATCAAGGAGCACCCGGTCTTTGAGCGCCGCGAGAACGATCTCCACTGCACCGTGCCCGTCAACATCGCTCAGGCCGCGCTCGGCACAGAGGTCGATGTGCTGACGTTCGATGGGCTGGAACACGTCAAGGTGCCCGAAGGCACCCAGCACGGCGAGCAGATCCGCCTGCGCGGGAAGGGCATTCCCTACCTGAACTCCTCCGGCCGCGGCGATCTTCTCGTCTCCATCGACGTCCGCGTCCCCACCCGGCTCACCCGTGAGCAGAAAAAACTCTTCGAGCAGCTCCGCGAAACCCTCCCCACCGAAAACGAACCGCAGGAGCGCGGCCTGCTCGACAAAATGAAGGACTTGTTCGTCTAGCCCCGAACTGCTACACTAGAAAAGTTCCCTGTCGCGGTGAGGTGCGAGAGTGGTTGAATCGAGCGGTCTCGAAAACCGCCGTACCCGAAAGGGTACCGTGGGTTCGAATCCCACCCTCACCGCCATCCCTGCCGTACCGGCTCCCGAGTAAATAGCGTGCGGCCAGTCCTCGTCTCCATTGGCGAAATTCTCTGGGATCAGTATCCAGACCGGCGCCTGCTCGGCGGCGCCCCGTTCAACCTTGCCGCCCACGCCGCGCGTCTTGGTTTCGCGTCGTACTTCGTCAGCGCCGTTGGCCGCGATGAGCCCGGCGACGAAGCCCTCGCCCGCGCCGCGGCGCTCGGCGTCGACATGGCCTACACGCGCCGCCATCCGTCCTGGCCCACCGGCATCGTCGATGTCACCCTCGACCCCGCCGGTCACCCGTCCTACCACCTTCGCCGCCCGTCGGCCTGGGAGGAGCCGCAGCTCTCCGCCTGTCAGGCCGATGCCCTCCTCGCCCTCCGCCCCGCCTGGCTCGTCTGCGGCACCCTGCAGCAGACCTGTCCCATGGCTCGCGCCGCCCGCCTCGCCCTGCCCGGCATTCCGCTCTTCTACGACGTGAACCTCCGGCCCGGCTTTGAAGACCCCGCCACCGTCGACGAACTCCTCCGCGCCGCCACCGCCGTCAAGTGCAACGATGCCGAACTCGTCTGGCTCGCCCGCGAACTCGCGCTCGATGGCGACCCCGCCGCCGCCCTCATCGCCCGCTACAATCTCCGCGTCCTCTGCGTCACCCTCGGCGCCGATGGCTGTGTCCTCCACGCCAACGGCGAGTCGGTAGCCGCCCGCCCGCAGTCGATTGCCGTCGTCGACACCGTCGGCGCCGGCGACGCCTTTTCTGCCGCACTGCTCCACGGCCTCACCACCCAGCGTCCCCTGTTGGAAACGGTCCGCCTTGCCAACGCCCTCGGCGCGCTGGTCGCCTCCCGCCCCGGCGCCATCCCCGATTGGGATCTCGAATCGCTCTACGCGTCGGCCAGCGCGCAGTAATCCGGCCGCGACGCCGCCGTCTCATGCCGGTAGGCCCGCACCACCTGCCCGTTCAGCACCAGAAACGCCCCGGGCATCTGGAAGCCATCGCCGGCCAGCGCCCCGACGCCGTGACCGTCGGCCAGCACCGCCCGGGCCCCCCGCAGCCACACCCGCAGGCCGAACAGTTGCCACCATCCGCCGCGCCGCAGTTCAAAGCGCCGGTAGAGAGCACGTTCCGGGTCCGAGAAACGCGGAACATCGTCCATTCCGGACTCATATGGACCACCGCGATTCTCACGCCGGCCGCCTCAATCCGCGACCGCTGTACCCTCAGGTCCGCCAGCGCCTCCCGGCAGAACGTACAGCCGAAGTGCCGCAGGAATATCAGCAGCACCGGCTGGTCGTTGGACAACTCCTCCACCGTCCGCCCCTGCTGGTCCCGCACCGTCCCCTCGCCCCCTGGATCGGCCAGATACGCCCGCCACGCGCCGCGCAGAATCAGGAAAAACGGGATCAGCCAGATCAGGTCGTTGAAGATGTTCACCACCCCGAACTTCCACGTCATGCGCCCGGTGAGCGCCGCCTGCAGAAATCCGATCGGCCCGAAAACCTTGCCCAGACATCCCACCAGTATCACCGGCCAGTGCCGGTAGGGGTCGGTGGCCGCCGCCAGATAGCCGATCCCGTAAACGCCCACAATCATCGCAATGCACTGAAACAGTTCGGGGTAATTCGGCCGCGCCATCCCCGCCCAGTCAAACAGCATGTCCGGCCACAGCCCGAACACCAGCCCCCATAGCAGGTTATAAGCGCCCGCCGCCGCCATCCACTTCTTCATCCACGACGCTGCCGCCATATATCTCACCAGATGCCGCCGAACCCGCTAAAGTGCAAGGAAGAAACTGCCGATATCCGATTATGCTGCCGGTCCAGCTTCTCCCGTCCGAAGCAGTGGTTCACGCCATCGGGGAAGCGCATGTCACCACGCACCGGATCATCGTCTGGCGCGGCGCCGCCGGCATGGATGGTTTCCTTCTGCGGGATCTGTCCAGCTACTCCGTTCGAAAGCAGTATCGCGTCGTCTGGCTCTTCCTCGCCGTCGCCTCGATGGCGGCCGCCTGCGTATTGGCCGCTCTCCGGAAGTCGAACCAGGTGGAGGTGCCGCTCACGCTCCTCGCCCCGGCCTTCCTTGTGCCGCTCGCCTTCCTGATCGCGCATCAACTGCACCGCCGTACCCTGCTTGAACTCTGGGCCGGCGGCCGACGCGTGGCCGCCGAAATCGGCGCCGTCACCCAGTCGGACCTGACTCACCTGTTCGCCGCCATCGAGGCCGCCCGGGCCCACCCGCACCCTGCCCCGGCCGCCGCCACCTCCATGCACTCGCTCGCCTCCAGCCTCGGGCCGGTGGATCCCTTCGCCGCACAGCAGATGCCCATCCCGCATCTGGATTCTCACCGCTGACAACTCCGCCCGGAGTATGGTGGGCCCTGTAGGATTTGAACCTACAACCAACGGATTATGAGTCCGCTGCTCTAACCGTTGAGCTAAGGGCCCGCCTCTTTTCACTGTACTACTCCCGCTCACCACATATGGTAAAAACCGTCCCGCTCGGTCACTTCCACCGGAATGCCGAACACTTCGCCCAACGTCGCCGCCGTCAGCATCTCCCGTTTCGGCCCGTCCCGGAATATCTTCCCGTTCTTCAGACACACCACCCGGTCGATCTCCGGAATGATGTCCGGCAGATGATGCGTCACCAGGATCACCGCGACCCCGCTTTGCGCCAGCTTCCGCGATGCGTCCCGCAACTCTCCCATCGCCCGGATATCCAGGCTGTTCGACGGCTCATCCAGAATCAGCGCCTTCGGCGAATGCGCCAGCGCCCGCCCGATCACCGCCCGCCGCGCCTCGCCCGACGATAGCTCCGTCATCAGCCGCTCCCGCAGATGCCGGATCTCCAGATAGTCCAGCAACTCCTCGGCCCGCGCCTCCATCTCCGGCGTCACCGGATGGTACGGCCAGATCCCCACGCTCGAATGGAACCCGGAAAGAATCGTCTCAAACACCGAATACGGCTGCGTGCAAAGCTGCACCAGATCGTTCGTCACGATCCCCATCCAGCTCCGCAACTCCCACACATTCCAGATCTGCTGGCCCAGTATCCGCATCTCGCACCGCGGCGGTGGCCAGCGCGTGTATAGCTCGCGCGTGATGGTCTTAATTAACGTCGATTTCCCGCTGCCATTCGGGCCGACGATCGCCACGTTCTCTCCCATTCCGATCTGGAGCGAAACGTCGTCCAGCGCCAACTGCTCGTCCCGGTAGACCGTGACATTTTTCCAAACGATGAATTCTTGGTTAGACGAAAACATGATGCAAAAGGTTTCGTACAATTAAAACATCAAGCCTCTTAGGCTTCAGGAGAAATCACAAAACATGAACCATGTGCGTAAGTTTGGAGCCGCGATGCTCCTTTGCGCCCTCGGTCTGTTTGGGCAATCCGACAACTCCACCATCTCTGGTGTGGTTAAGGATCCAAGCGGCGCCGTGGTCAGCAATGCAAAGGTCACGCTCCGTAACGAAGACACTAATTTTGAACGCCAGACCACGTCCAACGACTCTGGCTTCTACACCGTCCCCAATATCCCGCCCGGCTTCTACACGGTCTCGGTGGAGGCCGCTGGATTCAAGAAGTCTTCCAGCACCCGTAATAAACTTGACGCCGGCCTGCCGCTGCAGGTCAATATTGACCTCTCCGTCGGTCAGGTGTCCGAATCGGTAACGGTCGAAGCCAACATCGCCCAGATCAATACCGAATCCGCCGCCGTCGGCAAGACCGTCGAACAGCGCCAGATTCAGAACCTCGCCCTCAACGGCCGTAACCCGCTGTTCCTCGCCATGCTGAAGCCCGGCGTCCGCCGCAGCTCTCCCATGACCGGGTTCAGCTACGGCCTCGATTCCGGCGGCTTCAGCATCAACGGCGGCCGTTCGCAGGATCAGTTGATCACCTTCGACGGCGCCGTCGGTGTCCGTACCCGTGCCAACGGTACCTCCGTCGGCACGGCCGACGCTGACACCGTTCAGGAAGTCCAGGTCCTCACCGCCAACTACTCGGCCGAGTACGGACGTTCCGGTGGCGGCCAGATCCGTATCGTTACCCGCTCCGGCGGCAAGGACTTCCACGGTTCGTTCTACGAATATTTCCGCAATGACAAACTCGATGCCAACAGCTGGGGGCAGAATGTTCTTGGTAACCCGCGGACTCCCGTTCGCTTCAACCAGTTCGGCTTCAACGTCAGCGGCCCCGTAATGATCCCCGGCAAGTTCAACAAGAACCGCGAAAAGCTGTTCTTCCTCTTCGCGCAGGAGTACGTCCGCCGCCGCTTCGTCAGCACCACCACGCAGCGCGTGCCAACCGAATTGATGCGCAACGGCAACTTCAGTGAACTCAGCGGCCCGAGCATTTTCTACAATGCCGCCCGGGTGATTAATGATCCGTTGAGCGGCACTCCCTTCGCCGGCAATATCATCCCCGCCTCCCGCCTCAGCGCCAACGGTATCGCCTTCCTGCGCACCTACCCGCAGCCGAACGGCACCTACGGCAACGCCAACTTCTTCCAGCAGCGTGGCGGCTGGCAGAACCAGCGGAAGGATACTTTCTCGGTCGACTACAACCCCACCCAGAATCAGGTGTTCCGTTTCCGCGGCAGCAACTATACCTACACGGCTCTCGATACCTTCCGTGGCGGCTTTGACTATGCCATCACCGACTGGTCCCGTCCCAACCGTACCGGCAGCCTCTCCCACACCTGGACCCTCGGCCCGACCATGATCAACGAGTTCATGATCTCGGCCTCCAACGACGTGGTGAAGATCGGTATCGACCGCACCGGTGAGCGCTACCTCCGTTCCCGCTCCGGTATCAACTACCCCTACATCTTCCCTGAGCGGAAGGAGATCTTCGACAAGGTCCCCACCATCGTGATTCCCAACGTGGGCACCATCGACGGCGGGCCTTACCCGGCCAGCTCCGCCGGCCCCATCTATAACATCTCCAACAACTTCACCAAGATCGCCGGCAACCACACCTTCAAGGTCGGCGGCATCTGGGAACGTTCCGGTCAGAACGACTTTGACCAGATCAACGTCTCCGGCGTCCCCGGCGGCACCAATAACCAGAACGGCCGTTTCGAATTCAACGACGTCCGTCCCGGCGGCGCCCCCGGCACCGGCACCGGCTTGACCAACGCCGCGCTCGGTCTCTTTTCGGCCTATGCCGAAATCGGCCCCCGCGCCTACACCCCCTACCGCAGCCACATGTTCGAGTTCTTCGGACAGGACTCCTGGCGCGTCAACCAGAAGTTGAAGCTGGAACTCGGCTTCCGCGGTACCTGGATGAACGGCTATGCCAAGTCCCTCTGGGGCAATATCGCCATGTTCCGGCCCGATAAATACAATGCCGCGAACGCCGCCGTGCTCGACCGCCGTACCGGCTTCGTGCTCTCCGGCGACCGCTTCAACGGTGTCGTCATCCCTGGCTCGTCCTTCCCGGATGCTGGACGCGGCCGTGTTGCGGCTATCGATAGCGGCCAGTTCGACCGTCTCCTCGACGGCGGCAGCCCCTACGCGGCTCCCAACCAGTTCAATGTCGTTCCCCGCCTCGGTATGGCCTATTCCATCTCCGATAAGGACGTCGTTCGCGCCGGTTTCGGCGGGTTCATCTCTCGCCCCGGCGTCTATGACTCCGTCTTCCTTGGCGGCAATCCGCCCTGGCAGCCGATGGTCTCCGTCACCAACGGCGTCGCCGACAACCCCGGTTCCGGCGGCCAAGTGGCCTTCCCGCAGTTCTTCATGACCATTGACCCGGTCTACAAGATTCCGCGCGGCTACAACTGGAATACGACCTATCAGCGTCAGGTTTCCTCGACCACCGTCGTCGAAGTCGGCTACATCGGCACCGTCGGCAACTACCTGTCGCGCGAACGTGACCTGAATCAGTTGCCCACCGGCACCACATTCCGTCCGGAGAACGCCGGCGCCAACGTCAACTTCCTGCGCCCCTACAAGGGCTTCGCCAACATCCCCATGCTGGAACACTCCGGCCGTAGCACCTACCACGGGCTGCAGTTGGAGTTGAATCGCCGCTTTGCCAAGGGCTTCAGCTATGGCATGGCCTACACCTACTCCAAGGCCATGGACAACAACTCCGGCCCTCGCGACGGCTTCATCGATGCCTACAACCAGGGCCTCAACTGGGGCAAGTCCGGCAACGATACCCGTCACGTCTCCATCAACAACGTGATCTGGGAAATGCCCTTCTTCAACAACTCCTCCAGCAAGCTGGCCAAGGGTCTCCTCGGCGGCTGGCAGATCTCGGGTACTGTCCAGTTCCAGACCGGCTCCCCCTTCACTGTCGGCAATGGCGACGACTATCTCGGTATCGGCTCCACCAACGGCAAGCCCTGGAATCTGAACGGTGTCCCGAATCGTCCGCAGGAGTTCGCCAACCGCAACACCAGCGGCAACTTCAACGGCATCACCACGCAGTGGTTTGAAACCACCGTCGGTGGCAGCGCCTGGGCCACCCGACCGGCCAACGGCACCTTGCCCAACCAGAACCGGAACTCCATCTCGTTCAACAACGTGGGCTTCCAGAACTGGAACGGCGCCGCCTTCAAGAGCTTCAATGTCACGGAACGCCAGTTCATTCAGTTCCGTGCGGAGTTCTTCAACCTCCCGAACCACCCGAACTGGAATGGTGTCGACACCAACCCCACTTCGGCCACCTTCGGCAAGGTCACCGGCAAGAGCAGCGAGCGCAACATTCAGTTGAGCCTCCGCTACTCTTTCTAATCCCCGCAACCCAACCGAAGCCCCTCCCCCGCCAACCCGGCACGGGAGGGGCTTCGCATTTCTTGATACCCTCAAGGAACGGAATCCGCGTTACCTTTCCGGAGGAAGATCACATGTCCAATAACCCGCAACAGCCCCAGTGGCCGCAGCAGCCACAACAGCCCCAGCACCCGCAGCAGTATCCGCCCCAGCAATGGGGGCAGCCGCAACAGCCGCCGCAGCAGCAGCCTTGGACCCAGCAGCCCCAACAGCAACAGGGCTATCCTCCGCAAGGCCAGCCGCAGTATCCGCAGCAGCCCTACCCGCAGCAGGGCCATCCCCAGCAGCCCCAGTATCCGCAAGGCCAGCCGCAATACCCGCAAGGCCAGCCGCAATATCCGCAGCAACAGTATGGCCAACCCCAATACGGCCAGCCCCAGCCCGCCGCCGCCGGCATGGAGGAAAACGTCGCCAGCGCCCTCTGCTACCTGCTCGGCCTCATCACCGGCGTTGTATTCCTCGTCCTCGAACCCTACAACAAGAATCGCAACGTCCGTTTCCACGCCTTCCAGTCCATCTTCTTCAACCTCGGCGCCATCGTCTTCCAGATCGCACTGTCGATCATCTTCGCCATCCTTCGCTCCATCCTTCCCTACGGCGCCTGGTTCGCCCTCACCGGCATCAGCCTGCTCGTTTCGCTCGCCTTCTTCGGAGCCTGGGTCTTCCTGATGTACAAGGCCTACAACCGCGAATTCTTCAAGATTCCCGTCATCGGCGATCTGGCCGCAAAACAGGCGTAGCCGGATCGTCCCGGCTCGCGTCTAGAAGCTTGTGATCCTCCGCGCACTCGTTCTCTGTCTGCTCCCGGCTGTACTGCTTGACGCACAGCCGGTGGCCGCGCCACGCATCGGCCTCGTCGATTTCTTCGGGCTCAAGAAAGTCACCCGCGATCGAGTCGAAAAGGCCCTAAAAGCGAAGAAGGGCGACCCCCTCCCCCGTTCCAAGGGCGACGTGGAGGAGCAGGTGGAGTCCGTCGATGGCGTCGTCCGCGCCCAACTCGAAGCCGTCTGCTGCGACGAAGCCGGCGCGGCGATTCTCTACGTCGGCATCCTCGAGCGCGGCGGGCCCGTATTCGAGTACCACGCCCCGCCCGCCGACGAATCCATCCATCTGCCCGAACCCGTCATCGACGCCTGGCACCAGTTCATGGAGCAGCTGCAGATCGCCGTCCGCGCCGGCAAGGCCGAGGAGGATCTCACCCGCGGCCATAGCCTCATGCAGTACGGCCCGGCGCGCGACGTGCAGGAGAAGTTTCCCGCCCTCGCCGACGAACACCTGAAGACCCTCCGCAACGTCCTCCGCAACAGCGTCGATGAAACTGAACGCGCCATTGCCGCCTATGTCATCGCCTACGCTACTCGCAAGCCGCTCGTTGTCGACGATCTCCAATACGCCATCCAGGACCCCGACGACGGCGTCCGCAACAATGCCATGCGCTCGCTTGCCGCCTTCGCCGTCCTCGCCCGCCTCAACTCCGAAAGCGGCATCAAAATTCCCGCCACCTGGTTCGTCGAGCAGTTGAACTCGCTCACCTGGAGCGACCGCAACAAAGCGGCCTACGCCCTCGTTCCGATGACCGAGGGCCGCGACGCCGAAGCGCTCGCCCTGCTGAAGGAACGCGCTCTCGATTCCATGGCCGACATGGCCCGCTGGAAGCATCTGCCCCACGCCCTTCCCGGCTTCATTCTC
>CAZWDD010000069.1:0-1613 GCA_964632345.1 uncultured Solibacteraceae bacterium | reverse complement strand
GCCCGGCTGCACACCAGCCGTGATGCCTCGATGCCCCCGCACGGCAGCACCCACTCCCCCAACGCTTCTCCATTTAGCAACAGCCGCAACTCCTGTCCCGGATGCACGTTCCTGTATCGCACCACCAGCGAATGCGCCCCTCCCGATGTCGCATGGATCTCCATCTCCGACGCCGGCCCATACGCCCACCGGAACTTCGGCAGCGCATACTCCGGATACGGTCCCTCCTCCGGGCCCATCATCGTCGACACTCCCGCCGTGATTCCCGTCTCCCGTTTCAACGGCTGGCACTCCGGCGCCCCCGGCGGCTCCGGCACGAAGCCGATCTTCTCCGGCGCTCCCAGCCGGTTCAGCAATCCCAGCCGCCGCCACGCCCGGAACAGATGGTAATACGCCGCCTCGCGCGACCATTCGTTCTCCACGTAGATCCGGCCCCACTCCCCCATCTGCCGCCTCCACTCCGGTTTCCGGTACAGCTCATGGATCGCCGCCGCCAGCGCCTCCACCGTGAAGTCCTCCGCCAGCACGCCCGTCACGCCTTCCACCACCGCCTCCTGCATCCCGGACGCCCGCACGCCCACCACCGGCGTCCCGCACGCAATCGACTCGATGAACACCTGCCCGAACGTCTCCTCCCGGCTCGGCCCCACATAGATGTCCGCCGCCGCGTAGTAACGCGCGATCGTCTCCACGCTCTCCACATGGCCGATCCGCCGGATGTCCAGTCCCGCCGGCAACCCCTCGTCCCCGTCCCGCTTCTGCCCCAGGCTCACCACCGTCACATCCGGCAGCCCCAGGCTCACCAGCGCCTCCAGCGCCAGCCGCGTGTTCTTCCGTGCATCGTACAGGTCCCCGCTCAACATCACCAGGAAACGGTCTTCCGGCAGCCCCAGCCACGCCCGGCAGGTCCGTCTGTCCAGCGGCCGGAATACGTCCAGCGGAAAGCTCAGCCGGAACCGTGCCACCGGCCGCGCCGCCTCCGCCCCGCCCGTTGCCCGCATCGCCTCCCGCGCAAATTCGCACGCCCACTCCGAATTCCCCAGCAGCGCCAGTTGATTCTCGCCGAATAGCAACTGCTGCTTCCGCCGCCACGCCGGCGCGATCTTCTCCGGCGCCAGCTTCGGATACTCCCCCGCCGTCGGGCAGCTTGCGTCACACCCGCTCCGGTACTTCTCGCACGGCGTCGGATACGCGCACCGCCCCGTCAACAGCCAGAAGTCGTGCAGCACCGCCAGCGTCGGATACCGCTCGGCCAGCACCCCCAGTTGCCACGGGTCCGGCCCCGCCGAATGCAGGTTCCCCGCAATCACCATATCCGGCGCCAGGGCGCTCACCGACGCTGCCACCTCCGCCGCCGTCAACTCCGTTGCCTCGCCCGTATGCCCAGGCTCCGCCCGCAATGAAACTGCATACACCGAATGGCCAGCGTTCGTCAGCACATCCGCCATCCGCCGGTGCGCCAGCCCCGCACCATACCGGTAGCCGTGGTCGTTGATCATCGCGATTCGCAGCGAATGCCGCGGCTTCTGCTGCGCCTTGCTCACCCTCCGCTCGCGCCCCGTCCGCGCGTAAAACTCCTCCCCATATCCCGTCAGCTCCGCCTTGAACTTCTC
>CAZWDD010000068.1:0-21557 GCA_964632345.1 uncultured Solibacteraceae bacterium | reverse complement strand
CCAGTTGACCGCCGCGCACAAGCGCAACGCCAGTACCGTCGTCGTCCATGGCGGCGGCAAGCAGATGACCCGCTTCCTCGCCGAACGCAACGTTGAGTCGCGGTTCGTGGAAGGGCTGCGCGTCACCACCGATGAGGTTCTGGACGCCGTCCTGAAGGTCTTCGCCGGCAGTGTCAACCATACGCTCGTCGCTTCGCTGGTCGCCGCCGGCGCGCCCGCCGTCGGCATCACAGGGATCGACGCATGCCTCGCGGAAGCCGAACAGCTCCGCCCCGAACTCGGCTTCGTCGGCAAACCCGTCCGTTCCAATCCGCAGCTGCTCCATACCCTGATCGGTGGCGGCTTCCTCCCCGTCGTCGCCTGTGTCGCCGGCGACCGCCAGGGCAACATCTACAACGTCAACGCCGACCAGATGGCCGTCTCCTGCGCCTCCGGCTTCCAGGCCAGCCGCCTGCTCTTCCTCACCGATGTCGATGGCGTCAAGGACGGCGGCGGTCAGGTCATCCCCACTCTCACGCTCGAACAGAGCCGCCTGCTGATCGCCGACGGCATCGCCACCGGCGGCATGCAGGCCAAACTCAACGCCGCCGCGGACGCCCTCCTCGGCGGCGTCGGCGAGGTGGTCATCGCTCCCGGCGCCGCCCCGGACATCGTCGCCCGCCTCCTCGACGGCGAAGCCGTCGGCACCCGCTTCCTCCGCGGCTGACCCATCCCGTCAGCCGCTCTTCTCCCCCTATAGAAAGGACGCCGTTCATGAGCACCCTCGTCACGCTGCAGACCGCCCCGGCTCTCGCGCCTTCCACCTTCGCCGAGGGTCCGCTCGCCGTCCGCAAGGCCAATCTCCGCGACATCCCGAGCCTCCTCTCCCTCATCAACAGCTTCGCCGCAAAAGGCATTATGCTGCCCCGGACCGAGTTCGAACTCGCCGAAAATATTCGCGACTTTGTCGTCATCGCCCACGAAGACCGCCTGGTCGCCTGCTGCGCGCTCCACATCTACTCCCCAACCGCCGCGGAAATCCGCTCGCTCGCCGTCGATCCCGGCTGGCAGTCCCACGGGCTCGGCCGTAAAATGGTCGAAGCCCTCGAGGTCGAGGCCCGCGAATTCGGCCTCACTTCGCTCTTCGCCTTTACATATGTAGAGGGATTTTTCCGAAAATTAGGCTACGAAACCGTCGAGCGGGGGGAACTCCCCCTCAAGGCTTGGAAAGATTGCCTCCGATGCCCCAAATTTCAGGCATGCGACGAAATCGCGATGCGGAAGTCCCTCCACTGATCCCCTCCATGGGGGCCCATCACTGCCCCCATATGAGGGGATAACGCCCCTTTGGTACCGTGCTCTAAATGGTTGAAATACCTATTCGGGAGCCAGGTACTAGAAGATACCCCCCAGTACTCTGGTTTGGATCACCTCCGGCAACACCACCCCTTATACCCGCAAAATAGACGCCGCGCGCGGGGAGAAAAATTCCCCCATCTCCGGACCAAATTTGTATAATCAACGCAAACCGGAAAAAATCAGGGAGGAAATTCCTGATGATTACCGGAGTTCCTGGAGAGTTCAACATGCGCGCGCAGACCATCGATGTCAAGGCATCCACGGGCAGAATCCTCTGCTGCACGATCTTCCGGCCCGGCGGAAAGAAACTGTTGGCAAAAGGACATGTCCTGAATGAAGAGGATGTCCGCATCCTGGAAACAGAAGGAATGCAGGAAGTCTGGGTTACGCAGTTGGAGGAAGGCGAGATCGGCGAGGACGAAGCTGTCCTTGAGATTGCCACTCGCATCGGCTGCGGAACCATGGAACTCCGGCCGGCCGCGGGTGGCCGTGCCAATCTGTTCGCCGTCCAGGACAGTTGCCTTCTCGTGGACGATGAACTCCTGAAGCAGATCAACTGCACCGGCAGCGTCGTCATTGCGACTGGCGCCAACTTCTCCTTTGTGCAGGCAGGGCAGCGCGTCGCCACCATCAAGAGCACCCCGTTCGCCGTCTCCTCACAGGAAGTGGAAGCAGTCCGCAACATACTGATCGAGCGTGGACCCATTCTGCAGGCCCGTCCCATTCAGGACCCGCAGGTGGCCGTTCTGTACACGGATCCGGTACAGGGCGACCGCGCCCGCCAGCTTTTCGACAACATCATGCGGCAGCGGCTGGAGTCGATGGGCGTGCAGCAGAACTATGTTCTGAGCGCCCTCGAAGAGGAAAACGCCATCGGCCGCGCCCTGCAACACCTGCTCCGCGCGAAGCCCGCCGTCATCATCATCGCCTCCACCACGGCGCCGCAAGGTCCGGAGGATGTCGTCGGCCGTGCGATGCTCCGGCTGGGCACGCACATCGAACGCTTCCTGGCCCCGGTGGAACCTGGCAGCCTGATGTTGCTCGGCTATAAGGACGATATTCCGATCATCTCCGCCCCGGGGTGCTACCGTTCCGCGAAGAAGAACGTGCTCGACATCGTCCTGCCGCCGCTGCTGGCCCGGTATCACATGAGCGGCTGGGAAATCTCGAGCCTCGGCCACGGCGGCCTGCTCATCTGACCTGCCCTTCCCATTCTCTCCCCCCGGCCCGGAGTTCCATGGACTCCGGGCCATTGTTTTTGGGAGTATGTTGAGATTGCATGCAGATTCGATCCGTTCGCTGTTTCCTGCTTTCCTACGTCTTTCCGCAGCCCGTCGAGTTTGATTACTACGGTGGCCGCCGGCAGATCCTGAAGCGGGATGCCATGCTGATTCGCGTCGAAACCGACAACGGCATCGTCGGCTACGGCCCTGGCGAAGGCAGCGAGGCCGCCGCCGCCATCATTCGCGACACCATCGCCCCCTGGCTGGAGGGCCGTGTCCTGCGCGACGCCGACGCGCTCCGCGTGCAGTTCCAGGCCGGCCCCGGAAAGCATCACAAGACCAGCCACGTCTATGGCACCGTCGAGGTCGCCCTCTATGACGCCCTTGGCAAACTGCACGGCGCCCCGGTCTCGGAACTCCTCGGCGGCCGTGTCCGCGACCGCATTTCGCTCTACGGCAGCGCCGGTATGTACCAACCGCCGGAAGAGTACGCCCGCGAGGCCGCCCTCGCCCGGGAACTTGGCTATCGCGCCTACAAAATGCGCCCGGCCCTCGGCCCGGATCTAGACCTCGAAACCGTTCGCCAGATGCGTGCCGCCACCGGTCCCGATTTTGGCCTCATGGTCGATGCCCACTCCTGGTGGCGCATGGGCGACCGCAGCTACTCCCCGGAGACGATCGCGGACCTGGCCAAGTCCATGGGCGCTTATGACATCACCTGGCTGGAGGAACCGCTGCCTCCGGCCGATCACGCCGCCTACCGCTCCCTCCGTGCGCAGGGCCACGTCCCGGTCGCCACAGGCGAACACGAGCAGACCGAAGACGGCTTTCTCGACCTCATCCACACCGGTTGTGCCGACTATATTCAAATGGATGTCGTCTGCCAGGGCGGCTACGGCATGGGGCGCCGCCTCTTCCGCGAGGTCCAGAACGCCAACCTCAGCTTCGCGTTCCACAGCTGGGGCACGGATCTCGAACTCATCGCCGCCGCCCACGCCGGCATCTGCTGGCCCGAAAACGTCGTCGAATGGCTGGAGGCTCCCTGCTACACCGAACCCGGCCGCAAGTTCATGTACGAGTGGCCGCTGGCCAAGGAGATCCTCGCCTCGCCGCTCGTGATTGAGAAGGGCGATCTGGTCGTCCCCCGCGGCCCGGGCCTCGGTATCGAGGTCGACGAATCCGTCATCGACAAATACCCCTGGCAGCCCGGCCCCTGGTCCTACTTCACGCTCATCTCCCCCCCCGGAACCCACGCCGTCACCTCCGACCACAGCATCGCCTGGGCCGGCCAACCGGAGCAGTAACCGCCATGTGGGCCGAAACCAGCCTGTCGGCCGCCGGCGCCGCCGGGCTCTTCGCCTGGGCCGTCCGCGGCCGGAGCGCTCAGTGGCTGGCCCCCTCCGTGTGGCGGCTCCCGGCAGGCCGCCGCCAGATCGCCCTCACCTTCGATGACGGCCCCAGCGAGTCCACCCCCGCCCTGCTCG
This sequence comes from uncultured Solibacteraceae bacterium, assembly GCA_964632345.1. Classification (GTDB taxonomy): domain Bacteria; phylum Acidobacteriota; class Terriglobia; order Bryobacterales; family Bryobacteraceae. The sequence goes on along the minus strand of CAZWDD010000068.1, from coordinate 17,512 downwards.
ACCTCCTCGCCCAACACAACGCCCGCGCCACCTTTTTCGTGTGCGGGCACAACGCCACCCGCCTTCCGCATATCCTCCGCGCCATCGCCGCCGCCGGCCACGAAATCGGCAACCATACCTGGTCCCACCCTCGTCTGGATTTCACCTCCGCCGCCCGCATGCGCGAGGAGATCGGACGTACCCAGGTCGTCGTCCAGGAAACCACAGGCGTCACGCCCCGCCTCTTCCGCGCCCCCTACGGCGTCCGCTGGTTCGGGCTCCGCCGAGTTCAGCGCGAGTTCGGCCTGCTCGGCGTCATGTGGACATCCATCGGCCGGGACTGGAAGACGCCCGGCCCCGCCGTTGCCGCCCGTCTCGCCCGCTCCGTCGCCGACGGCGCCATCCTCTGCCTCCACGACGGCCGCGTCCTCCAATCCGATCCCGACATCTCCTCCACTCTTGCAGCCGTTCGCCAGATTCTCCCTCTTTTTCAGAAAAGCGATTTGTCCACAGCCACCGTCTCTGCGATGCTGGAACGATGAGCGAGTCCGTCACTCCAGAAGTCCTCGATCGCGTCCTCCGCACCCTCGCCGAGACGCAGAAACTCCCGTTGGAACAGGTCACCCCGGAGGCGACCTTCGAACAGCTCGGCATCGACTCCCTCGACGGCATCAACATCCTCTTCGCGCTCGAAAACGAGTTCGACATCAGCATCCCCGACGAATCGGCCCGTATCGTCAAGGACATCCGACAGTTGGCCGAGGGCGTGCAAAAGCTCGTGGACGAAAAATCCGCCCCCGTGTCCCCGGAAGCCCAGGCATGAGCCGCCGCGTCGCCGTTACCGGTCTCGGCTGTGTTTCAGCCCTCGGCACCGGCGCCGCCGCTTTCTGGGAGGCCTGCCTTGCCGGCTCGAGTGGCATCGCACCGCTCGCTGGATTCGAAAACGACGGTATCCGCATCCGCCACGCCGCCCAGGCCCGCGACTACGCGCCCGCCCGCCACTTCGACGACCGCCAGATCGTCCCCCTCGACCGCTTCGCACAGTTCGCCATCGTCGCCGCCCGCGAAGCCCTCGCCCAGTCAGGCCTCGATCTCTCCCCCGACGAACGCTCCCGCGCCGCCATTGTCACCGGCTCCTGCTACGGCGGCAAAACCAGCGAGGACGCCGGCTTCCACACCCTCTACCGAGAGAATGTCCCGCGCGTCCACCCGATGACCATCCCCCGCCTCATGGCCAATGCCGGCGCCAGCGCCCTGACCCTCGAATTCGGCTGGCAAGGCCCCGTCTGGACCGTCTCCACCGCCTGCAGTTCCGCCAACCACGCCATCGGCCAGGCCTTCTGGCTGGTCCGTCACGGCCTCGCCGACGTCGCCCTCGCCGGCGGCAGTGAGGCCCCCTTCACCTACGGCTCTCTCCGCGCCTGGGAGGCACTCCGCGTTGTCAGCCCAGACACCTGCCGGCCATTCTCAAAGACCCGCTCCGGCATGATTCTCGGCGAAGGCGCTGGTATGCTCGTCCTCGAGCCACTCGACCGCGCACTCGCCCGCGGCGCCACCGTGCTCGCCGAAATCGCCGGCTTCGGCATGGCCGCCGACGCGCACCACATCACCCAACCCTCCGCCGAAGGCGCCGCCCGCACCATCCGCCAGGCGCTGGCCGACGCCGCTCTTCCGCCGGAAGCCATCGGCGCCGTCAACGCCCACGGCACCGGCACCGCCGCCAATGATGCCGCCGAATCGGCCGCCATCCGCGACGTCTTCGCCGGCAGCCTCCACCGCATTCAGGTCTCCGCCACCAAGTCCCTGCATGGCCACGCGCTCGGGGCTTCCGGCGCCCTCGAAGCCGTCGCCGCCATCCACGGCCTCCGCCACCAGATCGCCGTCCCTACCGCCAACTTCCAGACGCCGGACCCCGATTGCGACATTCCGCTCTGCACCGCCGCCACCCCGTGGCCGCATGAGGCGGCCGTCTCCAACTCCTTCGCCTTCGGCGGTCTCAACGCCGTCCTCGTTCTCCGCCGCCCCTAGCCGCCTACGGCTCCTTCCGGAACTCGGCGACTTCCGACACAACCGTCCGGTCCCGCGGATACACTTCCAGCCGGAAGATCACCCGCTCCGGCACCCCGCGGTAGATCACATTCCCACCCTGCAACTGCGTCCCGCGCAGGTCGATCGTCCGCGTCTCGTCCCGCGATTGGATGATCAGTGCCCCTCGCGTCGCGTTCCGCACCGCCGGCGAAAGCGGATCCCACGTCACGCTCAACTCCTCACCCGCCCGCCGCACCTGCAGCGCCATGTCCCAGGCCTCCAACCACGGGTTCGCCGGCTGTTTCGGCCGCATGCTCAACGCAATCTGGAACCCCAGCACCACCCCCAGCAGCATGAAGATGAACGAAAGCGGGATCCACACCCACCCGCTCCGTGCGTTCTTGCGGTTCGGCGCCTCAAAACTCTCTCCGCCCGCGGCCGCCGCCGCGTAACTCTCCCCGAACATGGGACGCGCCTCCCCCGGCGGCTGCGTCTCCGGCGCCGGTTCCGCAATCCGCGGCTCCTCGCTCGCCTTCTGTCCGAATCGTGCCGCCGCCGCGATCTTCTCCAGTCCCGACGATCCGCCACCCAACTCCTTCCGCCGGAACGGAAACTCCAGGTACGACGCATCGGCCCGGAACTGTCCATCCTCTCGAAAGAAGATCCCCGCCCGGCTTACCTTCGTTGCATACGGCTTCACCACCAGCGCAATCGCCGAAGGCTCCGGGAAATACTCCTGCAGCACCGAAAGATCTTCAGCCGCCAGACAGATGCCGTCCCGCGTGTGCCCCCGATAGTACCCCACGGCGTAAATCCGCCGCTCCGGCCCCGGCGTCCATCGCTGCACCGCCTCCAGAAACGCCGCCCGGTCGTCTTCGGATAGGATGTAGGACGGGCCCGCCGCGTGGTCGCACTCCACCGGCTCGAACTCCTCCACCTTCACGACAATCCTGCCGTCTTCCACTTCCGCGGTGCCCAGCAGTAGTCCACCCACCTCCGCGCCGCGCTTCGGCACCGCGCCGAAGCCGCGCATCACTTCCAGCAGAATCCGGTCGATGACATCAAACTGCAACTGCACCGAGATTGGCTTGTCCGCCGGCCTCCAAACGTAAAATGGGGTTGTGGCCGTACCTGGTTCAGGATGCAATCCTGGTGTCTCCTTCCGTGGGGAATTTCCTATTCAAGTATAGTGACGAATATTGCCTGCCGCACTCTATCTTATCGCCACTCCGATCGGGAATCTGGAGGATATTACCTTTCGCGCCGTCCGCATCCTCCGCGATGCGGTCGACCGCATCGCCTGCGAGGACACCCGTCACAGCCGCAAACTCCTCGACCACTACGGCATCGACAAACCCCTCATCAGCTACCATGAACACAACGAACGCGGCCGCGGCGAACAACTCCTCGAAGCCCTCCGCGCCGGCGAACGCATCGCGCTCATCTCCGACGCCGGCACCCCCCTCATCTCCGACCCCGGCTTCCGCCTGGCCGCCGCCGCCGCCGCCGAAGGCTTCCCCGTCATCCCCATTCCCGGCCCTTCCGCCATCCTCGCCGCCCTCTGCGCCTCCGGCCTTCCCACCGACGCGTTCCTGTTCGGCGGCTTCCTGCCCCCCAAGCAATCCCAACGGCGCAAAACCCTCGAAACCTGGGCCGCCACCCCGGCGACTCTCATCTTCTATGAGGCGCCCCATCGCATCCTCGATGCGCTGGAGGATATCGATGCCGTCCTCGGCCCCCGCCCTATCGTCGTCGCCCGCGAACTGACCAAACTCCACGAGGAGTTTCTCCGCGGCAACGCCGCCGACGTGCGCCGCCAACTCCTCGCCGGCCAGCCGCGTGGCGAGATCACACTCCTTATCGGCCGCGCCGAAGCCCCGCCCCCTGACGAACGCCCACTCGCCGACGCCGTCGCCGACGCCATCCGCGACGGCATGGACCGGATGGACGCCATCAAGCACGTCGCCCGCGCCCGCGGCCTCTCCAAGCGCGCGGTCTACCAGGCCGTCACAGGCGCCTGACCCGCACCATTGCGATAATGAACTTCAGATGAGCAGCAGCCTCACCGGTGTGTTTCCTGGATCTTTCGATGTGGCCATTATCGGCGGTGGCATCATCGGTGCGGGTATCGCCCGTGACCTCGCTCTCCGCGGCGCCTCCGTCGCGCTCGTCGAAAAAGGCGACTTCGGCGGCGGCACCACCAGCGGCTCCACCCGTCTCATCCACGGCGGCCTTCGCTACCTGGAGATGCTCGACTTCGGCCTCGTCCGCATGGATCTCCGCGAACGCGAGATCCTCCTCCGCATCGCCCCCCACCTCGTCAAGCCGCTTGAGTTCCGCATCCCCTTCGTTCATCACTCCGCCTGGTTCCGCGCCAAGATGCGCGTCGGCCTCGCCCTCTATGACGCCCTGAGCTTCGATCGTTCTCTCCCCGGCCGCCGCTTCCTGAGCGCCGCCGATGCCCTCGCCGCCGAACCCGCTCTCACCCGCGACGGGCTCCAGGGCGCCGGCAGCTACTTCGATGCCCAGGTTCGCATGCCCGAGCGCCTCTGCCTGGAAAACATCCTCGACGCATCCGCCCACGGCGCCGTCGTACGGAACTACTGTGAAGTCACCGGTTTTGAAAATGTCTCCGGCCGCCTCGACGCCCTCCGCCTCCGCGACGTTGATACCGGCGAAGAGGCAACCCTTCGCGCGCGCGTATTCCTCAATGCTACCGGCGCCTGGTTTGACCGTACCCAGTCGCTCTGCTCCGGCCTGCCCAGCCGCCGCATCCGTACCACCAAGGGAATTCACCTGACTTGTGCCCCGATGGTCAACCAGGCCAACGTCCTGTTCTCTCCTGTCGATGGCCGGCTCTTCTTCGTCATCCCTCTGCTCGGCAAGACCTGGATCGGCACCACGGACACAGACTTTTCCGGCGACCCCGGACAAGTCCGAGCCGAGGACGAGGACATCGACTACCTCCTCCGGTCCGTCGAACCCTTCTTCCCCGGCGTGCGCAGCCTTCCCCTCTATTCCACCAACGCCGGTGTTCGTGCCCTCGTCCGCCAACCCGGCGCCGAATCCAGCGTCTCCCGCGTCCATAAGGTGGAGGAGACGATGCCTGGCATGATCTCCGTCCTCGGCGGCAAAATCACCGGCTATCGCGCCATCGCCGCCGAGGCCGCCGACGCGGCCGCCGCCTTCCTCAAACTCCCTGCCACCTCCCGCACCGCAGACCTGCCGCTTCCGGGCGGGGGCGCCGCACCCTCCGGCCCTTTTGCCGCTCTGTATGGCAGCCGCGCTACGGCCGTACAAACGCTTGCCGCGCAGTATGGCCCCCTCGGCGGCGAGGCCCGCTTTGCTGTCCGGCAGGAGTTCTGCCGCCACCTCGATGATTTCCTCCTTCGCCGCACCGAGAACGCCTTCGCCCCAGATTGCGGCGCAAGCCTCGTTCCCGACGCTCTCGCCCACCTCGCCGACGAGTGCGGCTGGGACGAGGCCCGCCGCGCAGCCGAACACCAGCGCTTCCTCGACGCCGCCAACCGCGCCCATTCCTCATCGGCCGCACTTCGCCCCGCCTCTCCCGGATTTGTCCGCTGATCCCGCCAGATTGTTCCGAACGTTGTGAAGTCGCCCGCTCCGCTGTCCGATAGATCAGCAGCAAGGAATTCACCGTGGGCGATACACCCAGGGGAATACCCAAAGAACCATGCAATCTATTCCCACAAAACACTTCGGCGACGTAGAGTTCTCCGATGAGGACGTATTCGAGTTCCCGCAGGGACTGCCGGGATTCGAAGCGGAAAAACGATTCCTTTGTATCGAGCGTCCAGCCCTCCGGCCGGTCGTCTTTCTCCAGAGTCTTACCAACCCTGACCTTTGTTTCGTTACACTTCCGGCACGCTCCGTCGATCCCGGCTATGAGTTGATGGTCGGCCCGGAGGAACGCAAACTGCTCGGCGCCACATCTGGAGAAGCTGCTGTATGGGAGCAGAGTATCGCCTGCCTCGCCATCGTATGCCTGCCCGAGGAGGGCACACCCACGGCAAACCTGCTCGGTCCCGTGGTACTCTCGCGGGAAACACGCATCGGTGTGCAAGCGGTCCGGGACGATAGTCGGTATTCGGCCATCACCCCACTGCAGGCCGCCGTCGCGGACCAGCAGGAAACCGGCTCGCCGTCCGGTGCGGCCGTGTCAGTCAATCGTTCGACGGAGGTCTAGTGCTAATCATTCGCAGGCGCCGAGGGGAGTCAATCGTGATCGGGGACGACATCCGCATCGAGATCCTGGAGACCTCTCCCACCCAGGTCAAGTTGGGAATCGCCGCCCCGAAGGACGTCTCCGTTCTCCGCTCGGAAATCTGCATCACCCGCGACGCCAACCTCGCCGCTTCGGCCCCGGCCGCCGACCCCGGCAAACTGACCCGGTTGGTGGAAACCCTCCGGGAGTCTCCCGCGCCCGCGGAGCCCGCCGCACCCTCCACCTCCGCCGCACCCGGCGATTCCGAACAGTAACGCAACACTCCGCCATCCCTCTTTCCTGTCATCGAAGAGCTGATCGAGGCGCAGGCCCCTCACTCGACCGGCGATCGTTCTAACCCCAACCATAATCCACGGACCCTCCTCGGCGCGGCCCATCGGGCGCTCAGCGCAAGGACTCCCCGTTTTCCTTTAGGAGTAAAGCCATGTCCTTCCGAATCAATACCAACATCGCTTCCATGCAGTCGCAGGAGTATCTGCGCATCACCAGTGAGGTCCAGGCCAAGACCATCGGCCGGGTCACCTCCGGCCTGCGCATTCTCTCCAGCGGCGACGATGCCGCCGGCCTGTCCATCGCCAACAGCTTCCGCAGCGATCAGGCGGTGCTTCGGCAGGGCATTCGCAACGCCAATGACGGCCTCAGCACGCTCCAGACCATCGATGGGGGCATTAACAATATCAGCAAGCTCCTCGACCGGGCCCGCACCCTGGCCACCCAGTCGGCCTCCGGCACCTTCATCGGCAGCCGCGCCGTCCTCAACTCCGAGTTCGGCAGCGTCATCACCGAAATCGACCGTCAGGCGCAGGCCATCGGCCTCAATGCCGGCGGCGAGTTCGCCAAGGCGATTTCCGTCTTCATCGGCGGCGGCAAGGCCTCCGGCGGCATCAGTTCCATTCAAAACGGCGCCTCACAGGTCGACCTCAGCAGTTCCACCGTCGACGCCAAGAGCCTCGGCCTGAAAGGCGCGCAGGCGCAGGGCGTCGTCGCCACCGACATCGGCACCGGTTCGCCGGCCACTAGCGTCTCCGCCATCGTCGGCGACCCCACAAATATGGGCTCGCTCGCCGCCGCCGGATTCACCGACTTTCTTTTTCGCGGTCCCGGCTTCGGCGACGAGAACCGCATCAAGGTCGCTGTCAACCTGTCCGGCGTCACCACCGTCGACAACCTCGTCACCGCCATCAACAACGCCATCGCCGCCGCCGGTACCGGCGTAAGCCCGGAGGCAACCGCGTTCCAGAACGCCAACATCTCCGCCAACGTGATCACCGCGCCCGATGGCAAGAAGTCCCTCGCCTTCAGTTCCAGCAATACAGCCTTCCAGGTCGCCGCCGGGGACCGGATGGCCAACGCGCTGCTCGGCAACGTGACCTCCGGCTCGAACCCGGAGGGCCTCACGCTGGCCAACTCCCTCACCGGTGGTAGCGCCACCGCAGCCGCCGCCACCGCCTTCGGCGCCTCCGGCGCCGGCACTGTCACAGTTCGTTTCCAGGGTGCCGGTCTCTCCGGGCCCACCGACATCGCCCTCGCCGTCTCGGCCGCTACCACCATCGACCAGGCGCTCGCGGACCTGACCGCCGCCGTCGCCTCGGATGCGTCCCTCCAGGCCGCCGGCATCGCCCTCACCACCGCCACTCCGGGCTCTCCACTGGTCTTCACCAGCGCTCGCGGCGAACGGTTTGAAGTGCTCGCCTCCGGGGACCTGAACAACCGCCTCGGCCTCGGCAGCTTCCGCTCGGCCGGCGGCGCCTCCGGCACCTTCGACTACACCGCCGTAACCGGCGCCTCCGGCACCTTCGCCGCTGCCCCCCAAACCCTCGAGTTTTCCATCGGCGGCGGACCCACCGTCTCGCTCGCCATCACCCCGGTAGCCGCCACCATCGCCGGAGCCACCACCGCGCTCAACGCTGCCTTTGCCGCCAATCCAACTCTCGCGCTGGCAGGCCTCGTCGCCTCCAATGACGGCACCGATATCACCATCACCTCCTCCAATGGAAGCCGCTTCCGCATCGCCACCATTGGCGCCGCCAACGTCTTCGGCTTCAACTCCGCTGTCGCCACCGGCGTCGCCGACGCCGCCGAGGTCCAGGCCGGCAACACCGCCATCAATGCCTTCAATGCCGGCGGCGTCCAGCACTCCTCCATCCTTCCCTTTACACCCATCCTCTCGGGCGGGGACGATCAGACCATTACACTCTCCGGCACAGACGCCGCCGGCACCGAACACTCCGTCGCCATCGTTCTGCGCAACGATGCCACCGGCCGCAACGCCGGTACCGTCGACGAAGCCATCAGCGCCATCAACACTGCCCTCCTGCAATCGAACGACCCCACCCTGCAGTCGCTTGTCGCCGTGAAGGACAAGGCCACCGCCGCCGGCCCGGAAGGCATTCGCGTGCTCTCCACCCTCAAGGACTTTAAGGTCTCTGTCGGTACCAACGCCGGCGCCTCCGGTGTTGGCGGACAAGGAACGGTCGTCGCCTCAACTACCGTTGGCAGTGGATCGACCGCTGACATCAGCACCCAGGCCGGCGCTGAAGCCGCCGTCACCGCCTTGGCCGATGCCGTCGTCCGGCTCGGCGATGCCCAGGCAGTTGTCGGTCGCGGTCAGAACCAGTTCTCCTTTGCAGTAAACCTCGCCTCCAGCCAGCTGACCAACATCGCCGCCGCCGAGTCCCGCATTCGCGACGCCGATCTCGCCGAGGAAGCCGCCAACCTCACCAAGGCCCAGATTATGCTCCAGGCGGGTATCTCCGCCCTCGCTCAGGCCAATTCCGCACCCCAGCAGGTGCTCTCACTCCTCCAGGGATAGTCTGAGAACTACCCTATCCCCCTATTTTTCTCACCCTATCCCTCTCTCCGCGCCGTCTTTCTCCGATATGCCTTTTGAACGACCACTCGGGCGTCAAAAGCTGCGAAAAGGATTTCAAGGCGGCGCCTGAACTGGCCCCGGTATCATCCGGGACTCTGTTTCAAGGAGAGAAACATGTCATTTCGCATTAACACGAACGTCGCCTCGCTGCAGTCCCGCGAGTATTTGCGGCAGACCTCGGAGTCGCAGGGCAAGACCATCGGACGCGTCACGTCCGGCCTGCGCATCCTTTCCAGCGGTGATGACGCCGCCGGTTTGGCCATCGCCAACACCTTCCGCAGCGATCAGGCCGTTCTTTCGCAAGGTATCCGGAACGCCAATGACGGTCTGAGTACCCTGCAAACCATCGACGGTGGTATCAACAACATCAGCAAACTGCTCGACCGCGCCCGTACCCTGGCGACCCAGTCGGCCTCCGGCACCTTCTCCGGCAGCCGCAGCGTGCTGAACAGCGAATTCCAGAGCGTCATCAACGAAATCGACCGCCAGTCGCAGGCTATCGGCCTCAACCGCGGCGGTGAGTTCGCCAAGTCGCTATCGGTCTTCATCGGCGGCGGCCGTACCGCCGGTGGCACCACCGCCATCGATAACGGTTCGGTCGGTGTCAATCTCAGCACTTCCACCGTCGACGCCAACAGCCTCGGCCTCAAGGGCGTCCAGGCGCAGGGTGTCGCTTCCATCGACATCGGCACCGGTTCGGCGGCTACCTCCGTCTCCGCCATCGTCAACGACTCCACCAACATCGCATCGCTGCAGACGGCCGGCTCCACGGACTTCTACTTCCGCGGGCCCGGTTTCGCGGACGACCAGCGCGTGCAGGTCTCCGTAAACCTCAATGGCATCACCGATACGGCTACTCTCGTCGCCGGCATCAACTCCGCCATCGAGAACGCCGGCAACGGCTCCTCGGCACAGGCCACCGCCTTCAAGAACGCCGGGATCCAGGCGATCGTCGTCACTGCCTCCGACGGCAAGCAGTCGGTCGGCTTCACCGCTTCTGACTCCGCCTTCCAGGTGGCCGCGGGCGACCGTATGGCCAACGCCCTGCTCGGCAATGTCACCTCCACGTCGAACCCCACCGGGCTCACGCTGGCCAATACCGTCACGGGCGGCTCGGCTACGGCAGCAACGACAACCACCTTCGGCGCCGGCGGCGCGGGCACGGTAACGGTCCGCTTCCAGGGCGCCGGTCTCAGCAGCCCCGTCGACATCGACCTCACGGTTGCCGCCGGTACCACGATCGACCAGGCGCTTACCGACCTGACTGCGGCCGTCGCCGCTGACGCTGACCTGCAGGCCGCCGGAATCACTGTCTCGACGGGTACTGCCGGTTCCGCTCTCGTCTTCTCCAGCGCTCGCGGCGAACGCTTCGAAGTCCAGGCCTCCGGCGATCTCAACAATCGTCTCGGCCTCGGTAGCTTCCGCAGCTCCGGCGGCGCTTCCGGCACCTTCGACTACAGCGCCGTCACCGCCTCCGGCGGCGTCCATACCGCTGTGGCCGAAACGCTGGAATTCTCCATCGGCGGCGGCTCCACCGTCGCGATCACCGTCACTCCTGGTGCGGCCACGATCGCTGCGGCCACCCTCGGGCTGAACGCGGCCATCGCTGGTAACTCCACCCTCGCGGCTGCCGGCCTCGTCGCCACCAACGACGGCACCAACATCACGCTGACCAGCTCCAACGGTACCAACTTCCGCGTGAACACCGTCGGCAATACCAACGTCTTCGGCTTCGGTTCCACCACGGCCACCGGCGTTGCGGATGCCGCTGAAGTTCAGGCTGGTAACACCACGGTCAACTCGTTCATCTCTGCCGGTTCCCAGCAGACCAGTCTGCTCAGCTTTACCGGGATCCGCGCGGGCGGCGACGACCAGACCATCACCATCACCGCGAACGACAATGACGGCACGGCTCACTCCCTCGCCGTCGTCCTTCGCAACGATAGCACCGTCCGCAACGCCGGAACGGTCGACGAAGCCATCGATGCCATCAACACGGCCCTCAAGCAGTCCAACGACGCCACCCTCCAACAGGTTGTCGCCGTGAAGGACAAGGCCAGCGGCGCAGGTGCGGAAGGTATCCGCTTCGTCAGTACGCTCCAGAACTTCAAGGTCGCCATCGGCACCAACGAAGGCGGAACCGGTATCGGCAGCCAGGGCTCGGTCGTCACTGCGGCGACTGTCGGCACCGGCTCCACCGCCGATATCTCCAATCAGGACGCGGCAGAGCGCGCCGTTAACGCTCTCGCCAACGCCGTTACCACCCTCGGCGACGCTCAAGCCGTCGTCGGTCGTGGTCAGAATCAGTTCAACTTCGCCGTCAACCTGGCGCAGTCTCAGCTGACTAACCTGGCCGCTTCGGAGTCCCGTATCCGGGACGCCGACTTGGCCGAAGAAGCGGCATCCCTCACCAAAGCCCAGATCCTCCTGCAGGCTGGTATCTCCGCTCTGGCACAGGCCAACTCCGCACCTCAGCAGGTGCTCGCCCTCCTCCGTGGTTAATCCAGCCCGCTTGGACTAACACTACTCCCGCAACGAAAGGGGCCGCCGTAACCCGGCGGCCCCTTTTCCCGTTACGACGGGCGGTGCGCGCTTCGTCTCGCGCCCGCAACTCTCCCAAGTCTCGCAGGTCCCCCTCGTTCCCGCAACGATACGCACCTCTTCCCTCTTTCCCCGCCGTTACCCTGCAGTTCCACCCCGAAACGGTCGATAGATACACAAGCGGCATGGCAGCCGTCTTTGGACACTATGCTTTACGTCATCTCCATTCTGCTTTGCCTGGGATTCCTGCTCTTCGCGCCACCGTCCGCCTCGGCGGAAAAGCGCACCGGCGGACGTCAGTCCAGCCGCGCCGAACTGCGCAAACCCCAGAAGTACAACCTGAAGCCTCTCGTCTACGACCCCAAAAAGCACCGCGCCCAGTCCGTCAAGAAGCACCGCTGGTGGCACCGGCGCTAACAACCGGTGGCCGCCCCGTCAGGAGCGGCCCCCGCACGCTCTATCATCCCTTACCAACGTCCCGGCCCAGGGCCGTAACGTTCCCGGTCCCGCATCTGCCTCCGGATCTCATAGTCCAGCCGCGCTTCCTTCCGGGCAATCCGCTCCCGCTCCCGGCCATTGATTCCGTATCCGCTCCGCGCCGCCCGCTCAATGTCCCGGCGCAGGTCCCGCTCCATCTTCCACAACCGGTCTGCTTCACGCCGCGTCAGCAGCCCCACGCGCTCTCCGTGCGCGATCCGCGCCGCGAAGTTGTTTGACCGGTACCCATACGCTCCTCGATCCGGGTACCCGCCGCGATCCCCATAGGCGCCGCGCGCCCCATAAGGCTGCGCGCCAAGCACCAGTCCGAATGCCAGGGTGATCAATAAGGTTTTCATGGAAGTCCTCCTCCTACTGCGGCTTTAACTGCTACGCACTCATCTATTGCACGCCTCGTGCCAAATAAATCCCCCCGAAAGCCCCACTTTCCTGCCCAAATCAGCATAAAATGTGGTGCCATTGGTGCAATTGCACCACCACGCTACGATGGAAGCAGGTCCCCCATGCCTTTGCCCCTCATCCTCCGCTGGCCCAATCGCGAACCCGCCCATGAGCCCCTTCTCGCCCGCTTAAAGGCCGACCAGATCATCGGCGACGAACCCGTCGAAGGCGCCGTCACCTCAGGCCTCTGGCCCGGCATTCGCAGCCCCGGCGTCCGCGGAGCCAGCCCCGATGTCGCCAGCGCCAGCCGGGAACCCTGGGTCGATGCCAGCGGTTATCTCGCCGCGGTCCAGCGCGCCCTCGGCCACCCCGGCCTCCTTGCCCATCAACACAAGAGCCGCGAACAGGGCGTCCCCTTTGACTCCCTCGAACTCGCCTTCGTCGAGGCCCGTGTCAACGGCGGCAACTTCGTCCTCTCCGTCGAACCGCGCTACCGCGAGGCCCTCCTCGCCGGTGACGCCAAGGCGCTCGAAGCCTGGGCCTCCCTCGCCCGCACCGCCGCCTGGCTGCGCGAAAATGAGGCCCTCTTCAACCGCCCCACTCTCCCCACCCTTACCGCCATCGTCGAACCCGGCTACCCCACCACCGAAATCGCCAATCTCCTCTTCCGCCGCGGCGCCAGCCCCTCCCTGGTCTCCGTCGCCAACATCCCCGCCCCCGACCCCGAAAAAATCGTCGTTCTCGTCGCCGCAGGCCTCAAAGCCATCCCGCCCAAGGCGCTCGACCACGCCAGCGCCGGCGCCACCGTCGTCATCGATTCCGCCCCGCCCAAAGGCTGGACTATCGTCAAGGAAGATACCGACCGCACCATCTTCTCCGTCGGCAAGGGCCGCATCGTCACCTACCATAAGCGCATCCAGGACCCCAGCGAATTCGCCCTCGACTGCATCGACCTTGTCACCCACAAGCGCCGCTCCGCCCGCCTGTGGAACGCCTCCTCCGCCATCCCACTCGCCACCGCCGGTGGACTTCTGCATATCATTCAGTATGGGTCTCCCATCGAAGTTGAGATCCAGGCCCGCGTCCAAGGCATCTACAAGTCGGCTACTCTGCTGCGCCCCGAAGCGCCGCCCCTGCCCCTGAAAATTTACACGCGGGGTTCGATGTCTGAAGTCTTCCCCCCCGCCATCCAACGTCTTGCTGTTATAAAGTTCGTTTAAGGCTCACGCGCTATGAAACATTCCCGCCGTCAATTCCTGGCCGCCGCTGCCGCCCTCGCGCCCTATCGCCTCATCGGCGCCCCCGCGCGACTCCCCAAGGCCCGCTTCGCCGTCCACCCCTTCGTCGAGGCCAACCCAAAGGCCGTCTTCATCAAGCGCACCCGCGTGCCGCACAAAATGGACGAGGCCACGAAACTCAAGGAAGGCATCGCCTTCGCCCGCGACGTCTTCGTCCCCACCGAAGACCCCACCGGCATCCCCATCTCCCACCGCGTCGTCCTCAAGCCCAACTTCACCAGCGTCCGCAACCACCGCCCCCACGAGGAAAACTGGGGCACCGGCACCGACCCGCAGTTCTACGAAGGCATCATCATCGGCCTCAAGGAGATCGGCCTCAAACAGTTCTACTTCCTCGAAGCCAACAACTTCCACACCTGGAACTACCGCGGCCTCGCCGATATCAACGATCGCCATGGCGTCGAAGTCAATGAGCCGGAGCGCCGCGCCCGCAACTTCCGCGACAGCTACGAGATGAACTGGACCAAGGTGCCAGATCCGGTCGTCTACACCAAAATTCCGCACTACGCCCCGGTCAATGAACCCGACACCTGGCTGCTTAATATCGCCAAGTGGAAGTCCCACGGCATGTGCATGACGCTCGCCACCAAGAACGAACAGGGCCTCGTCGTCAAACCTTACGTCCGTTTCTGCCCCGGCTGGCAGATGGTCACCGGCGTGCCCGACTTCATGAAGGAGCACATCCACCCCGAAGTCGAGCGCCGCGTCAACTCCTTCTTTGACCGTCACGTCCGCATGGGCTATGCCCGGTACCAGAGCCGCGCTGACTTGAGCCCCGTCCACCAGGAGATCTGGGCCCACAAGACCTGTGACAACGCCCAGTCCCTCAAAACCGGCCTCGCCGTCATCGAGGGCATCTACGGCCGCGATGGCGATGGCTTCGGCGTCGGTCACGACTACCTCACCAACCTCGTCATGTTCGGCAAGGACAAACTCCGCCTCGACATGATCGGCATGTACCTCGGCGGCCATGAGCCCGGCAACGTCAACCTCTTCCGTATCGCCAAGGAACGCGGCCTGCTCGATACCTTCAACCCGCACGAGGTCGAGGTCTACGAGTGGGAAGACGGCAAGCCCGTCCGCCGCCGCCTGACAGACTTCCAGCGCACCCCGCTGCCCACCTACTATCTCCAGCGCGACGGCGAACCGAAGTACCATCTGGTGAACGAGCCCTTCGACTACGACCGCGTCAAGTCCTAGCGCCTCCCGCCGCCCCATGCCGACAGTCCGTCTCACCCTCGCCGCTCTCGCCGCGCTTGCCCCCTTGTGCGCCGTCGACGCCATTCAGATCGTCTCTCTCTCCACCCGGCCCGACATGGTCACCGGCGGCGACGTCCTCCTTCGCATCGAAGCACCCACCGGCGTTCCCCTCTCCCAACTCACCATCCAGCGCAACGGCGCCAACGTCACCAGCCTCTTCCGCCCCGACGCCTCCACCTATTCGCTCGTCGGTCTCGTTCGCGGCCTCCGCACCGGCCAGAACACCATCGAAGTCTTTCACGACGCGCCCACGCCCGAAGCCCAACTCTCCGTCGTTAACTTCCCGCCCACCGGCCCCGTCTTCTCCGGCCCCCACCAGCAACCCTTCATCTGCCAGACGCAGTCCTTCAAACTCCCCGACGGCTCCACGCTCGGCCCCCCGCTCGATAACGACTGCTCGGCCCGCACCGTCGTCCTGTACGTCTATAAGTCCACCGCCGACAGCACCTGGAAACCGCTCCCCAACGCCAGCGCCCCCCGCCCGCAGGACATCGCCCTCACCACCACCTCCACCGGCCTCAAAGTCCCCTACATCGTCCGCCTCGAAACCGGCACCCGCAACCGGTCCATCTACCAGACGGCCGTCCTCCACGATCCGCTCGACCCCGCCCCCGCGCCCTTGTCCCCCCCGCGCGCCTGGAACCGCCGCCTGCTCTATACCTTCGGCGGCGGCTGCACCGGCGGCTGGTTCCGCCAGGGCGCCGGCATGCCCTCCGTCCTCACCGATGATGGCGTCGGCCGTGGTTACGCTGAAGCTTCTGCCTCCCTGAACGTCTTCGGCAACAACTGCCAGGACGTCGTCGCCGCCGAAACCATGATGATGGTCAAGGAACAGTTCATCGAAACCTACGGCGCCCCCCAGTTCACCTTCGGCCGCGGCGGCTCCGGCGGCTCCTACCAGCAGTTGCAGATCGCCGACAACTACCCCGGCCTCCTCAATGGCATCATCCCCAGCGCCACCTTCCCCGACGTGCTGGAAACCACGCAGTTCCTCATCGATGCCCAACTGCTCGATCGCTATTTCAAACAGCACGGCGCCGAACTCACCACCGAACAGCGCCTCGCCATCGCCGGCGCCGGCACTCTCGCCAACCTCACCGGCACCGCCGGCGGCGCCGGCCGCATCAACCCCACCACCTTCTGCCCCCCCGAACTCCCCGCCGAACTCCGCTACCACCCCACCCTCAACCGCTCCGGCGCGCGCTGCGACATCTTTGACCACACCGCCAACGTCTACGGCCGCGATCCCCTTACCGGGTTTGCCCGCCGCGCCATCGATAACACCGGCGTCCAGTACGGCCTCGCCGCCCTCAACGCCGGCGTCATCACCATGCCGCAGTTCCTCGACCTGAACGAGAAGATCGGCGGTTACGACAACGATGGCAACCTCGCCCCCACACGCGCCGTTGCTGACCCAGCCGCCCTCCGCGCCGCCTACCAGACCGGCCGCGTCACCCACGGCGGCAACGGCCTCTCCCGTGTCCCCATCATCGACTACCGCGGCTATACGGACCTCACCGAAAAGGGCGACGTCCACCAGAAGTACCACTCCTTCGCCCTGCGCGAACGCCTCCGCGCCGCCAACGGCTCGGACGCCAATCTCGTCATGCTCACCGCCACCGGCCGCTCCGGCCAGCGCGTCCACTCCCTCGCCATTTCCAAAATGGACGAGTGGCTCACCAATGTCGCCCGCGACACCTCCGCCGCTCCCCGCCGTGAAAAAATCATCCGCGCCAAACCGGCCGACCTCGTCGATGCCTGCTACGCCGCCGATGGCGCCCGCACCGTCGAACCACAAACCTTCGCCGGCGGCGAGTGCAACAAGCTCTACCCCACCTTCGCCTCACCCCGCATGGCCGCCGGCGGCCCCCTCGCCAACAACGTCCTTAAGTGCGAACTGAAACCCATCGACCTCGCCGATTACGCAAAACGCCCCTCCTCCGCCGATCGCCAACGCCTCCGCCGCGTCTTCCCCAACGGTGTCTGCGATTGGAAACGCCCCGGCATCGAACAGCAGAAACCCGTCGGCACCTGGCTCCGCTACTAACGCCCCCCCGCCTCGGCATATGCTGTACCCATGCAGCGCCGCGCTCTTTTCCCCCTCCTCGCCCTCGCCCCCGCCGCTCTCCGCGCCCAGAAGACGGACCGCTCCCACGGCCGTTCCATGGTCATCGCCCGCGGCGGCATCGTCGCCACCAGCCAGGTCCTCGCCTCCCAGGCCGGCGCCATGATCCTCGCCCGCGGCGGCTCCGCCGTTGACGCCGCCATCGCCGCCAACGCCGTCCTCGGCGTCGTCGAACCCATGATGTGCGGCATTGGCGGGGACCTCTTCGTCCTCTACCGCGACGCCCGCTCCGGCCAGATCTCCGGCCTCAACGCCTCTGGCCCCGCCCCCGCCGCCATGACCGT
>CAZWDD010000067.1:0-21574 GCA_964632345.1 uncultured Solibacteraceae bacterium | reverse complement strand
CGCTACGCCGATACCGCCGGCTTTGAAACCGATCACTTCTATATCAACGCCTGGCGCGATCGCGACTACGTCATCGCCGCCTTCAATGCCGACAAGCCCTACACCGAATTCGTCCAGGAGCAGATCGCCGCCGACGAAATCTGGCCCATGAGCCTCGATCTCGAAGGCACCTCCAAGCTCCCCGCCGCCAAGGCCGAAAACCTCCGCCGCCGCATCGCCACCGGCCTCTTCACCCTCGGCTCTTTCCCCATCGAATACACCTACTACGGCGATCAGTTCCGCGCCGAATGGCGCGCCGAAGCCGTCGACGTCATCGGCTCCGCCTTCCTCGGCCTCACCCTCGCCTGCGCCCGCTGCCACGACCACAAGTTTGACCCGCTCCCCCAACGCGACTACTACCGCCTCACCGCCCTCTTCGCCGGCTCCACCGAACGCGAAATCCCCCTGGGCAGCCTCTTTGACGTCCAGACCAGCTCCCGCAACTTCCCCCTCCTTGCCCACGCCGAAGCCCTCAAGCAGCAGGTCCGTCGCGCCCGGGGTCCCGAACGCGAAAAGCTCCTCCGCCACCTCGGCGAGGCCTTCCTCCGCGCCCCCTCCCGTCCCCCCACCGCCAACGTCCTCGCCCCCGATGACACCGTCCACCCCACCCACCTCCTCATCCGCGGCGACTTCAAAAACAAAGGCGAACCCGTCCAGCCCGGCTTCCTCTCCGCACTCCATCCCGGCCCCCGCATTGAGGAACCCCTCCGCCGCAAAGCCCTCGCCCAATGGCTCGCCCATCCCGCCAACCCCCTCCTCGCCCGCGTCATGGTCAACCGCATCTGGCAGGGCCACTTCGGCCACGGCATCGTCCGCACCCCCAATGACTTCGGCCGCCAGGGCGAACTCCCCACCCACCCCGAACTCCTCGACTTCCTCGCCACCGAATTCGCCGCCAACCGCTGGTCCATCAAGTCCCTCCACCGCCTCATCATGACCTCCCGCGCCTACCGCGCCACCTCCCAGCTCGACCCCGCTCCCGACCCCGACAACCGCTCCCTCTCCCGCATGTCCCGCCGCCGCCTCGATGCCGACGCCCTCCGCGATTCCGCCCTCGCCATCGCCGGTCTCCTCAATCTCAAAATGGGCGGCGTCGGCGTCATCCCACCTCTCTCCTCCGAGGAACTCCTCGCCGCCCGCATGCCCAACCTCTGGCCCGCCCACCCAGACCCCGCCGAACACCACCGCCGCTCCATCTATCTCCAGATGAAGCGCTCCCTCACCCTCCCCATGCTCCAGGTCTTCGACGCTCCCGACCCCGCCGCCAGTTGCGCCCGTCGCGAATCCTCCACCGTCGCCCCCCAGGCCCTTGCCCTGCTCAACAGTGAGTTCTCCCAGCAGGTCGCCGCCGCCTTCGCCGCCCGCCTCGAAAAGGAAGCCCCCGCCGACCCCATCCCCCACGCCTGGCGCCTCGCCTTCGGCCGCCCGCCCTCGCCAGAGGAGCGCGCCACCGCCGCCGCCTACCTCGCCCGCAACTCTCTCCCCCGCCTCTGCCTTCTCATCCTCAACATGAGCGAGTTCCTCTATGTCGACTAGCCGCCGCCACTTCCTCCAGGCCTCCGGCCTCGGCCTCGGCTGGCTCGCCGCCCAGTCGCTTCACGCCCAGCACCAGCAGCCCCACTTTCCCGCCCGCGCCAAACGCGTCATCTCCCTCTTCATGCAGGGCGGCCCCAGCCAGGTCGATACCTTTGACCCCAAGCCACTCCTCAACAAACTCCACGGCCAGCACCCCCCGGCCAGCTTCGGCGACGAGGACTTCCAGAACGGCAAGTTCCGCGATACCGTCATCCTCGGCTCCAAACGCTCCTTCCGCCAATACGGCCAGTCCGGCCTCCCCGTCTCCGATCTCTTCCCCCGCACCGCCCTCCATGCCGATAAACTCGCCGTCATCCGCAGCTGCTTTCACGACGGCTTCACCCACTCCCAGGCCCAGTTCCTCATCAACAACGGCTGGCCCCGCATCGGCCGCCCCTCCCTCGGCTCCTGGGTCCTCTACGGCCTCGGCTCGGAGAACCAGAACCTCCCCGGCTTCGTCGTCCTCCTCGAAGGCGGCGTCCGCTCCGGCCCCGCCATCTACGGCCAGGGCTTCCTCCCCGCCGCCTTCCAGGGCACCTCTTTTCGTCCGGGTAAAAATCCCATCCTCAACCTCACCCCGCCCCCCGGTTTCACCCCGCCCGCCCAGCGCGATCTCCTCGATACCCTCCAGCAGCTCAACCAGCACCACCTCGCCCGGCGCCACAACGATTCCGAACTCGCCGCCCGCATCGCGTCCTATGAACTCGCCTTCCGCATGCAGATGGCCGCCCCCGAAGCCACCGACATCTCCTCGGAATCCCCCGCCACCCACAAGCTCTACGGCCTCGACAATCCGGACCCCGTCGGCGCCAGCTTCGCCGGCCGCTGCCTCCTCGCCCGCCGCCTCGTCGAACGCGGCGTCCGCTTCGTCCAGGTCTGGTCCGGCAACGGCATGAACGCCACCGATTGGGACGGCCACATCGCCTGCGATGACAACCACCGAGCCAAGGCCGCCCAGACCGATCAGGCCGTCGCCGCCCTCCTCACCGATCTCCACGCCCGCGGCCTCCTCGATTCCACCCTCGTCATCTGGGGCGGCGAATTCGGCCGCAGCCCCACCTCCGACGGTGGCGACAACGGCGCCGAAGGCCGCGACCACAACCCCTACGGCTTCACCATCTGGATGGCCGGCGGCGGCGTCCAGGGCGGCCGCATCATCGGCGCTACCGATGAACTCGGCCTCCGCGCCGTCGAGGATAAGGTCCACCTCCACGACCTCCACGCCACCATCCTCGC
Source organism: uncultured Solibacteraceae bacterium (assembly GCA_964632345.1). Classification (GTDB taxonomy): domain Bacteria; phylum Acidobacteriota; class Terriglobia; order Bryobacterales; family Bryobacteraceae. Next base: position 18,724 of record CAZWDD010000067.1, on the reverse strand, counting down.
CCTCCTCGGCCTCGATCACACACGGCTCACCTACCCCTACATGGGCCGCAACTTCCGCCTCACCGACGTCGGTGGCGATACCGCTCTCCTCTCAAAACTATGCTCTCCCGTCGCCAATTCCTCGCCTCGTCCCTAGCCCTCGCCGCCCAGCCCCGCCGGCCCAATCTCATCGTCATCCTCGCCGATGACATGGGCTACGGTGACCTCGGCTGCTACGGCTCCCCGGACGTTCCCACTCCTCACATCGACTCCCTCGCCCGCCAGGGCGTCCGCTTCACCGATGCCTACGTCTCCTGCGCCGTCTGCAGCCCCTCCCGCGCCTCCCTCCTCACCGGGCTCTATCAACACCGCTTCGGCCATGAGTTCAACTCCGGTCCCATCGAACGCGAAGCCCAGATCAACTTCGGCCTCCCGCCCGGCCAGCGCATCCTCCCTCAATACCTCAAGCCCGCCGGCTACACCTCCTTCGCCGTCGGCAAGTGGCACCTCGGCGTACGCCAGGGCTACCATCCCCTCGAACGCGGCTTCGATGAATTCTTCGGCTTCCTCACCGGCGGCAGCTCCTTCATCACCACCCGCACCCCCAATGCCGTCGCCGTCGCCTCCGATGGCGATGGCGGCCGCGTCCCCGCCTCCCGGCCCGACCCCGTCCGCCGCGGACACGAACCCGTCGACGAACATCGCTACCTCACCGATGCCTTCGCCGCCGAAGCCCTCTCGTTCATTGACCGCCATCGCACCAACCCCTTCTTCCTCTACTTCGCCCCCAACGCCATCCACACCCCCCTCCACGCCCTCCAACGCTACGTCGATCGCGTCGCCTCCATCGCCAACGAGAAGCACCGCCTCCTCGCCGCCATGACCGTCGCCCTCGACGATGCCGTCGGCGCCATCCTCGCCCGCCTCCGCCAGCACGGTCTCGACCGCAATACCCTCATCGTCTTCCTCAGCGATAACGGCTGCCCCGTCCTCACCGGCGCCGGGTCCAATGCTCCCCTCAACGGCGAAAAAGTCACCTACTACGAAGGCGGCATCCGCGTGCCCTTCATTCTCCGCTGGCCCGGCCGCGTCCCCGCCGGCAAGGTCGACAAACGCCCCATCACCTCTCGCGACATCCTCCCCACCCTCCTCGCCGCCGCCGGCGTCCGCACCCCCGATAAGTTCGATGGCGTCAACCTCCTCCCCTTCCTCCGCAACAACGCCGCCCCCCACCAGGCTCTCTTCTGGCGCGCCGGCAACGCCCGCGCCGTCCGCAAGGGCAAGTGGAAGCTGCTGGAGTTCGGCGACCAACTCTCCAGCCTCTTCGATCTCGAATCCGATATCGCCGAGCGCCACGACCGCAGCGCCCAGCACCCGGAAATCGTCCGCGAACTCCGCGCCGATTTTGCCCGCTGGAGCGCCGAGATGCGCCAGCCCGCCTGGCCCCCTCGCTTCCGCAAAATCACCGTCAACGGCCAGAATCTGAACTGGGAGCTCTAACGCTCCCACGGCGCCGCCGCCGTCGGCGCGTTCGCATACCGCTTCATCTCGATCCGCAGCGTCTCGCCCGTCCCGGGCGCCATCCGCGCCGTGAAGTGCGTCCCCTCCAGCGGCACTCGCTTTCCGCCCATCTCCACCGCTACCCCCGCGTGCTCGGCATACCCACCCGTCTGCACAATCACCTCCCGCTCATGCACCGGGCTCGTATTCACCAGCGTCACCGTCACGCTGTCTTTGTCCACCTTCGTCACCAGCGCCGCCACATCCTCCGGCAGTCCCGCACGTCGCCGCACGCCGTCGAAATACCGCAGACGCGTGTGCAGAATGTTCCCCGACGTGCCCGGATCATTCGCCCCCAGCATCAGGTTCACCAGCGTCTCCGTCGCCACCGGCGCATACCGCTGCGCTCCGTCCGTCGGCCGCGTGTCCGGCGTCGACGCATCCGCCCGCATCCCCGCCACCCGCCGCCGCAGCCGTTCAAAATCCCCCGCCAGCGCCTGCATCGGATACCCCGGATTCTTTCCCAACAGAAACTGCATCCACCCATCCCCGCCCAGGTTCTTCAGGTCCGCCTCGTCCATCGACCACATATACAGGTCCCGCTGCACGTCCAGATACTGGTTCCCCGTATACCCGTACCAACCCTTCTCCCCGTGCTTCTGCGGCAGCAGTACCCGCCCGTTCTCCACCCGCTTGGCGGCGTACAGGTTCGCCAGTTGCCGCCGCAGCGGTTCGGCGTAACCCATGTCCCCCGTCAGCAGCAGCGCCGTCCCCAGCCCCGTCCGCGCCCCGCGCATATAGTAGTTCCGTCCGCTCACCGCCGGGTCGAAGTTCCATCCAAAGGTCCCGCCCCACCACTTTCCGCCCCACTCCCCGCCGATCTTCCCGTCCAGCCCGATGTTCGTCGGTATGTTCCCCCCGTTCGCCAGGATCCGCTCCCGCCACGCCCCGGCGTACTCCAGCACCCAGTCCCGGTACTTCTTCTCCCCCGTCAGCGCAAACGCATTGAACCCCAGCGAACACGTCCCCATGTTCAGCGGATGGTCCCCCCGCACGGTCCCCGCCGCCCGGTATCGCTCCAGCCGCTCCGGTTGCCCCGCCACCACTTCTCCCCCCCAGTCGTGCACCGTCGCCTCGTTCACAATCGGGCCCCGGCTCCCGTTCAGAATGCTCCGGATCACCCGGTGCTGCCGGTCGTAATTCGGCGCCTCCGGGTCTTCTCCCATGTAGAACCCGGCGAACCGCTTCACTCGCTTCACATACTCCCCGTCCCGCGGCGACACCAGCGCGTAATGGTGGAATGCCGCCAGCCCCTCCCCCGTGTGCTCCCAGTCGAACGACGTGACGAATTCTTTATAGAACATCCCCTCCTTCGCCTTCTGCGTCGAGGGCGCCTTCGCCGCCGTGAACTGACGTATGTGCCCCTCCCAGATCTTCCGGTACAACTCCACCACCGAGTCCCGCGCCCCCAGCGCATGCAGCAGCGTCCACCCGTGAAAAGTCTCCATCACGTCGTCCGGCCCGTCGTTGCCGCCCCACCGTTCCAGACACCGGAAATACCCCCGCTCGTCCACGTACTTCCCCGCGAACTCTTCCGCCGCGTCCGCATACGCCGCCAGCAGCGCCCGCTCCGCCAGCGCCCAGTCCGGCGGTGCCTGTGGCTTCTCGATCCGGATAACCGGCGGTGCCGCCGCCACGGCCAGTCCCGCCATCGCCAATGCCAGTACACGCTTCATGTCCCAACCAATCTATGCCAACCGCATCGCCCCCGCCAAACGCAAAAAGGGCCAGCCTTAAGGCTGGCCCTCCGCGCCGGTTTGCAGCCGGCTGCTTACTTCCGCTTCCGTAGAGCCGCGATGCCCACCAGGCCCGCGCCCATCAGCACGAACGTCATCGGCTCCGGCACGTCGCCGTTCGGCGGCGCCGCGGCCGCGAACGTGTTCGTGTACGAAGTGAACGACGAGGTCCCGTTGTTCCCACCCTGAATCTGCACCACGTCCACCACGCCCAAACGCGTGATCGAGTTCGGCAGCGGGATGTTCACGTTCGTCGACAGACCCGGAATCAGCATCCCGGGAATCGCCAGCAGCGTCGCGCTGTTGATCGTCGGGTTCGTCTGCTGCGACGCGTCCGTGATGATCTTCTGCACGTTGATCGAACCGTTCGCGCCAGATCCCGTCGTCACGTTCGCGTCCTGCCACGAAAGCCCGATCGACTGCACCGCCGGGCCGCTCTCAATCACGAAAATCGACTTCCACGTCGCCGTCTGGCTCGGGTCGCCGCTGATCGCCGTAAAAAAGTCATCCGAGCCTTCCGCGCTCGAAACCGTCACGCTGAACGCTTCCGCCCCGTTACCCGCTGTGAACGAGTTGAACGACACAAAGAAGTTGTCTGCAGTCATCGTCCCGGTGTAGCCCACCGTGTCCGGCGCCACCAACCCGAACGTGCTCAGCGTCCAGTTCCCCACCGTGCAGCTCCCACCAAATCCCGGCTGCGTCGATAGCAGCCCGTTCTGGCAGGCCGCCCCGAACGAGCTCAAAGAAGCGGCAGCCATCATGGCTGTCGCGAATACTAGTCTTTTCATTTATGTTCCTCTCCGAAAGCAATATCACCCGGCAATACTCCATCGGTCGGAAGGGGGGTAGTCTTTACACCTGTTGGACGGATTTTTCCGATTTCTCAGAAAAATCCACATTAAGAAATTTTAGTTCAAGTCTTGCGAAAATATTTTCTCCCGTAAAATCAATCACTTAGGTTAATCCCGCCCCCTCCGCCCTACACCCCGCCCGATACAGTGAAACTAGGGGATGTCGATTACACCCCCGCCGCGGAGACGATCTCCGCCAGCCCCAAACTGCGGAAAGGATACCGCCCATGACCGAATTCCCCTTCGGCGCCGATGCCGTTACCTACCCGGACACCGAGCCCGCCTTCCTCGCCCGTCGCGACGAGATTCTCTCCACCGTCCAGCCCTCCGGCCTTCTGGAGAGCATCTTCGCCGAAGAGCTCCTCCACGCCTCCTGGGAAATGGAGCGCGTCCGCCAGCACCACACCGATACAGCCGCCGCCCACCGGCTCGATTCGGCCTACGGCCGCGCCTCCCGTAACTGGCAGCGCGCCACCAAACAGCTCCAGGCTCTCCAGTCCGCCCGCGCCTCCCACCTCGCCCGGCTCGACGACAAGGAGCTCCGCGAGCGCAGCGCCGCCTGCCCCCTGGCCAACGCCTCCCGCCTGGCCCTCCCCTCTCAACTCAACTCCAAGGAGATCCGCTAACATGTCGCTCCCCAATCTCGGCGAGTCCCGCCTCGCCCTCCCCTACTCCTCGAATGTCCCCATGAATATGGAGGCCCGCTGAAAATGGCCACCCACGCCCAGCTCCTCGCCAACGCTGCCAACGCGCAGCTCTCCACCGGCCCCCGTACCCCCGAGGGCAAGGCCCGTTCCGCCCGGAACGCCGCCACCCACGGCCTCGCCTCGGCCGTCCTCGTCATCGACCCGGCGGACCAGCCCGAATTCCTCGCCCTTGAATCCGCCCTCGTCGCCGAGTGCAACCCCGCCGGCGCCCTCGAAATGGATGCCGTCCGCCAGATCCGCGACGCCGTCTGGCGCCTCCGCCGCGTCCGCCGGACCATCCTCTCTTATGCCCGCTTCCACGGCGCCGACCCCCTCGTCCACCCGGAGACCGAAGCCGTCATGCGCCAGTTGAGCCGCTATCGCGCTTCCGCCGAAATGCTCCTCTATCGCGCCGTCAACACCCTGCGCGACCTCCAGACCACCCGTCTCGGCCGCGCCCTCCACCTCGCCCCCAGTGAGCACTCCGCCGTCGGGCCCCTCGCCGCTCCCCGGACCTTTACTCGCATGGTCGTCGACGGCATACCCATGAATCGCGCCGCCCGCGAGGCCTTTGACCAGCGGCACAACATCACCGAACTCGGCTGGCCGGGCTCTCCCGGTTTTGCCAGTTCGAACCCAACCCCGGACTCTGCAAAAATAGTCTAGGATCCCCCCCAGGGGAAAATCTCAAATTCTCAACAAAGCCGAACTATGTCTAAACGCGAATTCCAAACCGAAGTCAACCAACTCCTGCACCTGATCATCCACTCGCTCTACTCGCACCCGGAGATCTTCCTGCGCGAACTGGTTTCCAACGCCTCGGACGCGCTCGACAAACTCAAGTACCTCACCCTTACTGACGAGCGCTTCAAATCCCTCGCCTTCGAGCCCCGGATCGATCTGGAGCTCGACGAAGAGAAAGGCATCCTCACCATCTCCGATAACGGTATCGGTATGGATGAGGCCGACCTCGTCAACAACCTCGGCACCATCGCCCGCTCCGGCACCAAGAACTTCCTCGCCAATCTCACCGGCGACGCCCGCCGCGACTCCAACCTCATCGGCCAGTTCGGTGTCGGCTTCTACAGCGCCTACATCGTCGCCGACCGCGTCGACGTCGTCTCCCGCAAAGCCGGCGAGGACCTCGCCTGGCGCTGGACCTCCGACGGCAAGTCCGGCTTCGAAATCGAACCCTCCTCCCGCGACGGCCAGGGCACCACCATCACCGTCCACTTCCACGACGAAGGCAAGGACTACGCCCACAGTTGGAAACTGCGCGACATCGTCCGCAAGTACTCCAACCACATCGCCTTCCCCATCTTCCTCACCGCTGACTCCTCCGATTGGGACGAGGCCGAAAAAAAGTCCGTCAAAAAACGCACCACCGAGCAGATCAACGCCGCCAGCGCCCTCTGGAAGCGCTCCAAGTCCGAACTCAAGGACGAGGACTACAAGGAGCTCTACAAGTCCCTCTCCGGTGACTACGAGGACCCCCTCTTCTGGTTCCACACCAAGGCCGAAGGCACCCAGGAGTACACCACTCTCTTCTACGTCCCCTCCAAGGCGCCCCACGATCTCTACCAGGCCGACTTCACCCCCGGCATCAAGCTCTACGTCAAACGAGTCTTCATCATGGACGACTCCAAAGAGCTCCTGCCCACCTACCTCCGCTTCCTCCGCGGCATCATCGACTCCGAGGACCTTCCCCTCAACGTCTCCCGCGAAATCCTCCAGCAGAACCGCACCCTCGCCGCCATCCGCAACGCCAGCGTCAAGAAGGTGCTCGCCGAGCTCAAGTCTCTCGCCGCCGATCGCCCCGAGGACTACGCCAAATTCATCGCCGAGTTCAACCGGCCCCTGAAGGAAGGCCTCTACTCGGACTTCGCCAACCGCGATACCCTCCTCGAACTCATCCGCGTCAAGACCACCACTTCGGAGGACTTCACCAGCCTCGCCGACGTCAAGGCCCGTATGAAGGAAGGCCAGAAGGGCATCTACTTCATCACCGGCGGCCCCTCCGCCCAGCTCCGCACCTCTCCTCTCCTGGAGATCTATAAGAAGAAGGGCATCGAAGTCCTCATCCTCGACGACGAAATCGACGAGTTCGTCTTCTCCGGCATCGATAAGTACGACGGCGTCGACCTCAAGGCCGTCAACAAATCCTCCGCCGGTGAGGATCTCAAGTCCGACGACGACAAGGACAAGTCCGAGGACCTCAAGCCCCTCCTCGAAAAGCTCAAGACCGCCCTCGGCCCCAAGGTCAAGGACGTCCGCGCCTCCATGCGCCTCGCCGACAGCCCCTCCTGCATCGTCTCCGACGAAGAGGAGCCGTCACTCAAGATGCGCCAGATGCTCCGCGCCATGGGCCAGGCCGGTTTCCCCGAATCGAAGCCAATCCTCGAGGTCAATCCCGATCACGACATCGTGAAGAAGCTCCAGGCGGCCACCGACGACGCCTTCGTCGCCGATGCCGCCTTCCTGCTCCTCGATCAGGCCATGCTCATCGAAGGCATCAATCTGGAGGACCCCTCCGCCTTCGTCCAGCGGCTCAATCGCGTCCTCACCCGCGCCGTCTAGTCCTACAACGGCACCGCGTTCTTCGAAACGTACTCGTCCACCGGGCTCTCGTCCCGCCCGACGTAGTGGTAATACTCCGCGTACCGCAGTCCGTGGGCCTTCCCGCGGACGCGGTCGCGCGACAGCGCAAAGTACTTCGTGTACTGCCGGTTCGCCGTCTCGTCGTCGTTGCCCAGCAGCGGAAGCCGCTTGCCCTGCGACGCCAGTCGCGCCTTCAGCATCGCCCCCTGGTTTCCCGCCGGGCCCTGTGTCACGTTCGCCAGGTTCGCGTGTACCTTCCCGTCCATGAAGTCGGTGATGTCCACCACCCGGTTCACAATTTGCGGCCCACGCGAAAAATAGTACGCGTCCTTCGGCCCGTGCGGCGTCAGCCCCGCCTTGAAATGCTCCGGATAGTCCCACCGGCTTGACGACATCCAGAACGCCGATTCCACCGCCTTCGCCGCCACCGTATGGTCCGGGTTCCGTTCATACAGCCCCGACGGATCGTAGACAATCACCGTGTCCACCTTCAACACGCGGAACAGGAAAATCAGCCGCGCCCGTATCTCCACGATCGGCCACGCGTCCATGTTGTGGTTCGGGTAGTTCAGAAAGAACGACTCCTTGCACTTCAGCCGCCGCCCCACCTCGTAGGTGTCCTGCTCGTTCTTATAGACGATGTCCCCGATCGTCGGCCCCGTCCCCGCCATCGAGTCGTTCGATAGCGTGATCAGATACCCCGTGTACCCCTCGTCGATCAGCTTCAGCACCAGCCCGCCCGCGTAGATCGGGATGTCGTCGCAGTGCGGCTGGATCGCCGCCAGCACCTTTCCCTTGTGCGGCTGCCCGCTCTGCCGCCGCTCGATCGTCACCGGCAGTTGGTAGGACGTCCCGGCCCCGCCCCCCGACTGGTACTCCCGGTTGATCTCCGGCTCCGGCGTGCCCTGCATCAGCCCCGCCGATAGGCTGGTTCCAAAGAAGTTCCTGCGATCCATCCCATGATCCTACCGCGCCCGTCGTCCCCTTGGGTGTAGAATTGCGGGTTCGTGCCTGATAACGGATCCTTTCTTCTCACCATCACGCTCGGCGCCATCGCCCTGCTGCTGTTCCTGATTCTCGCCGTCCGCCTCCATGCGTTCCTGGCGCTGCTCATCAGCGCCATGGCCTTCGGCCTCTCCGCCGGCATGGAACCGGTCAAGGTCATCAAGTCCGTCCAGACCGGCTTCGGCGAGGCCCTCGGCTTCATCGCCGTCGTCGTCGCCCTCGGCGCCATGATCGGCCGTTTCCTCGAACACTCCGGCGGCGGCCGCGTCCTCGCCGAGTGGTTGCTCGCCAGGTTCGGCCGCGAAAACGCCGTCTGGGCCGTTCTCATCGCCGCCTTCCTCGTCGGCCTCCCCATCTTCTTTGAGGTCGGCTTCATCATCCTCGTCCCCCTCGCCTGGAGCCTCGCCAAGGAGTCCAAGAAGTCGCTCCTCTTCTACGGCCTCCCCATGACCGCCGCCCTCACCGTCACCCACGCCATGGTCCCGCCCCACCCGGCCCCCTCCGCCGCCGCCTCCCTCCTCGGCGCAGACCTCGGCAAAACCATCCTCTACGGCGCGCTCCTTTCCATCCCCATGGCCATCGCCGGCGGCATCATTTACGGCCGCTGGATCGCCAACCGGCTCTTCATCCCCGTCCCCGCCATCGCCACCCGCGTCAAGGAAGAGAAGTCCGATATCCCGCCCCCCGGCGTCGGCCTCGTCCTGCTCATCCTTCTCCTGCCCGTCATCTTCATCTTCGCCGCCTCCATCGCCGATCTCGCCAAACACCCCTCCCGCTCCGTCCTCGGCTTCATCGGCCACCCCTTCTCCGCGTTGCTCATCACCGCCCTCGCCGCCATGTACTGCTTCGGCGTCCGCCGCGGCCTCAACCGCGACGAACTCAGCAAGATGGCCACCGATGCGCTCCTGCCCACCGGTACCCTGCTCGCCATCATGGGCGGCGGCGGCGCCTTCAAGCAGGTCCTCGTCGATTCCGGCGTCGGCCCCTACGCCGGCCAGTTGCTCGCCTCCTCGGCCATCTCTCCGCTCATCGTCGCCTACCTCGTCGCCGCCGCCATGCGCATGGCGCAAGGCTCGGCCACCGTCGCCATCATCACCGCCGCCGGCATCGTCGCCCCGCTCGTCAAGGGCATCCCCGGCTACACGCCGGAGATGATCGTCCTCGCCCTCGCCGCCGGCGGCACCATCCTCTCCCACGTCAACGATGCCGGCTTCTGGATCGTCAACGAGTACTTCGGCATGACTGTCCCGCAGACCCTCCAAAGCTGGACCGCCATGAAGGTCATCACCTCCATCGTCGGCATCGCCGTCATCCTTACCGTTCAGGCCTTCTTCTAAGCTAGGCTGCCGGGTGTTCTCACCCGGCCTCGGGTGCTGTCACCCGCTCCCGCGTCACCTGCACCGAGCAGTGCGCCTGCGCCACCACGGACTCCGAAACGCTTCCCATCAGGAACCGTTCCGCCCCCCGCCGCCCGTGCGGCCCCAGGAAGATCCAGTCCGCCCCCCACTCCCCCGCCGCGTTGACGATCACGTTCTTCGTCCCGTCGTGCAGCACCGAGATCGATTCGGTCACCGTCAGCTCCGTCGGCGCCAGGATCGCCACCGCCCTCGCTACCGCCTGCTGCGCCCGCACCATCGCGTCTTCCCGCAGTCGCTGCACCTCGGGCGACTGCACGAAAGGCGGCTCAAACAGCGCGTGCATCGTCGGCAGGATCACCTCCACCACGCTCATCACCCGCACCTCACTCCGCACCGGCCACGGCCGCGCCGCAATCTCCCGCGCCGCCGCCTCCGAGTGCGCCGACCCGTCCGTGCACAGCAGTATCTTCCGCGCCTCGGTCAACTCGCCCTGTCGCGCCCGCACGATCGCCACCGAACACCGCGCGTGCCGCAGCGTGGACGCCGCCACGTTGCCCAGAAACAGATCCGCAATCGCCGACGAACGGTGCGACCCCAGCACGATCAGGTCCGGATCGATGTCATCGGCCCGGTCCAGAATTACATGCTTCGGATCTCCCTGCGCCACGTTGCAGTGCACGTGCAGGCCGCTGCGGTACAGCCCCGCCACCACCTGCGTCACCAGGTCCTTCGCCCGCTGGTGCGCGGCTTCCACCGGTTCGGCCGTCTCCCACAGATGCGCCGGTTCGATCACCGTCAGCACCTCGATGGAACTGTCCTCGGGCCACGGCAGTCCCAGCACTTCCTCTACCGCCAGTTCACTGGCCGGCGAGTCGTCGATGGCGAGTAGGATCTTCATGGTACCCAAAGCACTGCACGTTGCCTGCCATTCGCGCGAAGCGGCTACGATAGTTGGTCATGGGTATCTACGACGATCTGGGCGTCCGCACCATCATCAACGCCAAGGGACCTTCCACGCGCGTCTCCGGCGGCTTTCTCGCCCCGGAGGTCGCCGCCGCCATGGCCGATGCCGGCACGCGCTGCGTCGATATGGCCGAACTCCAGGCCGGCGCCAGTAAGATCATCGCCGGGATCACCGGCGCCGAAGCCGGCATCGTCACCAGCGGCGCCGCCGCCGGCCTGCTGCTTGGCACCGCCGCCTGCGTCGCCGGGCTCGATCCCGGCCGCATGGCCCGCCTGCCCGATACCACCGGCATGAAGAACGAGGTCATCATGGTGCGCAGCCAGCGCAACTTCTATGACCATGCCGTGCGCGCCGCCGGCGTCCGCATCGTCGAGGTCGGCCTGCCGGACCGCGTCGCCGGCGCCGGCGTCCGCGATGCCGAGGGCTGGGAGATCGCCGACGCCATCACCGCCAACACCGCCGCCGTCGTCTACGTCGCCACCGGCAGCGCCCGCCCCGCGCTCGAAGAGGTCGTCCGCGTCGCCCATGGCCGCAACGTGCCGGTGCTCGTCGACGCCGCCGCCCAACTGCCGCCCGTCACGAACCTCAAACGCTTCCTCGCCGCCGGCGCCGACCTCGTTGCCTTCAGCGGCGGCAAGGCCATCGCCGGGCCGCAGGGCTCCGGCATCCTCTGCGGCAAGCGCGATCTCATTATGTCCGCCATTCTCCAGAACCTCGATCTCGACATCGAGTGGGCGCAGTGGACGCCGCCGCCCTCGCTGATCGACAAGGACCGCCTCACCGGCCTGCCGCCCCACGGCATCGGCCGCACCTGCAAGGTCGGCAAGGAGACCATCGCCGGACTGCTCGTCGCGCTCCGCCGTTTCGTGGCCGAGAGCGAGGAGAGCCGCCGCACCGCCTACATCGCCCGCATCGAACGGTTGAACGCCGCGCTCGCCCGCCTCCGCAACGCCTCGGTCTCCATTCGCGACGGCATGACGCCGAAACTCGCCATCCTCGTCGCGCCGTCCAGCCCGAAGAACGCCGCCGCCATCTGCCTCGACCTGCAAAACGGCACGCCCTCCATTCACGTCGACCCCTCGCAGGCGCCGGGCGGCATCCTCGTCATCAACCCCTCCTGCCTGGCCGACTCCGATATTGACCCGATGGCGCAGCGCATCCGCGATGTGATCGGATAACCCTATGCGCCGCTCCCTCTCCGCCCTTTTGCTCTGCTCCGTAGCCGGCTTTGCGGCCGATTGCGCCTCGCTCGGCAAACTCGCCCTGCCGCACACCACCATCGCCGAAGCCGCCGCCGTCCCGGCCGGCGACTTCAAGAGCCAGAAGAACCTGCCGGCCTTCTGCCGCGTGGCCGGGGCCATCGCCCCATCGGCGGACTCCGACATCCGCTTTGAGGTCTGGCTGCCGGCGGCGGGCTGGAACGGGAAGTTTCTCGGCGTCGGCAACGGCGGCTACGCCGGGTCCATCAGTTTCGGCGGCATGGCGGAGGCCATCCGCAGCGGCTACGCCACGGCCTCCACCGATACGGGCCACACGGCCAAGGGCGGCGTCGACGCCAGTTGGGCGCTCGGCCATCCGGAGAAGGTCATCGACTTCGGCCACCGCGCCATTCATGAGATGACCGTCAAGGGCAAGGCCATCACCGAAGCCTTCTACGGCGCGGCGCCGAAGCGGTCCTACTTCAGCTCCTGTTCGAACGGCGGGCGGCAGGCGCTGATGGAGGCGCAGCGCTACCCGGCCGACTACGACGGCATCATCGCCGGCGCGCCGGCCAATGACTGGGTGCACCTGATGACCAACGGCGCCCGCATCATGCACGCCATGCAGGCGCCGGAGTCCTACATCCCGGCCGCGAAGCTGCCCGCTATTCAGGCCGCCGCGCTCGCCGCCTGTGACCGCAACGACGCCGTCCCCGATGGCGTCGTTGAAAACCCCGCGCAGTGCCGCTTCGATCCTTCCGTGCTGCTGTGCCGCGGGGCGGAGAACGACCAGTGCCTGACGGCGCCGCAGGTCGAGTCGCTCCGCGCCATCTATTCCAAGCTCCGCGACGCGAAGGGCAGGCAGGTCTATCCCGGCTACGCGCTCGGCGGCGAGGCCGAGCCCGGCGGCTGGGGCGCATGGATCACGGGCCCGGCGCCGGAGAAGAGCGCGATGTTCGCCTTCAGCACCAACTTCTTCAAGTACATGGTCTACGGCGACGAGAACTGGGACTATCGCAAGTTCGACCTGGCGCGGGACCTCGCCGCGGCGCGCAAGGTGGCCGTCCACCTGAGCGCCGTCAACCCCGATCTGCGCGCCTTCCACGCCCGAGGCGGCAAGCTGATCCTCTACCACGGCTGGTGTGACGCGGCGATTCCCGGCCAGGCCGTTATCGACTACTACGACAGCGTTGTCCGCAAGATGGGCGCCAAGCGGGCTGGCCAGTTCGTCCGCCTGTTCATGGCGCCCGGCGTGCAGCACTGCGGCGGCGGCGCCGGTCCGAACAACTTCGGCCAGGGCTCGGCCCCGAAGGGCGACCCGGCGCAGAGCATCGCTGCCGCCCTGCTGGCCTGGGTGGAGGAGGGCCGTGCGCCCGAGCAGATCGTCGCGATGCGCAAGGGCCGCACGCGTCCGTTGTGCGCCTACCCGAAGACGGCGCGCTACAAGGGCAGCGGCTCCACCGACGACGCGGCCAACTTCGAGTGCGCGCAGTAGATTCGATATCATCGTAAGCCTATGAAGACTCTGCTTCTCTCCGTGCTGCTGGCCGCCGCGGCCGTGACCGGGTTCGCGCAATCCGCCGATGAGGTAGCCGTCCGCGCGGCGCACCAGGCCTACATCGACGCCGCACGCAACGGTGACGCAGCCTCGCTCAAGAAGCTGTTCGCCGATGAGCTGCAGTACAGCCACTCGAACACGCTGCTCGAAAACAAGGACGAAGCCATCGCCGCACTGGTGAAGTCCAAGGGCAACTTCGAGGTGCATGAGCAGACCGTGAAGGTCTACGGCAAGGCGGCCACCATCCGCGCCAAGGTCACCGCGCACGGCCCCACCGGCGACACGCCTCTGACGCTGCTGCAGGTGTGGGTGAAGCGCGGCAAGCAGTGGCAGATGATCGAACGCCAGACGACGCGGATCCCGGCGAAGTAACCATGCTCACCCTCCTGCTCGCTCAGGCCCTTTTCGTCGCGACGCCGTTGACGCCGCCGCACAGCTTCACCTCCGGCGTGGAAGGCCCGGCCACGGACCGCGATGGCAACATCTACGCCGTCAGCTACCAGCGCACCGATACCATTGGCCGCGTGACGCCGGACGGCAAGGCGGAGATCTTCGTCGAGATGCCCGCCGGCAGCCTGGGCAACGGTATCCGCTTCACGCCGGAAGGCCGGATGTTCGTTGCCGATTACAAGGGCCATCAGATTCTGGAGATCGACCCGAAGACGCGGAAGATCTCCGTCTTCGCCAAGGTGCCGACGCCGTACCAGCCGAACGATATCGCGCTGGGCCCGGACGGCACGCTGTGGGCGAGCGACCCGGACTGGAAGGGCGGCAAGGGGCAGGTGTGGCGGATCGACCGCGACGGCAAGGCGACGCGCGTGGCCGAGGCCGACAGCACGACGAACGGCATTGAAGTGAGCCCGGACGGGAAGTTTCTCTACGTGAACGAATCGGGTTCGCGCCGCGTGTGGCGGTTCCGCATCGGCAAGGACCGGTCGCTGTCGAACAAGCACCTGCTGATCGAGTTCCCCGATTTCGGCATGGATGGCATGCGCGCCGACGTGAAGGGCAACCTCTACGTCACGCGGCACGGCAAGGGCACGGTGGCCATCGTGTCGCCGAAGGGCAAAGTGCTGCGCGAGGTGGACGTGTTGGGCAAGCACCCGACCAACATCACCTTCGGCGGCCCGGACGGCCGGACCTGTTACGTGACAGAAGTGGAGCACGGGCGTCTGGTGAGTTTCCGCGCCGAGCACGCCGGGCGTTAGAGCACGCCGTATTTGTTGAAGACGTCGCGGAGGTAGTTGCCCTTTTCGAGTTCGGCGCGGGAGTGGTTTTCGCGCGTCACCTTCTCGTGGGCGAGGGCGAGCACCTCCTTGACCATGGCGCCGGGGATGACGATGACGCCATCGGGGTCGCCGAAGACGAAGTCGCCGGGGTGGACGAGGACGTCGCCGCATTCGACGGGGACGTTGTAGGCGGTGACGATTCCGCGGCCCATGGAGTCCACCGGCTTGATGCCAGAGGCGAAGACGGGGAACTGGATGGCCTCGATCTTGGTGATGTCGCGGACGAGCCCGTCGACGACGGCGCCGCGCGCGCCGCGAGCCTTGGCGGCGGTGGAGAGCAGCTCGCCCCACGGGGCGTTGCGCAGCGACTTCTGGGTGCCGACGACGGCGACTTCGCCGGGTAGCAGGCTGTCGACGGCCTCAATCTCCACGTCGTACGGGTTCTCGGGGATGTGATAGATGTCCGAGCAGGAGATGGTGCGCGCCCAGCCGGCGAAGGTGCAGCCTTTGTGGACGGGGCGTAGGTACTCGCGCATGGCCTGATGGCGCACGCCGAGCTGGTCGAGCGAGTCGGAAACAACAGCGGTGTAGAGGTTCTGCTCGGCAAACAAGCAGGCATCGATATCCCAGGCCATTCCGCTACGGTAGCATGGCAGGGTTTATGGATGACTTGACGCGAAGAACCTTTCTGCAGTCGTCGGCGGCGGCGCAGACGCCGGCGGCCGGGCGGCCGAATGTGCTGGTGATCATGTTCGACCAGTGGCGCTACGACTGTCTGGGCGCCAACGGCAATGGATTGATCCGGACGCCGCATCTGGACCGGCTGGCGGCGCGGTCCCTGCGCTTCACGAACACGTTCGTGCAGGCGCCGGTGTGCGTGCCGTCGCGGATCAGCTACCTGACGGGCCGCTATCCGCACTGCCACAAGAACCGGGTGAACTACACGCCCTACCGGGGCGCGGAGCCGATGGTGCAGGCGCTGCTGCAGAAGGCCGGATACCGGACGGGGAGCGTGGGGAAGCTGCACTTCCGCCCCGGCACGAACGCCCATGCGCGGACGACGGGCTTCGACTTGGTGCAGCTCGACGACGGCATTCCGCGGACGGACCGCGACTCGGACTACGCCGCCTGGCGGCAGCGGAACGACCCGCTGGCGAGGGAGTGCCATTACAACGACACAGTGAAGGGACCGGGCAATCCCTTCCGCGCGCGGATCGACCGGCAGTACACGCCGACGGCCTGGACAGGCGCCGAGACGCGGCGGATGCTGCGGGAGCTGGCCGGCGGCAGCGCGCCGTTCTTCCTGTTCAGCTCCTTTTTCAAACCACATGCGCCGTACACGGTGCCGGCGCCGTTCGATGCGATGTACAACGACGTGGAGATCCCGCTGCCGCGTCGGGTGGACCTGGACTACATCCGCACGCTACCGGCGCCGGTGCAGCGGATGATCCTGCGGTTCAAACCGGCCTACGATACGGACCGCGCGCTGCTACGCGGGCGTGACGATGCTGGATGAAGAAGTGGGGCAGATTCTGGCGGAACTGGACAAGACGGGCAAGGCTGACAATACGGTGGTGTTCGTGCTGTCCGACCATGGCGACCAGATGCAGGAGCATGGGCTGTTCGGGAAGAACGTGTTCTTCGAGGATTCCGTGCGGGTGCCGATGCTGGTGCATACGCCGGGGCGGATGGCGGCGGGCGTGCGGACGGAGTTGACCGAGGCGATCGATGTGATGCCGACCATTCTGGAGATGTGCGGAGTGGAGACGCCGGGCTATGTGCAGGGGCGGAGCCTGCTGCGCCCGGGCGGACGGGAGATGGTGTTCTGCGAGAACGTGATGCCGGAGGTGATCACCAATGGCGCCACCGGCTACGCGTACGAGCCGGGGCGGGGAATTGACGGCATCCGGCACCCGGACGCGAAGATGATCCGGACGGCGCGATGGAAGCTGAACTACTACCCCGGACATGGGGGCGAACTGTACGACCTGGAGGCCGACCCCGGCGAATGGCGAAACCTGTGGCGGAGCGAGCCGGGGCGTGTGGCGGAGCTGAAAGGGGCGCTGCTCGACTGGCTGATCACGGCCGATGAGCAGGACCAGATTGCGCGGCGGTGGGAGATCTAAGCGGTTTGCAAAAGGGGTGCCGGATTCAGGTACACTCAGGGGCATTAAGTAATCAAAATGTTCAACCCGAATCTCCGCAAGCTCTCGACGTACTTCGTAGCCACGGCGATGCTGGCCGCGCCGGCGATTACGGACACGGCGCCACTGGGGACCTACACGGCGGCCGACCGGCGGCACTGGGCGTTCCAGCCGCGTAAAGACGTAGCGCCGCCGGAGTTCCCCGACGCGGCGGCGAAGGCGTGGATACGGACGCCGGTGGACGCGTTCGTGCTGCAGAAGCTGCGGGCGGCGGGTCTGACGCCGGCGCCGGAGGCGGACCGGGAGACGCTGGTGCGGCGGTTGACCTACAACCTGCATGGACTGCCGCCGGAGCCGTCGGAGATTGCGGCCTTCGTGAACGACAAGCGGCCGGACGCCTATGAACGGCTGGTGGACCGGCTGCTGGCTTCGCCGCGGTATGGCGAGCAGTGGGCGCGGCACTGGCTGGACGTGGTGCGGTTCGCCGAGTCTGACGGCTATGAGTACGACACGCACCGGCCGGATGCCTACCGCTTCCGCGACTATGTGGTGAACAGCCTGAACGAAGACAAGCCCTACGATGTGTTCCTGAAGGAGCAGCTGGCCGGCGACGAGATGGACCCGAAGAACGACCTGCTGCTGGTGGCGAGCGGGTTCAACCGGCTGGGGCCGCTGCGGAAGAACGCGGGCAATCAGGAAGTGGCGAGTTCGCGGACGGAAGTCCTGACGGAGATGACCAATATTGTGGGCGCGGCGATGCTGGGCATGACGATGGGGTGCGCGCGCTGCCACGACCACAAGTTCGACCCGATCAAGCAGTCCGACTACTACCGGCTGCAGGGCTACTTTGCGCAGACGCACCCGAATGACATCGTGGTGGCGACGCCGGAGGAGCAGGCGCGCTACAAGGCGACGATGGAGCCGATTGAGACCGAGATGCGGAAGCTGCGGTTCGCGATGCGGCGGGCGAGCGAGGAAGAGAAGGGCAAGATGCTGACGCGGCTGGAGGAGCTGGACGGGCAGATTCCGCCGCCGCTGACGGCGATGTACGCGGTGAAGAACGATGTGAAGGAGATGACGCCGATCCACATGCTGGAGCGGGGCGACTACCGGAACAAGGGGCCGCGGGTGGGGATGCGGCCGCCGGGCGTGCTGCTGCCGGACGCGGCGCCGGAGATGCCGCTGGAGACCGAAAAGCCGCGGCTGCGGCTGGCCGAGTGGATCGCGCAGCCGGACAATCCGCTGACGGCGCGCGTGATGGTGAACCGGATCTGGGGCTACCATTTCGGCCGCGCACTGGTTTCGACGCCGAACGACTTCGGGCGGATGGGCACGCGGCCGACGCATCCGGAGCTGCTTGACTGGCTGGCGAACCGCTATGTGCAGAGCGGCTGGAAGATGAAGCCGCTGCACCGGATGCTGCTACTGTCGAGCACCTACCGGCAGGCGAGCCGGACGCCGCAGGAGAAGGCGGGCGTGGAGAAAGACGCCGAGAACAAGCTGCTGTGGAAGTTCAACCGGCGGCGGCTGGCGGCCGAGGAGATACGGGACACGATGCTGGCGGTCTCCGGGAAGTTGAATCCGCAGATCGGCGGGCCGAGCGTGATGGTGCAGATCGATGAAGAACTGATCAAGGACCTGAAGCGGCCGCAGTACTGGGTGGTGACCAAGGACCGCAGCCAGCACACGCGGCGGACCATTTACATGATCTACAAGCGGAACCTGATCCAGCCGTTCATGCAGGTGTTCGACGCGCCGGACACGCTGCTGAGCTGCGCGCGGCGGGACCAATCGACGCACGCGCCGCAGGCGCTGGAACTGCTGAACGGAGAGCTGTCGAATCAGCTGGCCGAGGCG
>CAZWDD010000066.1:13140-21715 GCA_964632345.1 uncultured Solibacteraceae bacterium | reverse complement strand
CGTGATGTGCTCCGCCGCGCCTGCTACGACTGTCACTCCGACGAGACCCGCTGGCCCTGGTATGCGGATATCGCTCCCGTTTCCTACCCCGTTCGCCAGCACGTTCTCGACGGCCGCCGCCACCTGAACTTCTCCACCTGGCTCGCTCCTGGCGAAACATCCTTCTCCAGTTGGAGCGACCTGGAAGATATCTGCACCGTCCTCAAGGACAACACCATGCCGCTGGCAGGGTATGACTGGATGCACCCGGAGGCCAAGCTCACACCACCCGAGCGCCACGCCGTGTGCGCCTGGGTGGATGAACGCCTCGCCAACGCTCGCTGAGCAGCAGCCGACTTAGTGGGAAAGCAGATACGACCCGGCCGCAGCCAGGTCATCCACCTGCGGCAGGATATGGTCTTCCAACACGGGGCTGTAGGCCACCCACGTATCCTTTGCGGCTACCCGCTTCACAGGGGCATCGAGGAAATGGAACAGTTCGTCGGCAATGCGGGCGGCGATTTCGGCCCCGTAGCCCCAACTGAGCATGTCCTCATAGGCGATCAGCACGCGGCTGGTCTTGCGCACGGATGCCGCGATCGACTCCCAGTCATACGGGGACAGCGACCGCAGGTCCAGTACTTCCACCGTCCGGCCCGGATGCTCCGCCTCCAGCTTCGCGGCAGCCAGCAAGGACTTCTGGACAAGCGCGCCATAGGTGACAATCGTCAGGTGGTCGCCCGGCTTCGCCACACGCGCCTTCCCGAATGGAATCGTGAAGTCAGCGCCGGGGTGCGGCGACCGGTTGTACGGTTCTCGGTACAACTTCTTATGCTCGAGGAACAGGACCGGATCGTCGGAGCGGATGGCCGTCCGCAGCAACCCGACCGCGTCGAGAGCGTTCGACGGGAAGACCACGCGCAGCCCAGGAATATGCGTGAACGCCACCTCGCCACACTGGCTGTGATAGATGGACCCGCCGGTAAGATAGCCGCCAATCGGAACACGGATCACGCACGGGCAGGCAAACCCATTGTTCGACCGCCAGCGGATGTTGGCCATCTCATCGCGGATCTGCATCATGGCGGGCCAGATGTAGTCAAAGAACTGGATCTCGGCAACGGGCTTCATGCCGCGCGTGCCCATCCCGATGGCGCGGCCGGCAATACAGGCTTCGGCAATCGGGGTATTGAAGCAGCGCTTGGATCCGAACTGCCGCTGCAGCCCGAGCGTCGCTTTGAAGACGCCGCCCTTCCCCTTCAATTCCGGCAGGTTCTGCTCGCGGGAGCAATCGGCCACGTCTTCGCCGAAGACGACCACACGCGGGTCGCGAGCCATCTCCTCGGCCAGAGTCAGGTTGATGGAGTCCACCATCGTGCGGGGCTCGCCGGAGAACTGCGGCTCAGCGGCAAACCGGGGCGAAGCGGGGTCGACAGCCGGCGAGTAGAGGAACCGCATGGCCGTCCCCATGTCGGGCAGCGGCGCTCGCAACGCGTATTCGGTCGCCTCCTCCACTTCCCGCTCCACTTCGGCACAGATTTCCGAGATGCCCTCGCTGGTCAGGATGCCGTTCTCGCGCAGCCACTCAGGGAACAGAACCAGCGGATCACGGGTCGCCTCTTCGGCGCGCTCGGCTTCGGTCTTGTAGTTGCGCTCGTCGTCGCTGAGGGAGTGCGAATAGGGCCGAATGCAGTGGGCGTGCACCAGGGCAGGACCGATACCCGCGCGGCAGTGCGCGGCGGCCTCCTCCATCGCCTTCCAGGAGGCGACGAAATCCGACCCGTTCACCTCCAGCCGCAGAAGGCTCGGAAAGCCCGCGAGCAGTTTCGAGATGCTGCCGCCGGGCGTCTGGTATTCCACCGGAACGGAGATGGCAAAACCATTGTCCTCAATGAGGAAAATCACCGGCAGCTTTTCCAGACACGCGGCGTTGAGCGCTTCCCAGAACTCGCCTTCGCTGGTGGCGCCGTCGCCGGAGGTGACCAGGGTGACTTCGTCCGACTCCGGATAAAGAAGCCGGCCGGCATGCGCGCAACCGATCGCCTGCACATACTGCGAACCGGTGGGCGACGAACCCGTGACAACATGCAACTCCCGCGAAGACCAGTGCGAGGGCATCTGGCGGCCGCCGGACTGCGTATCCTCACCGGAACCAACCGCCTGCAGCATCATCATCTTCGGCGTGATGCCGCACGCCAACGCCAGAGCGCGGTCCCGGTAATACGGATAAAACCAATCAAAACCCGGGCGGAGGTAGAGGCCGGCGGCGGTCTGAATCGCCTCATGGCCGGCGCCGGAAACCTGGAAATAGATGCGGTTCTGCCGCTTGAGAAGGACTTCCCGGTCGTCAATGCGACGGGAGGTCTGCATGATCCGGAAGGCCTGGATGAGTGTCTCCCGGTCCAACTGCCTGGACACGGAGCGGCCAAGACCAGATTCGGCGGCGGCGGCAGCCCGAATAAGCATAAGAGAATTATCGCAGACAGGAAGCGCTTTGGGTCAGTCCCACGGCAGCGGCCCGGTGAAGGGGTCCGGCCCCTCGTGGGCGAACAGCGGGGCCAGTTCCGGAAGGTGCAGCAGATAGCCGGGCGTCCGGCGAAACGGGTTGCGGGCGTCTCGTTTGGCGCGGAAAGCGGGAGAACTCGAATAGGGGTCGGCCACATAGGCGGCCCGGTTGCGGGTTTCCGCTTCCACCGCCTGGGCCAGATCCGGAGGGTTGTTGGCGCCGATGTAGGTAAATCGTCCGGCGGGCCAGCGAATGGACTCGCGATGGAGTCGGAACCGCTCTTCCTTGAACTGCCAGCTCACGAACGAGACGTGGCCCGGAAAATGCCCCGTAAATTCGCGCACCCGGCATAGGGAGTAGAGGAGATTCTCGTACGAGTCGCGGGCAAACTCCTCGGTGATGGCTCGCGCACGGACCTCCGGATGGCCGAACCAGCCGAGCCGGTCAGCGATCCAGAAATACGACGCGGCCTCGGACCGCGGTCCTGCCTCGGCGCGGGAATAACCGCCGGAAAAGACAAGTTGCGCCCCGGGGTCGGCCGCGGCGGCGCGGACCCCGGCTTCGATATGGCCGATGTAACAGGGTACTTCGTTCCGCTGGAACGGGAGCAGAATCCAGTTGGACTCAGCATAGGGGCTCTCAGGGTCGGTGCAAATGGCGTGGCCGGCGACGATAACTGCGTTGGGAATCGGCATGCGGAAGGGGAATGATACGATGGTAACCGCGCCACTCATGGTGAAGTTGGGGACAATCCGATTCAAGGGTAAATGTGAAAAGCATCCCCGCTTTGACCCGATGGACGGGGAGGGCGCGATTCGCGGCGGGTGCCGCCGGTGCCTGCTTCTGCTGGAGATTTTCCAGGCTCACGGCCGCCTGGTGGAGTTGATCCGGAAAGCGAAGAACGAGGCGGGTGTGCCGGCCGTCAAGAAGGCAGCGGCTGCGGCCGCCGACTCACGGCAGACGACGCTCTTCTAACCGTCGCAACGCGGGCAACGGCCCGGCCAACGGCGTTAGAATGGCACACTGGCCCAGGTACAACGCAGCCCAGAGGTATTCGATGTCGTGGTTGTCGGCTCCGGCGCCGGCGGCGGCACAACGGTGCGTGTTCTTACCGAACACGGCATCAAGTGCGCGCTGCTCGAAGCCGGCCCGATGCTGAATGTCGCGCAGGAGTTCAAGGAACACCAGATGCCCTATGACGTACCGCACCGCGGCGCGGAGGACGGTGGCGCGGCCTACTTCGGAAAGGGTAAGCCGTTCGGCTACTTCTCGACGACATCGGGCGGCTGGGAATTGGAGGGCGAGCCTTACACGGTGGGCGAGGGCAGCGAGTTCCGCTGGTTCCGTTCCCGCATCCTGGGCGGACGAACCAATCACTACGGACGCATGTCGTTCCGCTTTTCGCCCTATGACTTCAAGCCGTATTCCAAGGACGGGTTGGGCTGGGACTGGCCGGTGACCTACGAGGAGATGGCGCCCTACTACGACAAGGCCGAGCGGTTTGTCGGCGTCACAGGTGAGAATCACAACGATCTGCCGAGCGCCCCGAACGGCCAGTTCCTGAAACCGCCGCCGCCCAAGGTCCACGAGTTACTCATCAAGAAGGCCTGCGACAAGTTGGGTATCTACTGCATTCCCAACCGCCGCGCCATCGTTACCGAACCCATGAAGGGGCGCATCCCGTGCCACTACTGCGGCCAGTGCGGGCGTGGGTGCATGACGGCATCGGCCTACTCCAGTTCGCAGGTCGAGATCTTCCCGGCCATGAAGTCCGGCCGGCTGAAGGTGTTCGACAACGCCATGGTGCGGGAAGTCCTGACCGACGGCAACGGCAAAGCGACGGGTGTGGTCTATATCGACAAGAAGACGCGGCGGGAGAAAACCATTCGCGCGCGGGCCGTGGTCCTGGCCGCAAGCGCCTGCGAATCGGCACGTATTCTGCTGAACTCCAAGACGAAGGATTTCCCCAACGGAGTCGCCAATGGTTCGGGTGTAGTAGGCCGGTTCCTGATGGACACGGTCGGCTTCGGCCTGAGCGGGTACGTTCCGTCGCTGGAAGGGATGAAGCACTACAACACCGACGGCTTCGGCGGTGCGCACCTCTACATGCCCTGGTGGATGTGGGACAAGCACAACAAGCTGGACTTCCCCCGCGGCTACCACATCGAAATCGGCGGAGGATACGGACTGCCAGGCATCGGTTCGTTCCAGGGTGCGGCCCGGCGCGCCGGATACGGTAAGGGCATCAAGGAGATCGCGCGGAAGGAGTACGGTTGTTCCATCGGATTCGCCGGACGCGGCGAGATGATCCCGAACCTGCACAGCTACTGCGAGATCGACAGGAACGTCGTCGACCGCTGGGGGATCCCGGTCCTCAAGTTCCACTTCAAATGGACCGATTATGAGTGGAAACAGGCACGACACATGGAGAAGACCTTCGCCGACATCATCAACACCATGGGCGGACGCGTCACCGGATTGAGCGCGGCACAGCGCGAGGCTGACGGCATCTCGACGCCCGGCACCATCATTCATGAGGTGGGCACCGTGCGCATGGGCAACGACAAGCGCGATTCGGCACTGAACAAGTACTGCCAATCGCATGAAGTGAAGAACCTCTACGTGGTGGACGGCGCCTTCTTCGTCTCCAACCCGGACAAGAACCCGACGCTGACCATCAACGCATTCGCATGGCGCGCGGCCGACCACCTGGCCGAAGAAATGAGGAAAGGCAATGTCTAACCGGAATTCGACGCGGCGGGATGCGCTGCGGCAGATTGCCCTGGGGCTGACGGCGGCTGGCGCCGCCATGGAAATGGACGCCCAGGCCGCCCAGCATGTCCACAGCGCGGCAGCGGCCGAATCGAAGAACGGCAAGTACACCCCGAAACTGCTCAATGCGCACGAATGGGCAACGGTCACGCGGCTCTCCGAGCTGGTTATTCCGGCCGACGAACGCTCCGGCAGCGCGGTAGACGCCGGCGCGCCGGCCTTCATCGACCTGCTCTGCAGCCAGAACCAGGAGTTGGCGGTGATCTTCACGGGCGGCATCAGCTGGTTCGACGCCGAGATGCGGAAGCGGACCGGCAAGGAGTTCGTTGCCGCCACCGCATCCGAGCAGACGGCCCTGCTCGATGCCATTGTCGCGGCCGAACGGACCGTGCGGGAGCAGTCTGCCGAGACGCGGCTGTTCGCTCGCGCCGCGCAGTACAAGGGATTTTCGGACTATACCGTGAAGCCGGGCACGGACCTGGCGCCGGGGGTCAGGTTCTTCGACTGGGCACGCCGCCTGATCGTCGACGCCTATTACACCAGTCCCGTCGGCATCAAGGATGTCAACTACATCGGCAACCAGGCCCTTTCCAAGTACGAAGTCCCCCAGGAAGCGATCGACTACGCCATTAACCGCAGTCCCTTCCGTATCGTCTAGCCCGCCCCGGACACGCATGCGCTTATCAATTCTCGTCCCCGTCTACAATGAGCGGGCGGTGGTGGAAACCAGCCTCGCGAAGGTGATGGAGGCACCGCTGCCGGAGGGGGTCGACAAGGAGATCATCCTGGTCGACGACTGCTCCACCGATGGCACCAGCGCGATTCTCGACCGGTTCGTCGCGGAGAATCCTTCCGTACGCCTCCTCCACAAACCGGTGAACGAGGGGAAAGGCGCCGCCATTCGAACGGCTATCCAGATGGCGACCGGCGACTTCTGCCTGGTGCAGGATGCCGATCTGGAGTATGACCCGAACGAGTACTCACGCCTTCTGCGTCCGCTGCTCGACGGCCACGCCGACGCCGTATTCGGCTCCCGCTACCTGACCGCGGAACAGACGCGAGTGCTCCCTTTCTGGCACTCGATGATCAACAAGACGCTGACGACCTTGTCCAACATGTTCTGCAACCTGAACCTGACGGACATGGAGACCTGTTACAAGGTGTTCCGTACGGATCTGTTGAAGAGCATCCCCATCCGGTCCAACCGCTTCGGATTTGAGCCGGAGATCACCATGAAGTCCTCCAAGCGGAAGCTCCGGATCTATGAAGTGCCGATCAGCTACCACGGCCGCACGTTTGAAGAGGGCAAGAAGATTGGATGGCAGGATGGCGTCAAGGCGCTCGGGGCCATTCTCTACTTCTGGCTGATCGATGACCTGTATGTGGAGCCCTATGGCCGCGGCCATCTGCATAACATCACCGGCACCCCGCAGTATGTCCAATGGTTGACACAGTTGCTGCGGCCCAACCTCGGGGACCGCGTTTTGGAAGTCGGCGCTGGCATCGGCAACCTGGCAGGGCGGATGATGGGCAAGCGGCAGCTATACTTGGCTGCCGAGAAGGACCCGCTCTACCTCCACGCGCTGCGGAACCGGTTTCTGCGCACTCCCAATGTCCGGGTAATGAGCCTGGACCCGGAGAACCCGGCGGCCTGCGAGCAGCTACCGGCAGATCTCGACACCGCCATTGCGGCCAATGTGCTCGAGTTTGCGGCCGATCCAGCAGCGGTGGTGAAGAATCTGGCATCGCGCCTGGCCCCAGGCGGACGCCTGCTCATCATCGCGCCGAACGCCCCGGGCCTGTACTGCAATCTGGACCGGACGCTCGGCCACCAGCGGCGGTTCGACCGCGGCGAACTCGGACGCCTGATCGTCGACGCCGGCCTGGAGGTTACCTCCATCAACAGCTTCAATGGCATGGCGTACCTGGCCTGGGTCGTCAGCGGAAAGCTCCTCGGCAGCCGGCAGTTGAACCGTTTCACGCTCAAGCTCTTTGATAAGACGGTCTGGTTCTGGAGGCGCATCGACCCCCTGCTGCCATGGCCCGGCCTGACGCTGTTCGCCGTGGCGACCCGGCGGTAGGAATGCGGGCGCTTCAACTGGCGTTTGCAACAGGCCGGTTGGCGATGGCTGACCATCCGGACCCCGGAGCCCCCGGCCCGGGTGAGGTCCGGCTGCAATTGATGGAGTGCGGGGTCTGCGGCACTGACCGCGGCATCGCCGAGCGGGAGTTCGGAACGCCTCCGCCCGGCGAGGATGTGCTCATTCTGGGCCATGAAGCGGTGGCAAGAGTGGAGGCAGCCGGGCCCGGGGTTGCCGGCCTGCATCCCGGGCAACTGGTCGTGCCGATGGTGCGGCGCAACTGCGAGCCCGGATGTGCCATGTGCCGGCACGGCAGAAGGGATAACTGCTTGACGGGAGCGTACACGGAACGCGGAATCTTCGGCCTCCACGGCTACCTCTGCGACTACGCCGTCGACAGCGCCGCCGACGTGGTTGCCGTGCCGGAGGCGTTGGTGGAGATAGCCGCCCTGGTCGAGCCGGCAAGCGTGGTGGAAAAGGCATGGGAGACCGCACTTCGCCTGCATCCGGGGGAAGTTGCCGACGTCCTGGTGCTGGGCGCCGGACCGGTCGGCATCCTTGCCGCCTGGTGCGCGCGGTCATGCGGAATGGCCGTAACAGTGGTTTCCCGCGAGGACGAACATAGCATGCGCGCCCGCCTGCTGCGCTCCAATGGCGTGCGCTATGCACGGACACTGGACGGCATTCAGGCCGACGTCATTCTGGAGGCTTGTGGCGACGCCCCGCTAATGATCGCCTCCATGCGTGCGCTTCGCCGGTGTGGCGTGGTCATGGTGCTGGGCGCGAGGCCGGCCGAGGTACGGCTGCCGACGCTCGATATGATCATCGGGAACCACATCCTGGCCGGAAGTGTGAATGCGTCGCCCGCGCATTTCGCCTCCGCGGTGGATCGATTGGCCGGATACGACCGGCGCTGGCTCGACCCCCTCCTGACGCGCATCGGGCTTGAGCAGGCCCCGGAACTTCTATTCGCGCCACCGCCGGAAGCCATCAAGGTCGTGCACCGCATCGCCCGGTGAGCAAGGAATCGATACACTGAAGATTCATGTCCTATCCATTCCGCCACGCCATCTGCAATGAGGTTTACAAGGGCTGGGATTTTCGCGCCGCCTGCCAGTCGATCCGGAAGGCCGGTTACACGGGCATCGAAATCGCCCCCTTTACCCTGGCTGACGATCCCTCGACCATCACCCCTTCCGAGCGCCAGGCGTATAAGAGCATCATCGCCGAAGAGGGC
>CAZWDD010000066.1:0-13040 GCA_964632345.1 uncultured Solibacteraceae bacterium | reverse complement strand
CGCTGCCCCCTGCCGATACAGATGTTGTGACCTCTCTTGACGAAGCCGCCCGCTGGGTGGCCGAGATCGGCAATCCCCATGTGCAGACGATGTTTGACAGCCATAATGCCATCTCGGAGGCGGAACCCCATGCCGTCCTGGTGGACCGCCATTTCCCGGTGATCCGGCACGTTCACGTCAACGAGTTGGACGGCAAACACCCCGGCCGTGGCGATTACGATTTCAAGCCCGTCCTTCGGGTACTGGCCGAACGCGGCTACCAGGGGTGGATCTCCATGGAAGCCTTCGACTTCTCCTTCGGCGCAGAAACGATCGCCAACGAGTCGTATCAACACATGCAGGGACAGATTGCCGGCCTGACGGCGTAAAGGAACAAATGAGACCGAAGAGCGTGGTGACCGGCGGTGCCGGATTTATTGGCTCAGCCCTGGTACGGGAACTGCTCCATCAGGGCGAAAGCCGGGTGACGGTGGTGGATAACCTCTACAGCGGCCACCTTTCCAATCTGGACGAGGTCTCCGCTCAGGTGGATATCCATCTGGTCGATATCCGTGACTATGAGGAACTGGAGTCGGCCATTGCCGGGGCAGAGGTGGTTTATCACCTCGGCGCCATTCCCTCGGTTCCCAAGTCGATCAAGGATCCGGTCCCGTCGCACGACGTGAACATCAACGGGACCTTCAACGTGCTGCGGGCGGCAAAGGAGAACGGCGTCCGTCGCGTGGTTTACGCCGCTTCCAGTTCGGCGTACGGTGACACCGATGTGCTGCCCAAGACCGAGTCGATGACGCCACGGCCAAAGTCCCCTTATGCGCTGCAGAAGCTGGTCGGCGAGTACTACGGCTCCGTTTTCGCCTCCTGCTTCGGACTGGAGACTGTGTCGCTCCGGTTCTTCAACGTCTATGGACCGCGGCAGGACCCGTCCAGCCCCTATTCGGGGGTTCTGTCCCTGTTCATGAAGGCCGCTCTCGAGGGCGAGACGCCAACCATTTTCGGCGATGGCGAGCAAACCAGGGACTTTACCTACGTTGAGGATGTCGCGGCACTGGTTCGCAAGGCCTCACTTGCGGAAGGCGTTGCCGGCCGGACCTTCAACGCGGGCAATGGCGGCCGTTACTCGCTGAACTTCGTCTGGTCGGAGGTTCAAAAGCTGGCCGGCGTCACGATCCCGCCCAACTACGGCCCCCCGCGCGAGGGGGACGTTCGGGATTCGCAGGCCGACACGGCGGCCGCACAGCGGGAACTTGGCCACGCGCCGCGATTTTCAATTGAGGAAGGGCTGCGGCGGACGTTCGAGTGGTACCGCGCCGAGCACGGATGAGCCGGCTGGTCTCCGCGCGGCTCGAAAGCCTCTCCTGGCTGCGGCACGGCTTCGGCACGCGCCATTGCGGAGCGTGGACACCGCCCGAACGGACGGCGCTTCTCCACCAGGTCCACGGGGCGGCCGTGGTCGGCGTCGCCACCCCGGGGCACCATGGAGATGGGGACGCTCTGGTAACGGCTGAGCCCGCATTGTGGCTCGAAATCCGCACGGCAGACTGTGTGCCCGTGTTACTGGCCGACACCCGTCGCCACGTCGTGGCCGCTGTTCACGCCGGATGGCGCGGGACCGCCGCGCGCATTGCCAGCGAGACGGTTGCCGTCATGGTGCGGGAGTGGGGTTGCCGGGCAGCGGACATTATAGCCGCGATTGGTCCCTGCATCGCACCTTGTTGCTTTGAGGTGGGCGAGGAGGTGGCGGCGCACTTCCCGGGGCATATCACCCAGCGGGAACCACGGTATCGCGTCAATCTCCCCGGCGCGAACCTGGATCAACTCCGGGACTGCGGTGTTCCGGAACGGAACATTGAGGTTCTCGGGCAGTGCACCGTTTGTGATGCCGGCCGGTTCCATTCCTTCCGGCGCGACAAGGGAACCGGACGGATGGTCGCCGCAATCGCCATCCTTGCGGAGTCGGACTCGAAGGACTGACCAAAAGCAAAAAAGGGCGCCGGCCGAAGCCGCGCCCTCTTCTGTTTACGGTTCGGATCGATCAGGCAGCGCCGACCAGCACGTCATCGAAGGCTTCGTCGCCTTCAATCTTGTGCGCATCGTACTGCTCCTGGCAGGAGATGCAATAAGGCGCCCACGGTACCGCATTCAGGCGCTTCGGGCTGATGTCTTCTTCGCAGTGGAGGCAGATACCATACGATTCTTCCTCGATCCGCGCCAGCGCCGCACGAACATTGCGCAGCAGGCTGGATTCACGGTCGAGCGTGCGAATGGCCAGTTCGCGTTCCGCGGCGCGCTGCACTTCGTCGAGCGCGTCCGGGCTCTTTTCGATCTCGATCCCTTCGCGATTGCGCAATGCTCCGACCAGTTCGGCCTCTTTCGCAATCAGAATCTTCTTATAGGCTTTCAACTCTGCGTTCGTCATGGTAGATCCCTCCTCTTACTCTTGTTGTCAGACATCACTTCCGTCTTACTTGGTTCTCAGCGATCCGACGTCAAAAACGCTGTTTACGTCCCGGATCCTCTGCTACGAAACCCATGCTCGATTCGTCATCGGTTCGTTGGTGGACGCTCTTTACGGGCGCCTTCAGTTCGCCTCAGCCTTGCGGCCTCCGCGTGTTTGGTTCCTTCAGACCATTTGGACGCACAGTGTGCCCAAAAGGTTCAAATTTCAAATGCGAAATCGGCGGACAAACCTGGTCAAGAAATCGACCTGCGAGCTGCGGAATCACCAGCAACCCGACCAGCGGGATGGCCGTGGTAGCACCAAGCCCATCCCGGACAAACCAGCTCTCCTGAGAGCCTTCGTGCCGCGCTTTGATTTCGGTTCGCATAGATTCTAGCACAACGGTTCAGCAATTCAATGACCAAATCCCTGTACTCCAAAAATTCAACCGCGGATGGTCAAAAACGCCGCCAAACCGCTCGAATCTCCTTCGCTGTGGATAGTTATCGGTAAACGGCTTGTCAAACTTTAGGGTTTTCACCGGGTGCTTTGCCCCACACCCACCACGCCATATGCCGCAAATCGGACAGGCTGCCTGAAAATAGGACACACCCCGCCCTACCGCAGCGTGAACCGGCCGAAGGCGAGCCCGAGTTCCCGGTCACCGGTCACATTCTTGCCGAGAACCGGAAACATCCGCACGCGAACGTCGATCGGACGCGAACGGTCTACCGCTACCGGTAACGGCGCGGCCGCTTCAAACGCCGGCAAGCCCGGTGCAACCACCCAGCGCCCGGCCTCGGCGCCGTTTACAAACAACACAAGCGTTACCGGCCCCCGCGTTGGTTCGTCCCCGCGATACGCCGTCACCGCCAGTTCCTGGGCGGCCCGCGGCGCGCCAAGGCGCAGCGTTGCCTCACCAGACGCCCAACGGAATCCCTGTTCGGCTGGATACCACCCCTCCCCGAGTTGGGACGCCAGCAGCGGCAGCCCCGCGTCGAGGTCGGTCGCCAGTTCCCCGCCCCACCGTTCCCGCGCCAGCATCCTCCACACCGAGGTCACATTGCGCAGCTTGCCGCCTGTCGGGGTGTAGACCACCGCCTTCCGGTTCTCCAGCGCCTCGCGCGCCGCGGGCCCCGGCAGGATGAATCGCGCCGGATCGCCAAGCTCGGGATGCGGCTGGATGTTCGCATCGCCCCCCGGGGCCAAATACAGCCGCAACCCCGGCACAAGGCGAAACGGATCGTCGTTGATTCCGTTCCAATACTGCTCGGAGGAGACCGATGTCAACAGAATCGCCTTGCCGGGATGGAGCTCCGCCGCCTCCCGCACCCCCTCAAACAGGACTCTCGCCGTCTCGGCCCGTTCGCAATTATAGTCCACCGTACGCCGCGACCAGTACCCGGTGGCGGCCACATATAGCAGCGCCGGGGCCACGGCAAACCACGGCCGCCGCACCACGAGCGGACCCACCGCGAACGCCAGCCCGATGACGGGCACCGTCAGATAGTACGGCGAAATATGATTCTTCAGCGGCAGAACCGGCGCCAGAACCGCCAGAAACCAGATCAGCCCGAACGCCGCCCACCGGTCTCGCTGCCGCAGAAACCAGATGGCTGCGCCAACAGCGGCAACCCCCAGCAACCATTCCACTGCCAGCCACTGCTTTTCCGCTTCGCGGTATAGGTCCGGATGCCAGATTCCACTCGCCATCCGCACATAGGTCCCGAGCGTGACAAAGATGTCCGCGTCCCAGTGCAACTTGTACACACTACCGCCTGCCGGGCGGGCGATCAGCCGGTTGAAAACCGCATACATCGCCGCGACGGCAAACAGCGGTGGAATGTCGCGCCATCGCTCGCGGTGATAGAGCAGCGTCAGCGCGGCCGCAATCGCCGGGTAGACCACATGTAACTCCAGGGCGCCGAAGCCCAGCAGGAAGAACACCCACTCCCAACGGCGCGCCCGCGCGCTTCCGGTCTCCAGCCACGTCCATCGCGCGTGGCAAGCCAGCAGCAGCAGGCAGGGCCACAGAATCTGGTTGTACGCACTGGTCCAGGACATCGCCGAGGCCAGCGCGCTGTTCGGAATCCAGAGCAGCGCCGCCACCACGCCGCCCCACCGCGAACCCGTCACGCGCTCCACCAGCCGCAGAATCAGCCACAGATTCACCAGCTGCGTGACGAACGCAACCACCCGGAACGGCAGCGCCTCCAGGCCGAACATCTTCTCCAGGCTGAGGAAATACAGGCGCTCGGAAAGCGGCCGGATCGTACCCTGCGCCTTCGGCGCAAACAGCGCGTCCAGAAGGTCCCGCCATGTGAAAATCGATAGCCGCAGCCCCAGCCAGGCAAAGTCATCCATGTAGAACCAGGTCCACAGGCCGGGCCAGTACAGAGTCAGACAAAGGCTCGCCGCAAGGGCGAAGCCAGCCAGTCGCGCCGTCATTTGACGGGTGAGGAACTGCCGGTCGTCCGCAGCCCCACGCCGCTGACGATTAATCCCAGTTTGCGTTCGTCGCTCGCCGTCCCCTCAATGAACTTGTCGAGCGAGAACTCCACCGTCAGATCCTCGCCGGCGGCCAGTTCGTCGGGAATCCCCCGTTCCAACCGTGCGTTCCCGGCCTTGGTGATCGTCTCCGGCGGCAGCGTCTGTCCCTTTACCTTTATCGACAGCGTGGCGCCGCCCTGCGTCCGCTCCAGAAAGATCTCCGGCACCACATAATCCAGGTAAACCGCCACGGGCTTCTGCGCCGGCGGGCGGAGCGCTACGGCAAACTCCGGCGCCGTCCATCGCCAGGCCCGCTGTTCAATGTCATAGAAGCCGCGCAGCAGTTGCACGGAGAGCCGCGGATCGGCCACATTTACCGCTTCGGCCAGTTCGGAGGGGGCCTCCTCCACATACTGCGGCCCGGCCGGTCTCGGCTTCCGGCACCCGGAGGCGCCGGCGATGACGAGGAGCGCCAGCAGAGACGGGATCAATCTGCGCATGATTCCACCTGAACAAGACAACTATAAAATGTGGCGCCGGCGCCGAGATCGGTCAACCGGTCCGCTATCAGTGTATTCACTCCCGCCCGCCCGGCGCTACGTTTCGGCCACCGGACGGCCGGGATCGCTACCACGCCCGGAGCCGTCCGGTCCCCGGTCATCGCGCGCACTCGCACCTCGCCCCGGCCATTGAACACCCGGACAGCCGCGCCGTTTTCAATCCCCCGCGCACGGGCATCGGCCGGGTGCAGCCATACGGTGGCCGTCTCGGCGTCCAGCCCCGGCTGATAGCCGAAGGTGGAGTTCATCGCATCGTGCGCCTTGGGCGAGATGAGTTCAAGCGGGTAATCAGCCGAAGCCTCCGCTCCCAACCGAGACTCCGGCGCCGGTACATACGCCAGCCCGGCCGGAGACAACTGTGCCTTTCCGGAAGGTCCGCCGAAACCGCCGTCCGCGAATGGCAGGAACGGATCCGGAAGGTTGAGGCGCACATGGTGCTCGGCATCGAGCCGCTCCAATGTGATTCCCTCCAGAAACGGGTGGCCGCTGGCGAGTAACGTCCGGATCATCCGATCCTCGGACTCATACAGGCATTCGTCGGCCAATCCCATCCGCCGCGCGAGTAACTGAAAGATCTCGAAATTACTCTTCGTTTCGCCGGGCGCGGGCAGCGCCGGACGGGCCAGTTGCAGGTAGTAGTGGCCGTAGGCGGTGTAGAGGTCGGTATGTTCCAGGAAGGTCGTCACCGGCAGCACGATGTCGGCAAAATCAGCCGTATCGGTCTGGAACTGCTCCAGCACGACGGTGAACAGATCCTCGCGCGCCATCCCGCGCTGGACGCGGCCCTGGTCCGGCGCCACGGCGGCGGGGTTGGAACAGTAGACCACCATGGCCTTCACAGGGGGGGCGTCCAGTTCGGTCAGCGCGTGGCCGAGTGTGGACATGTTCACCAGGCGCGCCTCGCGGCCGAGCGGCGATTGCAACTGCAGCTCCGGCATCTCCAGTGCCGGGCGATTCAGCGCGAACGCCTGCGAGGTCGACAGCTGCAGGCCGCCGCCGCGCTCCCGCCACGCGCCCGTCACCACCGGCAACATGGCGATGGCCGCCACGGCGGTCCCTCCGTTCGGGTTACGCTGCACGCCGTAGTTGAGCCGGATGACGGCCGGCCGGGTGTTGGCGAAGTCACGCGCAAGCGCAACAATCGTTTCCGCATCGATGCCGGTCCATGCGGCGACGCGTTCCGGCGTGTACTCCCGCACGAACTCGCGCAACTCCTCCACCCCATCCGCGTGCCGGGCCAGGTAGTCCGGATCCTCCAGCCCATCCCGGAAGATCACATGCATCAGCCCGAACGCCAGCGCCTTATCCGAGCCGGGATGAATGAGCAGATGCTGATCGGCGCTCGCGGCAGTCTTGTTCCGGTGCGGGTCGATCACCACCAGCTTCGCCCCGGCGCGCCGGGCCTCCACGACGAACGGCCACAGATGAACGTTCGTCGCCAGAATGTTTGCACCCCAGGCGATGATCAGCCGGGAGTGAACGAAGTCCGCCGGGTCCACGCCGTAGCGGAATCCCTGCGTCTGCATCAGGCCCGCCGTTCCCGCCGACGCGCAGATAGTGCGGTCCAGCCGGGAGGCGCCGATCCGGTGAAAAAAACGGCGGTCCATCCCATTTGCGTTCAACAGCCCCATCGACCCCGCATAACTGTAGGGCAGCACCGACTCCGGACCCCACTCCCGCGCCGCCTCCTGCAGCCGCCCGGCAATCGTGTCCAGCGCCTCGTCCCAGCCGATCCGCACAAACCGGCCTTCGCCCTTGGCCCCCGCCCGCTTCATCGGATAGAGCAGACGATCCGGCGAGTACTCGCGATCGAGGTACTTCGTCACCTTCGCGCACAGAAAACCGTTTGTTACCGGATGGGCCGGGTTGCCGCGTAAGCGGGTACCGCGGCCATCTTCCACCTGCACCAGGAGCCCACAAGCGTCCGGGCAATCCAGGGCGCATACCGAGTGGCGCGTTTCCGTCATGCTCCATTATATGGCCTTGCAACCAATCCGGCGCCGGGCTAGTCTCAAGAACAGAGGTGTGCTGCCGATGCGATTTCTACTGATAGCTTT
Source organism: uncultured Solibacteraceae bacterium (assembly GCA_964632345.1). Lineage (GTDB taxonomy): Bacteria > Acidobacteriota > Terriglobia > Bryobacterales > Bryobacteraceae. The sequence continues at coordinate 5,496 of CAZWDD010000066.1, read as the reverse complement.
GCTGGCCCTGCTGCCCGTGGCGGCACAACCAAAGTTCCCGCAGCACTCCACCGGAATGCCCTCCGTCCAGGTCCCGTTGATTCAGAATCACATCACCAACCTCGGCGCCACCATCGCCGGCCGCCCCGTGCTCGCCGCGCCCGGCGCCAGGCCCATCTACCCGCGCCCGGGGTTCGTGAGGGGTGGCCGTGTATGGGGTGGAGGGGGTTGGTATCCGGTCGTACAGCCGCAACCCGTCGTCGTCGTCCAGCAGAACGCCGCCCCGCCGCCGCAGCCCATTCTGGTCATCAATCCGGACTACAAGCCGGAGGTAGCCAAGCCGGTAATGCGGGAATACTCCAACATCAGCAATCCATACGCCGACTTCCAACCGGAGAAGCCCAAGGTCTACCTGCTCGCGCTCAAGGACGGCACGCTCCGCCAGGCCGTCGCCTTCTGGGTCGAATCGGACAAGCTCCACTACGTTCGCCCGGACCACAAGCAGGATAGTATGGTCGTGTCGGAGATCGACCGCGACGCCACCCGGCGTTTCAACAGCGAGCGCGGCATCGAAATCCGCCTTCCGAACTGATGAACCGGCGAACGTTTCTCACCACCGCAGCCGCTCCGCTGGCCGCGCAGCCCAAACCCCGCAAACGCATCCTCCTTCGCACCGGCTGGCAGATGCGCAACATCGGGGATGTCTGCTTCACGCCCGCCATGCTCGGCGCACTCCAGCGCTTTATCCCTGAGGCCGAGGTCACCTGCTGGGCGGCCAACATCGATGAGCCCGCGCGGCGCATGATTCGCCGTGATTTTCCCGGCGCACGCTTCCTCGATGGCCGCATCAACGAACCCGGCAAGCCCGCGCCGCCCGAGCTCTTGGCCGCCTTCGAACAAACCGATCTCTTTCTCTACAACTCCGGCATGGTGATCAACTATGGTCTCCACGGCGTACACGACTGGGAACGCACGCTCGGCGCCGCCATGCCGCTCTACCTGGCCGGCAATCTCGGCAAGCCATACGGCACCTGGGCGCAGACCTTCGATACCTTCGCCCCGCCCAGCCCCATCGTCCTCCGCCGTGTGCTGTCAGACGCCAAATTCCTCTTCACGCGCGACTCCATTTCCATCGGCATCCTCAAGGACGCCGGCATCGCCGGCCCCCACATCGCCTTCGCCCCCGATATCGCCTTCCAGTACCGCCAGCGCAATGACGCGGCCGCCGATGCCTACCTCCGCGACACTGGCCTGGAGCGCGGCCGCTTCCTGGTCGCCATCATTCACTACGCCGTGCTCGACCGCCCCGGCGTCCGCGAACGCGGTCCGGAGTACGTCGCCAAGATGCGCGACGTGCTCATCCGCTGGGTCCGCGAAACGAAACTCCCCGTGCTCATCGCCCCGGAGGACGACCGCGAAATCGCGCTCGGCAGGGAGCAGTTGATCGACCCCATGCCGCCCGACGTCAAACCCTTCCTGAAGCTGCGCGACCGCTTCTGGCTGCCCGACGAGGCCTTAAGCGTCTTCCTCGCCTCCCGCACCATGTTCAACATGGAGCCGCACGGCAACATCATGGCCCTGGCCAACGGACTGCCCTGTCTCCACTGCTTCGAATGGGCCTTCGGCAAGAAGGCGCAGATGTTCGCCGATATCGGCCTCGGCGATTGGGCCTTCCATCTCGCCACCGCCAACCCGGCAAAGATGGGCGACGCCCTGCTCGCCGTCCATCGCGACTACGCCGCAGCGCAGCGCAAACGCGAAGCCGGAATGGCCGTCGTCGAGCAGCGCACGCGCGAGGGGTTTCAGGTCATCCGCAAGGCCATGGGCCTCGCCTAGCCGCCCGCTTCCCGGTACAACCCGCGCGCCAGGCGCCGCACGAAATCCACGTCTCCGTCCAGAAAGTCGTATTCCGGCAGACGCTCGCGCGACTCCCAGCAGATGCGCTCGAACACCTGGTTCACCGGCTCTCCGGTAAAGTCCGTCACGCGGTAGAACAACAGCAGAATGGCCTTCTTCCCCGGATACTGATACTCATACCGGGCCACCTCTTCGCCGATCTCCGCCTGTATCCCCAGTTCCTCGTCGAGTTCCCGCGCCAGGGCATCCTTCGGCTCCTCGTCCGGCTCCACCTTTCCGCCCGGGAACTCCCACTTGAACTGGAAACGGTCCCCGGCGCGGCGCTGGCCGATCAGAATCAGCCCGTCCCGCTCAATCACTCCTGCCACGACGCGCATCTCCGGGCGCTTCACGGAGAGGACAGGCAACTGCCAAAGGTGAACGCAAACACCTGCACGCCGCGGACGGCGAAGCGGAGTTCGAGCAGCGCCTGCTGGTAGCTGTTACTGCGGACAAGCGAATACATCCGCGGACGCCGCACGGCGACCACGGTGCGGCCATCCCGACTGGCCGCCAGATCGGGACCCCACTCCGCCGCCGGCACCGGTTCCCCGTTCAGCAGCACTTCCACTTCGGTGAGTCCAGATTCAGCCGTCGGCGAGAGCACAACGTTCACCTCGGCTGCGGAATAGATCAGGCACAGCCGCGCCGCGCCAGCCGTGGCCGCGCAATCGGGCAGCGAGTGCCATGCGCCGCCCAACTCCGGCAGGTCTTCCATCGGTCCGGCGCCCATTGCATACTCGTGCGCCTTGTCCTCCACGAAGCCGCCCGCATTGGCAATGCGCCCGCGCCGGTGCCCCAGGTAGAGTTCCGGCGTCGGCGGCTGGCACATCGCCAGCGCCCCCGGTGCGTCGAGCGGACGCAAAAGGTTCATCACCGGCGGCAGCCCAACCCGCGGGTCCCGCTCCCGCAGCAACTCTTGAATCGCCGCTTCCGTCTCCTGATAGGCGCCTTCACCGGCATGATAGAAGCGGATGTACCCCTCCGGATCGATCAGATACTTCGATGGCCAGTACTTGTTCGCGAACGCCTTCCACACCGTGTAGTCGTTATCCAGCAGCACCGGATACGGCAGGTCAAACTCGGCGATGCCCTGCGCCAGAATCTCCGGCGCCCGGCCGAAATAGAACTCCGGCGCATGGATGCCGATCACGGTCAGCCCCAACGCTTCATACCGCCGATGCCACTCGCGAAGATAGGGCAGCGTCCGGATGCAGTTGACACACGTGAAGTCCCAGAAATCGGCAAGCACCACCCGGCCACGCAACTGCCGTAGCGAAAGGGGCGGCGAATTGAGCCACACGGGCCCGATCTCCGGCGCATGAACGGTCTTCGGATCCAGACGCATCAGGGACAAAGGTACAATCGAACTACGGACGGGATTAGCAGATTATCGCATGTATAGCGCAACTCTTCTCCAGTACTTTCGTGAACCCAGGCACGCCGGCGCGCTGCCCCCACCGGCGCGGCAGATTGAAGTGATGAACCCCATCTGTGGCGATATCCTGCGCCTGAGCCTCGAACTCGACGGCACGCAGGTTCGCAACGCCGCCTTTCAGGCCAAGGGCTGCACGGCGTCCATCGCGGCCGGCGCCGCGCTCGCCGAGTGGGCCATCGGCAAGTCCCTCGACGATCTCGCCAACCTCACCGCCGCCCACGTCGAATCCCTTCTCGACGGCCTGCCCAACGAGTCAAAACACGCGGCGGCTCTGGCGGTGGAAGCCGCCCGCGCCGCCGCCAGGGGTTAGAACTCTTCGGCGAAGCTCACTTCGCCGCTCACCGCAACCTGATAGGCGCTGACGCGGCGTTCGAAGAAGTTCGTCAATTCCTGCACGTCCTGCAGTTCCATGAAGTCGAACGGGTTCCGCGAGTTGTACATCGGCCCGATCCCCAGCGCAGCCAGCCGCCGGTCCGCAATGTACTCCAGGTACTGCCGCATCGACGCGCTCGATAGCCCGCTCACTCCGCCGGAAAGCGTGTCCTCGGCAAACTGCGTCTCGCAGTCCACCGCATCCCGGATCATCTCCCGCACGCGCGACTCAAACTCGGCGTCGAACAGGTGCGGACGCTCCCGGCGGACGGTGTTGATCACCTCCAGGGCAAACTCGATGTGCGCGCTCTCGTCGCGGAACACCCAGTTGGTACCCGTCGCCAGCCCCTGCAGCAGCCCCCGGCTCCGCAGGAAGTAGACGTAGGCGAACGCCGCAAAGAAGAACAACCCCTCAATGCAGCAGGCAAAACACGCCAGATTGAGCAGGAAATTCTTCATGTCCGCTTCCGTGCGGACCTCCTCCATCTCGTTGATCGAATCGATCCACTTGAAGCAGAAGTCTGCCTTCTTCTTGATCGAGTCAATATTCTCAACAGCCGAAAACGCCGCCGCTCGCTCGTTCGGATCCGGAATGTACGTATCGAGCAGCGTCAGGTAGAACTGCACGTGCACGGCTTCTTCAAACAATTGCCGCGAGAGGTACATCCGCGCCTCGGGCGAGTTGATGTGCTTGTAGAGGTTCAGCACCAGATTGTTGCCGACAATCGAGTCGCCCGTGGCGAAGAACGCCACCAGCCGCTTGATCAGATGCTGCTCGGCCGGGTTCATCTTCTGGCGAAGATCCGTCACGTCGGTCGAGAAGTCCACTTCTTCCACCGTCCACGTGTTCTTGATGCCGGTCTTGTACATCTCGTAGAAGACCGGGTACTTCATCGGGCGAAGGGTTAAGTTAAAGCCGGGATCGAGAATCATGGTGTTACGAATTTCCTTTTACTGACACGCCTCGCAGCTCTCCGGATTCTCCAGCGAGCATGCAATTGCCTTGGCCGCGGGCACCGCCGCCACCGGTACCGTTGCCTTCGAAATCTTCGACGCCGGACGCGAACGGAGGTAGTAGGTGGTCTTCAGACCCTTCTTCCATGCATACATGTACATGGAGGAAACCTTCCCGATCGTCGGGCTCTCGATAAACAGGTTCAGCGACTGGCTCTGATCGATGAACGGACCCCGCTCAGCGCCCATGTCGATCAGCGCCCGCATCGGAATCTCCCACACCGTCCGGTAGACCTGCTTGAGTTCCTCGGGGATCTCATCTATGTTCTGCACCGAGCCTTCGCCCATCTTGATGCGGTTCCGCAGATCCTCGCTCCACAATCCACGCTGCTTCAGCTCTGTCACCAGGTAGCGGTTGATCTGGATGAAGTCGCCCGACAGCGTCTCCCGCTTGAACAGGTTGGAGATCTGCGGCTCGATGCACTCATACGAACCCACAATCGAGGCAATGGTCGCCGTCGGCGCAATCGCGATCATCAGCGAGTTGCGCATGCCGGCCTTCATCATCCGCGGCCGCAGCGCCTCCCAGCGCTCCGGTTCCGATGGCGTCACGCCCCACAGGTCGAATTGGAACTCGCCCTTGGCCGCCCGCGTCGACGGGAACGCGTCGTGCGGACCGCTCTGCTCAGCCAGCTCAATCGTGGTCACCATCGCCCAGTAGTAGATCTCTTCCTGGATGCGGCGGGACAGCTCGCGCGCCTTGTCACAATCGAACGGAAGCCGCATCTGGAAGAAAACGTCCTGCAGGCCCATGATGCCCAACCCCACTGGACGCCATTTCGCGTTCGACGTTCCGG
>CAZWDD010000065.1:0-21837 GCA_964632345.1 uncultured Solibacteraceae bacterium | reverse complement strand
GTCGACGGGAACGGGAAGATCATTGGGTATCACTCGAACCGGCGGACGCCGAACCGGGCGGCAATCCCGATGGTGGAAGGGATCTACAAGGAATTACTGCGGGTGGAAGGCGAACATCCAACAAGCGAGGCGGCGATCCGGGCCGGGATTGAACATCTGATTGCGACGTTGTCGAAGGTAGGGAAGAGTTACGACGAGTTTGTGTTCTCGTTGGAGGAAGTGCATGCGTAAGAAGGAAGTAGCGCCGTTGGAGCTGGAAGATGTGGTCCGGCTATGTGAACTTGCGGCGATGGGTGACCTGGAGCCGAGGCTACGGACCGAGCAGCCGGATCCTCAGATGCGCCGTCTGGCGATCGCGATCAATCAACTGCTGGATATGCAGGATGCGTACGTGCGAGAGTCCGAGGCGTCGTTGGAGCATGCCAGTCAGGGGAAGTATTACCGAAAGATGCTGGTGCGAGGAATGCGGGGACGTTTCCAGCGGGCGGCGATCGTGATCAACGCCGGAGTGGCGCGGATGGGTGAGCAGGCGCGGGAACTGTCAGAGATGGAGAAGTCGAGGCGTGAGGCGGCCAGTCAGGTGGAAGGCAGCCTGCGGCGTGTGGCGGAAGCTGTGGGGAACTCGGCGGAACGGATCCGGACGATGGCCGGAGAGTTGGCCTACGGGGCGGAGGCGGCATCGGAGCGGAGTGAGACGGTACGCTCGGCGACGCGGCATATGACGAGTACCGTAGAGGTGGTGGCGGCGGCGACCGAGCAGTTGGCCGGTTCCATTCGAGCGGTGGAACAGCGTACGAATGAATCGGCGGATGTCACGCGGCAGGCCGAGGCGTATGCCGAACAGACGAAGACGGTAATGTCGGCTCTATTGGATGCGTCACGGCGAGTGGGGGGAGTTGTTCGGCTGATCTCGCAGATCGCCGAGCAGACGAACCTCCTGGCGCTGAACGCGGCGATTGAGGCTGCGCGGTCCGGTGGGGCAGGAAAGGGCTTCGCGGTGGTTGCCTCCGAGGTGAAGGCACTGGCTCGGAAGACGGGCCAGTCGACCGAGGAGATCAGCGCCGAAGTGAGCGCGATTCAGCGAACCGCGGAGCAGGCTGGAGAGGTGATCGAAACGATCTGCGATACGATCCGGCGATTGGCGGAGATCTCCGGAGCGATCACAGCCGGCATGCACGAACAACGCTCGGCGACGGCGGAGATCAACAGCACGATTCAATCGACGGCGACCGAGACCCGGGGCGTGAACGAGAGCATGGAGTCGGTGAGCCAGTCGGCACGGAAGACAACAGAGACGGCGGCCGAGTTGCTGGATGCGTCGGCCAACATGTCGGATCACGCTAATGAATTGAACCGAGCGCTGGAGATGGTGCTGGCGACGATGGCCAGTTAACGGATCATGCCAAGAACGGCCTCGAGTTCGGAGCGGGTATGAGCGTCGCCGGTGCGCTTGGTGGCTTCGATACCCTGCTGATATAGTTCTGCGGCATCCGATGTCCGGCCGAGTTTTTCCAGGGTCTGGCCGCCGTGGTAGTAGGCGGCGCAGTAGTCCGGATCGTTGGCGATGAGGGTACGGAACTCGGTGACAGCGGACTCCAGATCGCCATTATTGACGAAGTCCAAGGCCAAACCGTACCGGACGAAGGAGTTCTTCGGATCCTGCTCCAACAAAGCCCGCAAAGCGTTCGCACGAGTGCTCATGAAACCATGGTAACTGGTGGCGGGTACACTCAAAGGAGCTATGGCGGAAGAACTGCAGGGCCGGCCGGTCCGGGAATCGATGTCGGAGATGTCGGAATTCGCGCTGCCGAACGACGCGAATACGTTGGGGACGTTGTTCGGTGGCAAGGTGATGGCGTTGGTGGATCTTGCCGGGTCTCTGGCGGCAGTGCGGCATGCGCGGGGCCCGGTGGTGACGGCTTCGGTCGACTACATGACGTTCCTGCATCCGATCCACATCGGACAATTGGTGACGCTGCGGTCCCAGGTCAACCGTGTATTCCGGACCTCGATGGAAGTTGGGGTGAAGGTTCTGGTGGAGGACCTGCGGACGAGGGAGGTGAAGCACACCTCGTCCGCGTATCTGACTTTTGTCGCCATCGACAAGGAAGGCAACCGGGTGCCGATCCCGCCGGTGATTCCTGAGACCGATGACGAGAAGCGCCGTTTTGCGGACGCGGGCGAGCGGCGGCGGCACCGGTTGGAGATGAAAGACAGGACGCGGCGGGAGACGCCGGTCCCGCAGGGGCCCGCGAGTGCGACATAATAGCGTCCCATGCGAAGAAGAGAATGCCTTGGTCTGCTGGCCGCGTCCGGGCTGACGGCGGCGCCGCGGAATCCGCGTACGACGGTATCGATTGATCGGGACATGTTCCTGATCAATGGAAAGCCGACCTACGCTGGGCGGACGTGGAAGGGCCACAAGATCGAAGGGCTGCTGATGAATACCCGCATGGTGCAGGGCATCTTTGATGATCTGAATCCGGAGACGGCGGTCCGCTGGGCCTACCCCGATACGAAGAAGTGGGACGCGGAACGGAACGTGCGCGAATTTCTGGCGGCGATGCCGATGTGGAAGCAGCACGGGTGTCTCGGCTTTACCATCAATCTTCAGGGTGGAAGTCCGGAAGGCTATTCGAAGGGCCAACCGTGGGAGACGGGGGCGATTGCGCCGGATGGATCGCTTCGGCCGGCGTTCATGGGGCGTCTGGAGCGAATCCTGGACCGGGCGGATTCGCTCGGAATGGTGCCGATTGTCGGTTATTTCTACTTTGGCCAGGATCAGCGGGTGACCGATGAAGCCGCGGTGAAACGGGCGGTGGTCAATGCAACACAGTGGTTGTTGGACAAGAACTATCGGAACGTTCTCGCTGAAGTGAATAACGAGTGCAATGTGAAGGCGTACGATCACCCGATCCTGATGCCGGACCGCGTGCATGAGTTGATCGAAGTGGTGAAAGGGATGACGAAGAGCGGGCGGCGCTTGTTGACCGGGACAAGCTACGGCGGGGGGGCGGTGCCGCGCGAGAACGTTGTCACTGCGTCGGACTTCATTCTGATCCATGGCAACGGCGTGAAGGACCCGAACCGGATTTCCGAGATGGTGCGGCAGACACGGCAGGTGAAAGGTTACCGTCCGATGCCGGTGCTATTCAACGAGGACGACCATTTCGACTTCGACAAGCCGATGAACAACATGGTGGCTGCGATCGGTGAGTACTGCGGCTGGGGCTACTTCGACCCTGGCAAGAGCGACTATTCTGACGGCTATCAATGTCCGCCGGTGAACTGGGGGATCAACTCCGAGCGGAAGAAGGCGTTCTTCGGATTGCTGAAGGAAGTGACTGGCGTCTAGAGGGTTTTCGTTGCGCCGCCGTCCATGTCGATCAGCGAGCCCTGCAGGAATCGTCCGGCGGGGCTGACGATAAACGCGACGAGTGCGGCGATGTCTTCCGGTTCCCCAACGCGGGTGACGCGGGCCTCGCGGACAAAGAGCGCCTCGGCGTCAGAGAGCGGAACGGCCCGCTCGAGGGCGAGCGTCTCCATGCGCTTGGCGAAACGATCGGTGCGGACGGTGCCGGGGTTGACGGCGTTGACCTGGACGCCATCCCGGAGGCCAGTTTCGGCAAGTGCTTTGGTGAAAGAGAGAACGGCGGCATTCACCGAGCCGCCAATGGTGAACTCGGCGCCGGGCGTGCGGCCCCCGGTGCCGGCGATGTTGATGAGCGATCCGCGCGAGCCGCGCAGATGGGGCCAGGCGGCGCGGGCGAGGCGGACGGCGCCGTGAAGTTTGAGCGCGTAGCCGTCGGCCCAGTCCTCATCTGTCAAAGCGAGAAAGTCCCCGCGCTTGGTGGCGCCGGCGTTGTTGACGACGATGTCGAGGCGGCCAAAGGTATCAAGGGCAAACCGCACCAGATCGGCTGGCGCGGAAGGTTCGCGAAGGTCGCGGGCCAGGAAGGCTGCCGCGGGACCGATCTTGGAGGCGGCTGTGGCGAGTGCAGCGCTATCACGCGCGCAGAGGACAACGTTTGCGCCGTCAGCGGCGAGGCGGAAGGCGATGGCGCGGCCGATGCCGCGACTGGCGCCGGTGATGATGGCTGTTCTGCCGTCGAGAGCGGGCATATTCTTATTGTCCGTTAATGATAGGCTACCGTTATGACACTTCCGGCGCGTGGGGCGTTCTGGCTGGCGCTCTACTTCCACCTGATTGTCCTGCCGTTGATATTCGGCGTGATATGGCCCGGGGATGGTGCTGGGCGACCGTTCCTGACGCAGTTTGCGGCGGGCTGCGGGTACGCAGCGCTGGTGATTATGGTGCTGGAGTTTGCGCTGATTTCCAAGATCCAGTCCGTTGCGAGCGCGTTCGGGCAGGATGCGTTGCTGCATTTTCACCGGCGGATGGGAGTCGTGGCGGCGCTATTGCTGGTGATCCATGGCTACGGGATGCTGCAGGCGGGGTATCCGTTGGAGTGGCTGAATCCGATCGGAGAGGACATTCCGTGGGCAATGCGTTGGGGGGCATTGGCGGCGCTGGCGCTGGTGCTGTTGATTGTGTTGTCGCTACTTCGGCGGCAGATACGGTTGGCGTATGAGTGGTGGCAGATCAGCCACGGGTTGTTGGCCGATGCGATTATTCTGACTACGCTGGCGCATATTCTGATGTTCGGCGGGTTCTCATCCAGCATGCCGATGCGCGGTTTGCTGGGCGGGTACACGGCGCTGTTTGTCGCGCTGCGGGTATGGTTCAACATCGTTCAACCATACCGGCAGTGGGCGCGGCCGTGGGAGGTGGTGGAGAACCGAAAGGAGTTCGGGCGCAGCCGGACACTGGTGTTGCGGCCGGTCGGGCACCAGGGATTCGTTTTTGAGCCGGGGCAATTCGCGTGGCTGTGTACCGGGAAGACGCCGTTCCACAAGGACCGGCATCCGATTTCGATGTCCTCGACCGCATACGATGAACCGGGGCGGGATGTGGCCTTCACAATCAAGGACCTGGGTGACTGGTCGGGTCAGGTGGTGCCGTCACTGCCGGTGGGGCATCGTGTCTGGGTGGACGGACCGTATGGTGTGTTCACCGCGGACCGGGAGCAGGGATCGGGGTACGTGTTGATTGGCGGGGGGGCAGGGATTGCACCGCTTTACTCGATCTGCCAGACACTTGCGGAACGCGGCGACCCGCGGCCGGTGGTGCTGTTCTACGGCGGGCACGATCCCTCAAGTCTGGCGTTCCGGGAACAGTTGGACGCTCTGCAGCAGCGGATGAACCTTCGCTGCATTTACACGTTGGAAGCACCACCGGCGGATTGGCCCGGCGAGAGCGGATATGTGACGGGCGAGATGCTACGAAGGCATCTGCCGGCTCAGTACAAGAGGTTCCAATACTTCCTTTGCGGTCCGGATCCGATGGTGGAGGCGCTGGAACACCTTCTGCCATCGATCGGCGTGCCAGCCGAGAGGATTCAAACCGAACGGTTCATCATGGTATAAGTGGGGCATGCGGCAGGCAATGATAGACCGGCTAATTGTTCTGATTACCTTGATGAGTCTTGCTGCGTGTGCTCTGTTTGCGCTTGCCGTGAAAGGAACTGAATCATGAAACTCATTCTTTTTTTAATGCTCGCATTCCCGGTGCTGGCCGCTGACGGAGCGGCGCTGTACAAATCCAAATGCGTGGCCTGCCATGGCGCGGATGGGAAGGGAAAGCCGGCGATGAAGGGGTCGAATCTGTTAACGGACGAGGCCAAGAAGCGCTCCGACGCTGAGCTTTCCGCGGCGATCGCCGAAGGGGGAAAGGCCAAGAAGGCGGCGCACGCTTACGGGAAGAAGGGTATGTCAGCGGACGACATCAAGGCTTTGACCGCATATGTGCGCGAGTTGCAGAAGAAGTAGCTAACAGCCGGCAGCCTTCTGCCGGTGCATCAGCTTAAGCAAGTCGAAGCGGGAAATAATCCCTACCGGTTGTTTCCCGCTGACGACCAGTACATGGTTTACGTCCTCGCGCAAGATGAGCGCGAGAGCAGTTTCGAGCGAGTCCCCCTCGCTAACGGAAAAGATGGGTGATCGCATGACTTCGCGGGCGGTCATGGAACGGCTTTTCTCGTATATGGACTGCAGATTGTCCTTAGTCAGCCATTGGCCGAAGAGTTGCGGATGGCGAACGAGGGACCACGGGATTCCCTTTTCGCGGGCGGCGAAATCGGATTGGGTGATGACGCCGACCGCCTCGCCACGGGCATTGACGACAGGGACACAGCCGATCCGGTTCTCCAGCATCACGCCGGCGACCGAAGCCAGGTCGTCGCCTTCGGACACTGTGATCACCGGACTTACCATCAGGTCTTTCACCAGCATCGGTTCACCTCTTCCCCTCAGGATATCGCTTCCTTCGCTGTGCTTCGATTTTTGATAGGATATGCCCCAGCCGTAGTTCGCAATTAAGGGGAAGGTTTGATGAATAAGTCAGGAATGGCCCTGCTTTTGGCGGCGGCCGCAACTGTTTATGGCCAGGGATTGACAGGTCAGATTAATGGGGTGGTGCAGGACCCGTCGGGGAACGTGGTGCCGGGGGCGAAAGTGACGCTTTCCAACATCGCCACGAATCTCCAGAGAGAGTCGGCCACTGATTCCGTGGGTGCGTTCCTATTCACCCAGTTGCTGCCGGGCCGCTACCGGCTTGCGGTAAATGCGGGCGGATTTAAGGGGTTTGTGCAGGATGATATCGAGCTGACTTCGACGGAGCGGGTGACGCTGCGCACGATCACGCTGGATCTGGGCTCGTTGAGCGAAACCATCACCGTGCAGGGTGAGGCGGCGCGTCTGCAGACGCAGAGCGCGGAGCGACAGGGTTTGTTGAACACCCGGCAGATGCAGGAACTGTCGGTGAAGGGCCGTGACTATCTGGGATTGCTGAAAACGATTCCGGGCGTGATTGACACCGCGAACCGTCAGGCACCGGGTTGGAACAATTTGGGCGGCATTTCGATCAATGGGAACCGGGCCGGGACGATCAATCTGACCCTGGACGGGATCAGTTCGCTCGACACCGGCTCGATGGGCGGACCGTATCTGGCGCCGTCGATCGATGCCGTCGGTGAGGTGAAGGTACTGCTGACGAACTATCAGGCCGAGTACGGGCGCAGCTCCGGTGGCACGATCAACACCGTCATCAAGTCTGGCGGGAACGACTATCATGGCGGCGCGTACTACTTCAACCGGAACGAGGCATTCAACGCGAACGAGTACTTCCGGAACCGGGACGGATTGCCGCGTCCTGCTTACCGGTTTCACTATCCCGGGTACTTTATCGGGGGCCCGGTACTGATCCCGAAACTCTTCAATGGAAAGAATAAACTGTTCTTTTTCTGGAGCCATGAGGTGCTGCCGCGTAATTATCCGACGAGGGTAGGGCAGTTGACGTACCCGACGCAGTTGGAACGGGCTGGTAACTTTTCGCAATCATTCGATCAGAACGGGGCGCTGATCCGCGTGAACGATCCGCTCAACAACAAGGTGCAGTTCCCCGGAAACATCATTCCGGCGAGCCGGATCGACCGCAACGGGCAGGGTTTGCTGAACATCTTTCCGCTGCCGAATTTCAATGACCCGGCGCGGTCGTTCAATAACCGGTTCCAGTCGCAGGTGGATCAACCCCGCGAGGACAAGATTCTGCGTGTCGACTGGAATGTGAACGCGAAGAATCAGTTCTACGTCCGCGGGATCAACGACTATGAAGCGTTCCGCGGGGATTTCAACTTCGTGCTCGCCTCGAACGTTTGGCCGCAGTTTCCGATCGAGTATGCGATCCAGTCGGCCGGGCTCGTCACCAGTCTGATCACGACGATCTCGCCGACCAAGATCAACGAAGCGACGTTCGGGGTGAATCGCGCGCTGCAGACGGTGCTGCCGCTAAATCAGGAGGGTCTCGACCGTAACGACCGGACGAAGATCGGTCTGAACCTGCCGCAGTTCAACCCGCAGATTAACCCGCGAAACCTCATCCCGAACGCGACATTCGGCGGGATACCGAACGCGCCTCAGTTGAACATTGAACAGCGCTTCCCCTTTTTCGGTACGAACAACATTTGGAACTGGTCGGACAATTTCTCCTGGATCTCCGGTTCCCACAACATGAAGTTTGGCGTGTATGTGGAGAAGACATCACGCAACGCGCAGCGCTCGGCAGCTTTCAATGGTACTTTCAGTTTCGATCGGAACGTGAACAACCCGCTGGATACAAACTACGCATTCTCGAATGCGCTTCTGGGAGTGTTCAACAACTACCGAGAGAGTGACCTGCATCCTCAGGTACGGGGCCGATATATGAACGTCGAGTGGTTCGCACAGGACAACTGGAAGGTGACGCGGCGTTTCACACTTGACTACGGGATGCGTTTTTACTACATCCAGCCGACATGGCTGTCGCAAAATCAATTGGCCAACTTCGACCTGGAGGGCTATGACAGGACCAAGCAGCCGCCGCTGATTCAGCCGTTCCGCAATGAGGCGAACGTTCGCGTGGGCCGCGATCCGGTGACGGGGCAGATCTTCCCGGCGGTTGCGATCGGTACATTCTCAACCGCGGCGGGGACGCCATTCCAGGGCCAGACGGTCTTTAATGAGAGGGTGCAGAACACGCCCGGCATCCGGTTCGCTCCCCGCGTGGGTTTTGCCTATGACGTGTTCGGGAACGGAAAGACGGCCATCCGCGGCGGCGTTGGAATTTTCTACGACCGCTACAACGACGACCAGATCTTCCAGTTGCGGGAGGCGCCGCCGGTGACGAATACTTTCACGACGTTCTTCTCGACGATCAACGAACTGCTGCGGTCGCAACTGCGCCAGAATCCGGCGCAGGTTGTGTCGCTGCAGCGGGACTTCCGTCCGCCGACGGTCTACAACTGGAGCTTCGGTGTGCAGCAGGACATCGGCTTCGGGACGGTGCTCGATGTGGCGTATGTCGGCAACGTGGGCCGGCATCTGTTGCAGCGGCGCAGCTTGAACGCGCTGCCGTACGGTACCCGGTTCCAGACGTCGGCCATCGACACCACGACGGGTTCGCCGCTGCCGGACAACTTCCTGCGGCCGAACCCCGGGTACGCCGATATTCTGTACGCGGAGTTTGCGAGCACGTCAAACTACCACTCTCTGCAGACGTCGGTGAACAAGCGCTTCTCGAAGAACCTGACGTTCGGTACGGCCTGGACGTGGTCGAAGTCGATGGGCATGGTGAATGCGAACAACGATGCGATCAATCCGTTTATCAATTACCGGGTGCGGAACTACGGGAAGTTGTCGAACGACCGCACCCACAACTTCGTGCTGAACTACATCTACGAATTCCCCCGCCTGAGCGCGAAGTGGAACAACGGTTTCGCGCGGGTGGTGGGTGACGGCTGGGAGTTGAGTGGCATTACGTCGTTCATCTCGGGCTCGCCGCTCGGAATTGGGTATCAGTTGGTGCAGGCGGCCGACCTGACCGGTGGCGGCGGGGCCGGCGTAGACAGCCGGGTCAATGTGCTGAGCAACCCGATCCTGCCCCGCGGGGAACGAACGGATCTGCAGCATTTCCGGACCGATGTCTTCGCGCCGCCAACGCGGGCGGAACTGGGCATCGGAAACGCGCCGAAGGATGTGATCCGCGGACCCGGGATCAACAACTTCGACATCTCGCTGTTCAAGAACTTTCGGCTCGGCGAGAGCGACGTGAGGCGGCTGCAGTTCCGCTTCGAGACCTACAACTCGTTCAACCACACGCAGTTCAACGCCTTGGATACGACGGCGCGTTTCGACGCGGCAGGCAGGCAGGTGAACGCGCGGTTCGGGCAGTATACCGGGTCGGCCGACGCGAGGCGGATGGTGCTGGGCCTGAAGCTGTATTTCTAGTGGAGACGGCTACGCCCCGCTGCGGCTAAGCGCCGTGGCGGGGCGTCTCCTTGTATTCATGGGTTCTTCATCCGGTGGAAACGCGGCCTATGTTGGAATAATGAGAGTGTCTATGAACGTTTCTCATATTCGATGGGCCGGCCTTGGCGTCTCCGTTCTGGTGTTGCTGGCGGGCTACGAGGTGGCGGGCCAGAAGGACCGCAAGGTGGACAACGATGTCATCCACCGAGCCACTCCGGTGCCGGATCGCATTATTCTGACCTGGGCGGGAGATCCCGCAACGACGGCTGCTGTGACGTGGCGGACGGACCGCAGCGTGTCCGCGGGCGTGGCCGAGATTGCACAAGCCGAAGATGGGCCGCTGTTCGTGAAGAAGGCGAAGCCGGTGCAGGCGCAGACGGAATTGATTGAAGCGGAGCCGGGCGCAGCGCATTCCCACTCGGTGCGTTTCACCGGGCTGCAACCGGATACGCAGTACGTTTACCGCGTCGGGGATGGCGCGAACTGGAGCGACTGGAACCAGTTCCGAACGGCGGCATCCGGGTCGGCGCCGTTGGAGTTCGTTTATGTCGGCGACGCGCAAAACGATCTGTATTCTCTCTGGTCCCGGCTGATCCGTGCGGGGTACTCTGAGGCTCCGCGGGCGCGGTTCATCCTGCATGCGGGGGACCTTGTGAATCGCGGCGCAATGGACTACGAGTGGGGCGAGTGGCATGCCGCGGCCGGCTGGATCAACCGGTCTGTTTTCTCTTTTCCGACACCCGGGAATCATGAGTATCCGGCCGATGCGAACAAGGTCCGGCGATTGACGGGTCATTGGCGCAAGCAGTTCACTTTGCCGGAAAACGGCGTGCCGGGGTTGGAGGAGACCAACTACAGCATGGATATTCAAGGGGTTCGCATGGTGTCGCTGAACTCGAACGAAAAGCAGGCTGAGCAGGCGGAGTGGCTCGATAAACTGCTGGCGAATAATCCGAACAACTGGACGGTCATCACGTTCCACCACCCGATTCTCTCCACGGCCAAAGGACGAGACAACAAGGAACTGCGGGCGTTGTGGCAGCCGATTTTTGACAAGCACCGGGTGGACCTGGTGCTGACCGGTCACGACCACACCTATGGGCGGAGCAACCTGCCAACGGGAGCGAGCGGGATGAAGGGCGGAACGGTATACGTGGTTTCGGTATCCGGTCCGAAGATGTATAACCTGGAGCGTCAGCCGTGGATGCAGCGCGCGGCGGAAGATACGCAGCTGTTTCAGGTCATCCGCATCGACGGTAAGCACCTGCGCTATGAAGCCCGGACGGCGCGAGGAGTGCTGTATGACGCCTTCCAGTTGACAAAGTCGAAGGGAAAGCAGAACAAGTTGGTGAATCAGAAACTGGCGGTGGCGGAGAATCGGCGTCCACCGGCCGAGGTAAAGAAATAGGGTCTGTGCGGAAGCAGGTTCTGCTGGTTTGTCCGGAGGCGCCGTACCCCGTCCTTGGCGGCGGGGCGCAGCGCATCGCGTCGCTTGTGGAGTACTTTGCACGGCGGGAATGGGCTGTGGACCTGCTAACGTTCGTGCCGTGCGATGCGCCTGGGGAGGTCGTGCGAGAGGTGCTATGCGTGCCGTTGCCCCCGAACGGGCGGTCACTGCCTGCCCGCGTGGCGCGCAATCTGGGGCGGTTGGTGAGGGGAGTGCCGCCGCTGATCGATCGACTGTCGGGATTTGAAGGACCGGTGCGGGCTGCGCTTGCGGGGCGGCGGTATGACCTGGCAATTCTGGAGCATTTCTGGGTGGCGCCGTATGTCGATACGGTGCGGGAGTTTGCCGAGCGTGTCTGGTGTGATCTACATAATGTGGAGTCGCGATTCTTCGAGACGATGGGTCGGGCATCCGGGCCACTGGGGGCGCTGGCGCACAACCGGTTTGCGCGGTTGAGCCGGCGGCTGGAGCAGGAGTTGCTGCCGCGCTTTGACGGATGCCTGGTCTGTTCGGAGAGTGATGCAGGATTGTTGCCCGGGGTGCCGGCGGTGGTCTATCCGAATACCATCGGCTGGTATGAGCCGTTTGCTGTCCGGAAGGAGGAGGCGATCGTCTTCTCAGGGAATATGGAGTACCATCCGAACCAGCAGGCGGTACGCTGGTTCCACGGCCGGGTTTGGCCGGTGCTGCGCCGACGATTTCCGTTGCTGCGCTGGCGATTGGTGGGGATGAATCCGGAGGCGGTGCAGGGGGTTGTGGCCGGTGACCCGTTCATTGAGATGACGGGCGCGGTGGCCGATGCGATGCCGGAGATTGCGCGGGCGCGATTATCGGTGGTTCCGCTGCTTTCCGGCAGCGGAACGAGGATCAAAATCCTGGAGGCGTGGGCGGCGGGTACGGCGGTGGTGTCCACATCATTGGGAGCGGAGGGCTTGCCGGCGTGTGTGCGCGTAGCCGATGGCGCGGAGGCGTTCGCCGCGGCGGTTACGCAACTGCTTGAGGATTCCGTTGCGCGCCGCCAGTGGGAAGACGCCGGGCGTACGGCGTACGAGCAGTGTTTTCACCGCCGGGCGGCATGGGATTTGCTTGATGCGGTGGGTCCGGCGGGTAGGTTCAGGTGAGGTGAAGTTAACGTCGCGGCCGGATGTTCGTGCGCCAGCAGCCGTCTATACTGGTAGGACGTTCATGCGATTCAGCATTGACGCACATGCCATCGGCAGGCACCTGACCGGCAACGAGGTGTACGTACGAAATCTGTTGGAGGGCTTTGCGTCGTTAGACCGGAAATCGGAATTCATCGCTTATACCTCGGTGCGCGGGGCAGAGGAGTGCGTGCCGGCGCGGATTCGGACCAGGCGCGTGAGCGAGAATCCGTTCGTACGGCTTGGGGTGGACCTGGGGCGGCGCGTGCGGGCGGACGCTCCCGATCTTCTGCATGTTCAGTACACAGCCCCCCTGTTTTGCCCGGCGCCGGTGGTGGTAAGCATTCACGACGTGAGCTATCTGGAACATCCGGAATTCTTCCCGGCGGCGCGGCGGATGCAACTGCGGCTGACAGTGGAACGGACGGTCCGGCGCGCGGCGAAGATACTGACTTTGAGCGAGTTTTCCCGGCAGGGAATCGCGCGGTCCTACGGGATGGACCCGGAGCGGATCGCGGTGGTGCCGGCGGCGTGTTCGAGTATCTTCCGGCCGGTATCGCGAGCGCGGGCGACTTCCTTTGTGGAGGGGCGTTTTCAGATCGCCGAGCCGTTCGTTTTGTGCGTGGGGGACCTGCAGCCGCGGAAGAACCCGCTGGGGCTGATTCGTGCATTTGAAGAGTTGGTGGCGGCGTGCCCGGAACTGCCGCATCATCTGGTGCTGGTCGGCAAGGATACGTGGTATGCACCGAAGGTGCACCAGGCGGCGGAGAATTCGCCGTTCGGGAACCGGATCCGGTTTACCGGTTACGTTGACGACGCGGAGTTGCTGCAGCTCTACAATGCTTGCGACATCTTCGTTTTTCCTTCCTTCTATGAAGGTTTTGGCATTCCCATTCTGGAAGCCATGGCGTGCGGCCGGGCGGTGGCGTGCGCGAATGCTTCGGCGATGCCGGAGGTGGCCGGGCAGGCGGCGGTGCTGTTCGATCCGCACTCCCCTCTCGCGATGATGGAGGCGATGCGGGAACTCTTGCGGAATCCGGAGTTGCGGGCCCGGAAGGAGCATCTGGGGTTGGAGAACGCGGCCCGGTTCAGCTGGCGGGGAACGGCGCGGCAGACGTTGGACGTTTACTATGAAGTGGCTGAAGCTTCGGCGAGGCAGACGCCTCGCGCGGTGGCGATGGGACGGCGTTAGCGCGATGGGGAAGGTGCTGGCGTGGATCTGGGTTGCGAGTGCGGCGTTCGGCTCAGGGTTGCGTGAGGAGTCGCACCGGTACGAGGTGAAGTGGCCGAGCGGAATTCCGTTGGGGGAGGCGCAGATTCGCGCCGAGAAAGATGGCGCCAACTGGGTGCTTGAGCTGGAAATCGAGGCTTCGATCCCCGGCTACAGGGTGCAGGACCGGTATCGTTCGGTGGTGGACGGGAATCTGTGTTCACTGGAGTTTGAGAAGGAGTTTGAACACGGGCGGAAGAAGGGGAAGGAAAAGACGACCTTCGCGAATGGGAAGGCGAAACGGGTGACGCTCGGGGGCGGCGGGAGCACAGAGTACGACGTGCCAGCGTGTCCGCGCGACGCGCTGGCGTTTCTCTTTTTCGTGCGGCAGGAGACGGCGCACGGGCGGGCCGTTTCACCGCAGAAGCTTTATTTCGGTGGGGGGTATGATGTTCGCCTGGAGCGGGCGGGTGTGCAGACGGTGAAGATTGCGGAAGCTCCAGCGCAGGCGGACAAACTTCAGGTGACGGTGACGACGGCGAAAGGTAAGCTGATGATTGACCTCTATCTGGCCCGCGATGAGGTCCGGTCGCTCGGGGTGGTCCGGGTTCCGTTTGCGATGGGCAATTTTTCGATGGAGTGGGTCCGCTGAAGATCGCTCACTTTTCTCCCATGCCGCCGGCTCGGAGCGGTATTGCCGACTATTCCGTGGTGCTGGTGGAACATCTTGCGCATGGAGCGGAGGTGGATCCGGTGTCGCAGGCGCGCCCTGGCTTCGATCCGTCGGGCTACGATGCGCTGATCTATCAGATCGGCAACAACGGATACCACGACTACGTGTACGAAGCTGCCGTGAAACATCCGGGCATCGTTGTGCTGCACGAATCGAACCTGCATCACCTGATGACCGACCTGACCATCCGGCGGGATGACTGGGACGGGTACGTGGAAGCCTGCGCTTACGACGGAGGAGAGGAAGCCCGCGTGTTTGCCGAGCGCGTCCGGCGGTTGGAGGTGGGGCCCGATTACGAAGGAGTACCGATGCTGCGGCGCCTGCTGGAGCGTTCGAAGGCGGTAATCGTGCACAGCAAGGCTGTGGAGGCCGATGTCCGCCGCGCCGGATTCACTGGGCCGGTGGCAAGGATTCCGCACGGCGCCTGGCTGCCGGATGGCGACCGGATGGGTTTCCGGGAGAGGCTGGGGCTGGGAGAGTCAACGCCGCTCATCGGTGTATTTGGATTCCTTAAGCCATACAAACGGGTTGCCGAGAGCCTGCGCGCCATGCGCCGGTTGATCCGCGTGCAACCGGAGGCCAGGATGATCCTGTGCGGGGAACCGCATCCTGAGTTTCCGGTGGCTTCGATCATCGGCGGACTCGGGCTGGAGGAGCACGTGCGGTTGCTCGGGTATGTGCCGATTGAGGAGTTTACGGGTTACATTTCCGCCTGTGACATCGTTCTGAATCTCCGATTCCCGACGGTGGGGGAGAGTTCGGGGACCCTGTTGCGGTCGCTGGGTTTGGGGCGGGCCGTGGTGGTAAGCGATGTGGGCAGCTTTGCCGAGTATCCGGACTCAATCTGCCTGAAGGCGCCCGTGGATGCGACGGAAGAGGATACGCTCTATGAGTATCTGAATCTGCTGGTGTCGAGGCCCGGAGTGGCGAGGGCGATGGGAGAGCGGGCGAGGCGATGGGTGGCCGAGGAGTGCAACTGGGAGCGGGTGGCGGGCCTGTACCGCGACTTTGCGCGGGCGGTGCGCGACGGCGCGGCGTGGAGGAACGCCGAACTGGCGGCTGTGGTGGAGCGGGCGGCGGAGGAGTTGCCAGTGGAGTCGATTGTGGACACGCCGGCGCCACCGGAAGTGGCGCATCGAGTGACGCCGGATCAGATCCGCGGCTGGGCGGCGCGCGATGAAGATTCCGCCTCCTACGCCGAGACGCACATCACGCGGTTGGAGAGGACGCTGAATCTGACGCCACCGGGCGGGCCAGAGGACCGTGTGCTGGAGATGGGTGCCTATATGCAGATGACCCCTCTGTTGCGGGAACGGCTGGGATATGGCGAAGTGCGCGGCTGTTACTACGGGGCACTGGGGCAGGTGGACCGGCGAGAGGTGCGGTCTGGGGCCGGAGAAGTGTTCCGCTGTGAGATAGATCTGTTCGACGCGGAGAAGGACGCGTTCCCATACCCGGACGGCCACTTTGCCACGGTGCTCTGCTGTGAGCTGCTGGAACATCTGCCGGGGGATCCGATGTGGATGATGGCGGAGATCAACCGGATTCTGCGTCCTGGCGGGCATCTGGTGATGACGACGCCGAATGTGACGTCGCTGCGTGCGGTGCGGGCGATCCTCGAGGGGTATCATCCGGGCTTCTTTCCGGCCTACATCCGGCCTTCCGAACCTGGTGCCGAAGTGGAAGCGCGGCATGCACGGGAGTATACGCCGCGTGAGATTCATCACTTACTAACTGACAGCGGTTTTGCCGTGGAACGTCTGGAGACGGGTGAGTTTCTGGACAAGCCCCGGCCGGAGGAGCGCTGGGTGATTCACCTGTTGGAGCGCTACCAGTTGTCGAAGGAGCTGCGCGGCGACGGGATCTATGTTGTGGGCCGGAAAACCGGACCGGTGCGGAAGCGTTATCCGGCGTGGTTGTACGAGGGTGGGGAGTAGGATGTTGCGGGTGGCGCTGGAACCGCGCGGCGACGAGGCGGCCGGATGGCAGTTGCTGGACGCGCGAACGGGTGCGGTGATCGAGGAGGGGCCGTGGCGCCGGGAGGCGGGAGAAGACGAGGTGCCGGTGCCGGACGAGGACGGCGAGTACCGCGTGCTGGTGTCGACGGTGTGTGTGGAGCGGGGCTGGGCGTACCTGCGGGGCGAGAAGATGCGAGTGCTCGACGTTGCCGTGCGGGGAGGTGAGATGCGTGTTGCGCGGGACCGCTACACGACGCTGCGAGCGCTGCGGTGGGAGGGGCTTCCGGGACGGTTGGCGGCTTTCGTCCGGGAGCCGTGGGAGATCCTATGGCGGAACCGCGCGCTGATTGCGGCGATGGTACGGCGCGATGTACAGGGGCGGTACAAGGGGTCGTTGGGGGACCGGTTCTGGACGTTTGCGCAGCCGCTGCTGCTGATGATTACGTATTGGTTTGTGTTCGGGGTCGTGTTGAAGGCGCGATTCAATCAGGATCCGAACCCGGCGATCTACGTGTTGTACTTCCTATGCGGCATGCTGCCGTGGCTGGCGATCAGTGAAGCCGTGGGCCGGGCGCCGAATGTGATTCTGGAGAACCGGAACCTCGTGAAAAAACTGGTGTTTCCGGTGGAGATTCTGCCCGTGAATATCGTGCTTTCCGGAATGGTGACGGGCGGCGTAGCGATGTTGATCTACCTGTTCTTCGTTCGGACGATCCTGGAGGGGTTCCCTTGGCCGGTGCTCTGGGTGCCGGTGCTGGCCGTGCCGCAGTTTATGGTGGCGGCAGGGGTGTGCTGGGCATGGTCTGGCATCGGGCTGTTTGCGCGGGACCTTGGACAGATCAATGGCTTTCTGCTCACCGCGGTCTTCTTTCTGACGCCGATCTGTTATCCGGAGCAGTCGCTGCCGGCGGGGCTGGTGCCGGTACTGCAGAAGAGTCCTGTGTATAAGCTGGTGGCAGAGTACCGGCTGCTGTTCATTAGCGGGAGTCCACCGGACTGGGTAGTCTTCGGGCAGTTGCTGGCGATGGGTCTGGTTGCATTCTACGCCGGATACGGCGTCTTTCGAAAGCTGCGCCCGAGTTTTCCGGACGTGCTGTGAACGAGTGGGATAGGAACGGAAGATGGCTGAGTACGGATTGAAAGAGCCGAGCTACTTCGGCGGATCGGGACGGGCGCTGGCGGGGCTGGCGCCGGCCCTTCTGCTGGTGTCGCTGGGCGGCGCGGCGGGCTGGCAGTGGTTTCGCTCCACGGAGCCGAGCGTGGAGGTGGCCGGGGGATTTCCCCGTGCGATCGGAGTGTCGACGCCGCTGCTGGTCCGGTGGTCCAACTCGAATGGGATTCGCCGGCTGACGGTGCGGCTGGAGCAGGCGGGAAGCACGACCGTTGTGGTTGAGGAGAACAGGCCGTCACGCCGGCTGGTGTTCGGCGCCACGGAGGAAGAAACGGGCGAGTCGAGAGTGGTGATTGGGCGGGCAGAGGTTCCGGGGTTGCGGCCGGGCCGGGCGAGGCTGACGGTTGAGGTGGAGTCGAACGACCTGCGCGGCAGGCGTGCGGAGGTTGCCAGCGAATTGCCGGTGGTGCTGGAGAAGCCGTCGGTGACGGCGGCGACGGCGCCTGTCTTCTACCGGCGGGGCGGAACGGGAGTGGTGAGTTTCCGCGTGGGAGGGGGATGGAGCGAGGCCGGGGTCCGCGTGGGCGATCTGAAATTTCCGAGCTTTGGCGCGCCCGGGCGGCCGGACCGGCGGGTGGCGCTGTTCACGGTTCCGCCGTGGGCAGATGCGAAGGCAGCGCCGGTTCTTTATGCCGCCAACGAACTGGGGGACGAAGCGACGGCGGCGTTTCCCCAACGGATGACACCGGTGACGTTCCGGGAGCGGCGACTGGAGTTGGGCGCGGGATTCATGGACAAGGTGCTGGGGGAGTTGGACCCGGCCTCGGGCGGAGAAGTGGCGGCCCGCTTCGCGCGGATCAACTCGACGATGCGGCGCGCCAATGACGCCGTGCTTGCTGAACTGTCCCGCAAGAGTGAGGGGAAACGCCTGTGGGAAGGGGCATTTGTGATGTTACCGCGCGGCAAGGCCGAGGCGCTATTCGCCGATCACCGGGCCTACGTCTATCAGGGTAGGGAACTGAACCGGGAATGGCATTTGGGGGTCGACATGGCATCCGTGCAGCAGGCGGCGGTGCCGGCGGCAAATGAGGGAACTGTCGTCCATGCGGGGAGGCTTGGTATTTATGGGAACTGTGTGG
The DNA here is from genome assembly GCA_964632345.1 of uncultured Solibacteraceae bacterium. Classification (GTDB taxonomy): domain Bacteria; phylum Acidobacteriota; class Terriglobia; order Bryobacterales; family Bryobacteraceae. The sequence goes on along the minus strand of CAZWDD010000065.1, from coordinate 3,194 downwards.
CGATCGATCACGGCCTTGGTGTTGTGTCCGTTTACGGGCATTTGAGCCGGATCGCGATTCAACTCGGGGACCGCGTGAGGCGCGGGCAGGCGATCGGGCAGTCGGGCACGTCGGGACTGGCCGGTGGGGATCACCTGCACCTCGGCGTGATGGTGGGCGGGGTATTCGTGGACCCGGTGGAGTGGTCGTTCGCCAGTTGGATGGAAAAGACTGTGTTGCCGGGATTGCGGGAAGTGGAGTAGGAGGGGGCACATGCCGCTTGCCGTCATCACCGGAGCATCCGCGGGGATCGGGGCCGAGTTCGCACGGCAATTGAAAGGACGGGGGTATGAGCTGCTGCTGATCGCGCGACGGGAGGACCGTTTGCGGGATCTGGCCGATACGCTTGGAGGCGCCGAGGTAATGGCGGCCGACCTTGCCGACCCCGTGGGATTGGCGTGCGTGGCGGAGGTGCTGGAATCGCGGCGTCCGGAACTACTGGTGAACAACGCCGGTTTCGGCACACAGGGCTACTTTCATGAGACCCCGCTCGACCGCCAGATGGAGATGCATCAGCTCCACGTACTGGCCACCGTGCGGCTGACGCGCGCCGTACTGCCGGCGATGGTGTCCAACAACGCGGGTGGAGTGATCAACGTGGCTTCGGTGGCCAGTTTCGGACGCAGTGCGGGCAATGTCAGCTATTGCGCCACAAAGGCGTGGATGGCGGCGTTCAGCGAGGGGCTGCATCTGGAACTGCGGCAGGCGGCGCCGGGTGTGGCGGTGCAGGCGCTTTGTCCGGGATTTACCTACAGCGAGTTCCACGACGTGATGGGGACCGGGCGCGGGATGGTGGCGGCTTCGCTTTGGCTGCTGGCCGAAGATGTAGTCCGGGAGTCTCTTGACGGGCTTACGCCGGGCCGCCTCTTTGTGATTCCGGATTGGCGGTACCGCTGGTTCGTGACGTTGTACACGAAACTTCCGGTATGGCTGCGGCTGTGGCTGGCGGTGCGGTCTCCCCACAAGCGCGCGCGGGTGTAGACTGAATCAATCATGACGCGACGAACGTTGTTTAGCGGAGTATTGGCGGGACCTGCCCTTCTGCAGGCCAACACGGAAAACGGCAAAGTGTTTCGCTATGCCGACGTCGAATCGAAAATTGCACGCGGTGACTTCAAAGGCATTACCAAGGACGACCTGCCCACGCCAGCGCTGGTTGTCGATCGTGCCGCTTTTGACAAGAACCTCCGGCACATGTCCACCCACTGCAAGGAGACCGGGATCGGGCTCCGCGCGCACTGCAAGATCCACAAAAGCGTCCACGTCGCCAAACAGCAGATGCTCCTCGGGAGCCTGGGAATCTGCTGCGCCACCATTGCGGAGAGTGAACTGATGGTCGGCGCCGGTATTCGGAACGTCCTGCATACGTGCCAGCCGGCGGGAAAGAACAAGATATGGCGCGCGGCCACGCTGGCGGCCAAGGACCCGACGTTCATGGTGGTGGCCGATGATCCGGAAACGGTCGATCTGCTGAACGAGGCCGCGGGTGTATTGAAGATCAAGATGCGCACGGTGGTCGATATCTATGCCGGATTGACGCGCCACGGGCATGCGGCCGGGCAGCCTGGGCTGCAACTGGCGCAGCGAATCGACAAGGCTCCGAATCTTAAGTTCACGGGAGTGATGGGGTATTCGGGCGTTGCGTCGCATACCAAGGGTTGGGAGAAGCGGAAGGCGCAGTCGCAGAAAGATGTCGTTCCGGTGGTGGAGACGGCCCGGCTCTGTAAGCAGGCTGGGTTGAATACGGAGATCGTCACCGGCGGCAGCACGGGCACGTACAACATCGATAAGGAAATTGGACTGTCCGAACTGCAGGCCGGATCGTATGTGTTTATGGATACGGCCTATAACCACGTCGGGTCGCGGAACGGAGAGATGCGCTACAGCGATTTCGGCACCGCCCTCCACGTGCTGACGACGGTGTTGAGCCGGAATCATGCCGGGCAGGTGACGATCGACGCCGGGAATAAGGCGATGCTGAAGCCGACCGACCAGGTGGTAGGACGGCCGGAAGTTACGGTCGAGAACCAGGGTGCCGAGTACGGCATCCTGAAATGGAAAGACGGAAACGGCTTCAAACTGGGAGAAAAAGTGGAGCTGATCACCACCAATCTCGATATGACGACAAACTGCTACGACCGGTACTATGTCTGCGAAGGGGACCGGTTGGTGGATGTGTGGCCGATCATGGGCCGGGCCGGGGCGGTACAGCGGTAAGTACTTTTTCCTTCAATCAAACCGTAATCTGGACGATATTGGAGAAGTGGCACCTTTAAGGGTCGCCGTAGGAAAGTTGTGCGCCCTGGTGTGGTGGGCGATGGGGCTGGTCCTGTCGGGACTGGCTTGCCAGGCGATTCCGGCTGAGGAACGTCTGTCACGGCTGACGGTTCAACATTGGGGCGCGGCGCAGGGGATTCCCGAGGAGACCTTCTCGGCGATTCTCGCGCCGGGCGACGGGTACATCTGGCTAGCGGCTAATCACGGGATCGTTCGTTTTGACGGACGCCGCGCGCAAGTCTTTCACCTTGGCGACCCGTTCCGCGTTTATGGAACCGGAACGTGTAGTAGCAGCGCGCTCAGTTCACTGGCGCTGGCCGCGGATGGCAATATCTGGGCTGGGACCCAAAGCGGCTGCCTGTTTCATGTGGTGCGGGACCGGTTCGGATCGTTCGCCAACTTTCGATTGGAGGCGCTGGAGGCTCCGCGTTCCGAGCGGGAGCAGAATGTGGTGTTGGCGCTGTGGAATTCCCCGTCGGCTGATGGGATGGTGGTTGTCCGGCGGCCGGGAGTGGCGTTGCTGCCGCCGGAAAGTGGGATAGAGGCCGGATCGTTTTCGCATCCGCCGCCCGCGGGCGCTTCGCAGGAAAAGTTGCGGCTGCCGGCGCCGACCGGTACGGCGGTCCTCTTCAGTGCGCTTGACGGTGATGGGCGTCTGTGGGCGATACTCAGCGACCAGAAGGTCTACAGCAGTGATGCGGGCGCCGGTTGGACCATGCGGTTTGACCTGGGGCCATGGAAGGTCTCGCCCCGGCGGATCATCGCCGGCAGCGATGGCACGATCTCTGTGGCGACGAATAAGGGCCTGTTGCAGTGGAGGGACGGCGCGTTGCGGCATTGGAGCATGGCCGACGGTTTGCCCTCAAGGGACATTGCTG
>CAZWDD010000064.1:0-21967 GCA_964632345.1 uncultured Solibacteraceae bacterium | reverse complement strand
GGTGGAGCGCCTTCACCTCGCTCACCGCCTTCATGGCCGGCTCAGTCAGCATGGCGGTCTGCCGCTTCCTGTTTGGCGTCGGCGAGGCCGGCGCGTTTCCCATCGCCACTCGCAGCCTCTCCCGCTGGATGCTGCCATCTGAGCGCGGCTATGCCCAGGGCATCACTCACGCGGGCTCCCGCCTTGGTGCGGCCTTCACGCCGCCCATCGTCGCCTGGATGATCATCGCCTACGGCTGGCGGATGCCATTCCTGGTTTTCGGATTCCTCGGCATCGGCTGGGCGCTGGTGTGGTTCCTGTGGTATCGCGACACCCCTGATGAACATAAACAGGTCAACGCAGCCGAGCGGGAACTGATTCAGAGATCCCTCGGTGGCGCGCGCCCCGCGCGCTCCGGCAAGGTGCCCTGGAGCGTCATTCTCCGCAACCCCGGCACATGGACGCTGGGCATCATGTACCTCTGCTACGGCTGGTGCCTAGCCATCTACCTGGACTGGCTGCCCACCTACCTGCGCGAATTCCGCGGTTACGACCTCAAACAGATGGGCCTCTATGCGTCCCTGCCGCTATTGGCCGGCGTCGTCGGGGATCTGCTCGGCGGCTGGGTCTCGGACCGTTGGGCGGAACGCTCCGGCAACTTGAAGCTGGCGCGCCAGGCGGTCGGCGCCATCGGCTTTGCCATCGCCGCACTCGGCATCGTCCCTGCCACGCTCACCAGCAACCCCGAAACCTGCGTCGTCTTCACATGCCTCGCCGTATTCGGCCTGGAGATTACCGTCGGCGTCTCGTGGGCCATCCCGCTCGATGTGGGCGGCGACTTCGCCGGCTCCGTCTCGGCCGTCATGAACACCTTCGGCAACATCGGCGGCGCCGTCTCCACTGTGGCCCTCGGCTACATCGTCAAATCCCTGGGCTGGAACGTCCCCTTTTATGTCGCCGCTGGCTTTTGTACTGTCGGTGCAATTTTATATCTTGGTATCGACGCTTCCCGTCCCCTTTTCAAGACTGAACCCGGAGCAACATCGAAATGAAGATCAATCCAGACAAGTGCGTCGCCTGCGGCAACTGCACCTACGTCTGCCCGATGGGCGCCATCTACATTGACCCGGTCATCAAACGGGCCACCATTGACCGTGAAGAGTGCGTCGAATGCTACGCCTGCTACAACGGGCTCAGCAAGGAAAAACTCAATCCCACGCTGGTCCGCACCGTGCGGAAAGCGTTCCAGATGATGCGCATCCGCTTTGAGCCGGAACCGGACGTCTGCCCCACCTCCGCGTTTGAACCGGATGAACTCGCCTGGCCCCGCGTCGTCCGCCGCGCGTTCTCCGACCCGCGTGTCCCGCACGAATCCACCGGCATCGAGGGCCGCGGTACAGAGGAGGTAAAGACCAACGACATCAGCGGCCGCGTCAAGGAAGGGGAAGTTGGATTCGTGCATCGAGTTCGGCCGCCCCGGCGTTGGTGTTCGCTTCCATGAAATTGAGCGCATGTCGACTCGTCTGGCCGCAATCGGAGTGGACTTTGAAAAGAAGAACCCCGTTACCACTCTGATGGCCGACCAGAAGACAGGGAAGCTCCGCGAGGACATTCTGAACGAAAAGGTGATGTCCGCGATTCTGGAAATCAAGACAAGCGTCGACCGTATCGAGGAGATCATCGGCATCGTGAAGGAGGTGGAGAAGCAGGTGGACACCGTCGTCGTGCTCGGCGTCGGCGTGCGCTGTGACTCGAACGGCGACGATCCCATCGTCGCCCCGATCCTCGAAAAGCTCGGCTACGAACTCCACCGCGCCAAGACCAATATCGGCCTCGGGCGCATCACCAACCCCGAAGCGCTCGCCGCCGCCAATGAGACCGCTGGAGCCGCCAAATGACCAATACCCTTCACCGTTTCGGACCCGCATCTTCGTTCAAGGACGACTACGTGGTCTTCGCCATCTGCTCGCGCGGCAAGAACGACAAGGACGCCCTGCCCAAACTGCGCCAGTTCCTCCAGATGGCCATTCCCTTCAAGCCGGTGAACCTGGGAGACGCCCGCCACGGCGGCTGCCTGCGGCCGTCGGATAACCTCAGCCCCGTCAACCACTGGACCCGCGACATGACGCCGGACCTGGACGAAGTGGTGAAGGGGCTTGACGCACCCACCACCGTCGCCGCCGTCTTCGACAACCGGGAAGCCGCCGTCGCCTTCATTAAGAAGGTGCGGGAAGCCGACCTCGGCATGAGCATCAACGTCTCCACTTCGGTAGAAAACGCCGAAGCCTGCTGCGCCGAAGTCGGCATTCCCCGCCACTCCGTCGGCTACTCCCTCGGCTTTGAAGGCAAGACCGAAAAACTTCCCAACACCCAGACAATGATGCTCTCCACCATGTGCGGGCATGGAATGATCAGCCACTCCCTGGCCAAGAAAATGATCGACTGGGTGAAGGAAGGCCGCCGCACGCCCGAAGAAGCGGTCACCTATATGGCCCGATTCTGCTCCTGTGGCGTCTTCAACCCCAGCCGCGCCCGGCGCGTGCTCGAAGAGGCCCGCCACTCCATGAAGTAAAGAACGGCGAAGCAAAAAAACGGCCGCCCGTTGCGGGGCGGCCGTTTTTCGTTTCATGCGGAAGCCTGGGTTACAGACCGTGCTTCGCCAGGAACAGGCACAGATCCACCACGCGGCAGCTGTAGCCCCATTCGTTGTCGTACCAGGCCACCACCTTCACCAGGTTGCCGCCCATGACCTTCGTCAGATCCGCGTCGACAATGGAGCTGTTGGGGTTCCGCATCATGTCGGTCGACACAACCGGGTCCGTCGTGTAGCCCAGAATGCCCTTGAGCGGACCTTCGGCGGCTTCCTTCAGCTTCGCGTTCACTTCGTCGGTCGTCGTGTTCTTGTCGGTGACGCAGACAAAGTCCACCACCGAAACGTTCGGCGTCGGCACGCGCATCGCGTAACCGTCAAGCTTACCCTTCAGCTCCGGCAGCACCAGCCCGATGGCCTTGGCCGCACCCGTCGAAGTCGGGATCATGTTGATCGCCGCCGCGCGCGCCCGGCGCAGGTCCTTGTGCGGGAAGTCCAGCACGTTCTGGTCGTTCGTGTAGCTGTGGATGGTCGTCATCGAGCCCTTCAGAATGCCGAAGTTCTCGTGCAGCACCTTGGCAACCGGGCCAAGGCAGTTCGTGGTGCAGGACGCGTTCGAGATGATCTTGTGCTTGGCGGCGTCATAAACGGAGTCGTTCACGCCCAGCACGACGGTCAGGTCCTCGCCCTTGGCCGGCGCGGAGATGATGACCTTCTTCACGGTCCCCTGCAGATGCTTTGCCGCATTCGTGGCATCCGTAAACCGACCCGTCGATTCCACGACGATCTCGGCGCCATAGGCCGACCAGTCAATCGCAGCCGGGTCCTTGGTTTCGAAAACGCGAATCCGCTTGCCGTTGATCGTGATCGATTCGGCATCCTGGGTGACCTCGGCGTCCAGCGGGCCGAGCGTCGAGTCGTACTTCAAAAGATGAGCGAGGGTCTTGTTATCGGTCAGGTCGTTCAGCGCGACAAACTCGATGTCGGGGTTGTTAAGACCCGCGCGTACAACGTTCCGGCCGATGCGGCCGAAGCCGTTGATCGCAACTTTCACTGCCATGTGGTTCTATGCTCCTTGCGGAATAGATGAGATTCCTTTACCAGTGTAGCCTTACTCCGACGCCGCCTGCCGCAGCGCCGCCTCCAACTCTTCCTTCCCGAGCGCGGTGCTGATGAACAGTTCCTGCCTGGCGCCATCGCTGAGCGCGATCGCCTTCCACCCGTTCGTCACCGGCACCGTTACCCGCACCTTCACCGGCCCCCGCGCATCCCGTACGATGGCAATCCGCCCGGGCACCACGGCCCGTATCTCCTCCCGCTCCTTGAGCAGCCGCTCCAGCATGGCACGTACCCCATCCAGAATGCTGTGCTCAATCTTCAGCCGGTTATTCTCCGCGCGCAGGCGCATGTCTCATTTCACCTGTTTCCGGACCTGGAAATCCACTCCGAACGATCCGTTTTCATCCCGCAGCGCAATCAGCGACCATTCCTTGCTGACGTTCCATTCAAACCGCACCACCTGCTGCTGGCTCCGGTTCAGATTCGTCACAAACATCACCGTTACGTCCTTCGATACCTGCTGCTCGACGGTGACGCGCGCCTGTGGCGTGCCTTCCAATCCGGAGATGGTGGGGTCGATCTTGATGCGGCTCACGCCGAAGAATCGCTGCAACTGGCTCGATATCGGCGCCGCGATGGCACTGCCGAGCAGTGAGTTCGCCCCGCTCTCCAGGAACGACCCCCGCCTCCCGGACTGGCTGCTGCCCACCGTTGCCGAGGTTGGCGAGCGTCCCACGGTCAGAAGCGCGATGATCTCCCCCGGCTGCAGCGGCGGATCGCTCCGGTAGCTGACGTTCAGTTTGTCGATCGGTCCAGTAAAGTTGATCGTGACATCCACGCCGCGCACCCGCGTCTCCAGGTCCATGTCCAGCGTCGGCTCGATCTTGGTCGGATTGTAGAAGCTCACATCCCCGCGTTTGATCGTGTACTTGTTGCCGAAGAAGTTGATATCGCCCTGGCTCACCATGATGCGGCCCAACGCCGACGGGCGCGCCCCCGTGCCGCGAATCTGCAGATTCGCCTCCGCCTGCAGGTCGTTCGTCAGCGATGTCGAGAACTGCGTCTCCGCCGAAGTCCGCACCTTCACGTCGAGTTGCATATTCGCCAGAAATTGATTGGCCTCCGCTGGCGTGCTGGCCGCGCGGCCCGATTCCGCCAGCAGGCTGCCGAAGTCCGTCCGCGGCGTGAACCCGCTCCGCAGCACTGTCACCGTGCCCGCCAGCAGGCTCCGCTGGGTCGTGCCGCTCAGGCTCACCGCGGCATCGGCCACCGTGCTCACACCCTCCGGATACCGGATGCGTACGCGATTCGCGTCCGCCTGCAAGCGGTAGAAGGTGTCTTCGCCCGAGAAATCGATGAATCCGGAAAGCGCCAACGCTCCGCCCCCCGATTCCGCCGTCAGCTTGTTCTCAATCGTCGCCCGGCTACGGTCGAACAGCACCCGGCCCGTTACCTTGTCCAGTCCGTTCGGCACATCGTCCATGCTGAGCGTTGCCTCCCGCAGTTCCATCACTCCGGTCACCTGCGGCTTGGCCAACTCACCACGCACGGTGGCCTGGAGCGTGGCCACGCCGCTGGCGATGATATCCGGGCTGAATGCCCTTACACCGGCCAGATCCACCGACCCGTCCACCTTCAAATCCCAGGGCCGCCGCTCCGCCAGAGAAAATGTGCCGGACGCGGACAGACTGGTATCCCGTCCGGTGAATTTTGCCTGTTGGATAGTGATCGTTCGCCCATCAGCCCGGAATCGCAACGGGCCTTCGCTCTTCAACTCAAAATCCTGGGCCGTTGTCCGGCCTGGCAACTCCTGTCGACGTTCCGGCCGTGCGTTCAAGCCCTCAATCGACACGTCGACCTTCCACTGATCCAGATCATCCGCCGGCCCCTCAAACGTCACATTCCCTCGGAACGACCCCTGGAATGGCCACGGTTGCGCCGCCACATAGCTCGGACGCAGTTCGTTTAATACCGAAAACGGCACGACGCCGAAGCCCAGCCGGCCGCGCACCGGGAAGCCCTCCGTCAGCCGCCAGGTCGATGTGGAGGCAATCGGGGACCCGCGCAGCGAACCCTTCATGCTCACATCCACCTCCCCGCCCGCCCGCGTCACCGCCGTCATCGCCAGTTCTCCGTACTGGCGCCCGCCCACGACGACCTCCCGCAGACGCCCCTCCCCGTCCACTCCGCGCAGTTCCGCCACGCCGTCCACCACTCGGCCCTTCACCTTAGCCGACGCCTGCACACGCCCGGAGGTCCCATCCCGCAGCGACTGCACCTGCGCGATCGCCGCCAGGTCCAGGCCCTCCAGTTGGAAACCTCCTTCCACATCGCCGTTCTTCCAGTCGGCGGCCCGGTGCGCATAGCGGCCGCTCGCGGTCAACCGCGCCGGGCCGCGCTGCGCCTCCAATGCTGGCACCTCCAAGGTATTCCCCCCATGCCGCAGTGTCGCCCGGATCCTATCCAAACGCTCCTCCCCGTACGCCGGCCGGAACCAGTCCACCGTCATCTCCCCGCGTGGGTCGCCAACGGTCCCGCTTAGTTGCGCGTTCGCGTTCACAAGTCCCTCCACCGGCTCCGCATAGCCAGCCTGCCGCCGCAGCGTGCCGACATTCAAGTTGCGCGCCTCCGCCCGCAGATCAATCGAACTAGCATCGGTCAGCTTCCAGTCGTCCAGCCCCAGTGTCCCGCTGCCCGTCGCCGTCGCCCCGCCCTGCGTCACACTGAAACGGGTCAACGACAGGCGGTCCGGCGCCGCCACGACAGTCGTACTCAGCGCCCCTAGCAGCACATCGCGCCAACGCAACTGCAGCGCCCGTACCTGGCCCGCAATCAGTGGCTCGCGCAGTGCTCCGGACACCGTTCCCTCAAACAGCGCCGACCCGCCGTCCAACCGCACCGGCAACTCCCCGGTGCCTCCAACGAACACCAATGCGGGTTTCAAGTCATCCAGGTTCGTCGCCGCCAGCTTCACCTGCAGCGTTTGCGTCAACACACCTCCGAAATCCAGGCGCATCCCTGCCGTCTTCAGGTACGAGTCGCGAAACGACACCTGCCTTGCGTCCTTTTCGTACTTCGCCGACACCCGGCCCTCGAGGGGGACGCCCCCTTCCTCCGCCCGGACTTCCATTTCCCCTTCCGCGACGAATCCTCCCTTCCATAAGCCGGAAAGCCGCACCGGCCCACTGATGCGACCGCTGTAGCCGATTGGCTTCGTTCCGGTTTTTTCCAGCACCATCCCCAACGACAGGCCCTCCGCCTCGCCATCTACGGCATACCCCTTGTAGTCGGGCAATTCCGCCTTCCCGCGGAACCGGCCCTCGGCCGCCCGCGCTTCGATGCGCGTCACCGCGAGGTTCTCTTCCGTCGCCACGAAATGCCCGTCCACGGCCACCGGCGTCACGCGTACGCCGCCAATAAATACGTCCAGCGCACGCGCACGCACATCCGCGTCGTATCGCACGTGGCTCCCGCCCAGCCACTCGAACGTGCCCTCCGTCTCCAGCGCGCCGCGCCCCGCTTCGGCACCGAACAAACGGTGTAACTCCGTCAGGTCACTCTTCAGCCGCAAGGCGAACCTGCCCCGCGCCGCGGGCTCCCACTCCAGCCGCCCAGTGCCGGTCACCACACTTGGCGCCGAGGCAACACGCAGGGATCGGAACTCCACCGCGTCTTTGTGCACCGTCAGCTCCATCCGCGTATCCACCGGCAGCCGCGGCAGCACGCCAGCCTTAATCTGCAGCGCATCCGAACCAACGGCGCCGCGGTACACCGGCCCCTGCACGTCATAGTCGAATTCCGCCTTCAGGTTCCGCCCGCTCGCCGAAAATCGATGCTTCGTATCGTTATAGGAAAACTCAGCGTCGTGAACGGCAAACGCATCCGCGGCCAGCCGCAGAATCTGCTCCACCGGGCCGCGGGCCGAAGGCGGCCGTTTCTGCGCCGGCGATGGCAGATTGCTTTTCCCCTCGGCGTCCACCGTTACATGAACCCGCGGTCGCGTGATCTCAATTCGCCCCACATCCACGTTCGCCGTCAGGAACGAGATCACCTTCAAACCCACCGTTACCCGTTCCACCTGCGCCAGCGGCAGCGCCCCGGCAGGCTCCGTCCCGTGCAGTGTGAAGTTCTCGATCGTCGCCCCGAGCAGATTCGGGTCAAAATCCAGCCGGCCAAGCTCTGCCTTCCCGCCCGTCGCCTTCTCGATTTCCAACACGGCGCGTTCCCGCAGCTTCTCCCGCAGCCACTCGCTCCGCAGCAGCCACCACCAGCCGCCGTACAACGCCACAGCCAGTACCGCCGCCGCCACTCCCGCCGTTCGGAGCCGCCGCTTCATGGCCACATCCCCACAGGCTCGATGGTTTCTATTCGCGTCGCCGGACGCACCTCCCGCAGCCATCGTTCCAAGGCCTGTGCAGCCTCCTCGGCGACATAGTCCGATTCCAGGCGCTCCCGTGCATCTTCAAACGCAGGCTTTTCTCCGGCCGGCCTCCACCGGTCATAGTATTGCCGCAGCACACTCTCGGTGACCTGCACCGACGGCCGGAAGCGGTAGGTGATAAACCGCGCAAACGTGATCTGCCACGAGAGGTTTTCCGTCACATCCGCCTCCGTCAAACGGTACTCCCGAAGCTGCCGCGCGAACTGTTCGGGCGCGCCCAACTGCTGTTTCACCTGCGCCAGCGCATTCCGTACCTCGTCCGGCTGCGCCACCGGATACCGGCTGATCCGAATCTCCTCTTTCACCAGCGCCTGCTCGATCAAACGGTCCCGCGCCTCCTCCCATTTGTCCCGCGTCTCCCGCAACGGCTCCCGCGCCAGCAAAGCCGCGGCACGCAATCCCCGGCGGACGGCGCTGTCGGTGATCACCGCCCGGCCCACGGTCGCGACGATCCCGTCCACCACCGCGGCGGGCAGCAGCAGAGACATCGTCAGCAGCAATGGAAGGATTCCCCGCATATCAGAACGTCTGCCCCAGCGAAAAGTGAAACTGCAGCTGGTTGATCCGCTGCACCAGCCGGCTTCCCCCGCCAGCCACCAACTCCTCCCGCGTACCCCGGAATCCAAAGAAGCGCGGCGAGTTCGGCGAGTAGCCGATATCAAAGCGCACGGGCCCGACCGGGGTCCGGTACCGGATGCCGAACCCGACTGCATGCACCATGTAGTCGAAGTCTTCGATGTTCTTCTGGCTCGTCCGGAAACTGATCTTGTCCAGATCGCGGAAAACGTTCCCCATGTCGTGGTACACCACTCCTCCGATCGTGTCGCCAATCAGCGGGAAACGCAATTCCAGCGAGTTCATCAGCAGCGCCTTGCCGCCGAGCGGAAAACCCGTCGCCAGGTCGCGCGGCCCCGCCTGGTTGTCCGGAAATCCGCGGTGCGTCGCGCCGCCACCGGAGAAGTACCGCTCCGGCAGCGGGACGTCCTTCTCAATCGTTCGCCCACTCAGGCTGTACATCCCGCCGAGCGTCGTCAATCGCGCCAGCACCATGTCGCGGCCCACGCGGTGGTAGGTCGAGTTCCGGTACAGCAACCGCAGGAAGTCGGACTGCGACCCGAAGTAGCTGCCGGCAAATCCAAAGTCGATCGTGTTGTACGTTCCCCGGCGTGAGTCGATCGGGTCATCCCGCTTGTCCTGCACAAACGACGCCGAAAGAATGCCTAATCGTACCGGCTGCGAGAAGAGCGGGATCAACGATGGATCGATGGACAGAGTCGACTCATCGATCTGCACACGCCGGAACGTGAAGCGATACTGCACCGTGTTCGCCTTCGACAGCCGCTGGCCCAACTGAATACTGCTCTCCAGCCGCTGTGCCTCAAAGGTCCGGATGTCGCGCGAGTTGTCGAACAGCGAAGTGAAGCTTAGGTTCAAGCGATCGGTACCCGTGAACTGCGGCGCGTAGTAGTTGGCCACCACTCGCTTCTGAAAGTTCGATAGCTGCGTGCGGAAGCTGACCGTATGTCCCAATCCCTTGAAATTCACCCGGCTCACACCGAAGTTGACACGGGGAGAGAATCCGGGCGCGCCAGCCGGGGAGTCGAATGTCCCAAGCCCACCTCCGATGCGGGCCAGTTGCGCGCCGAAGCCGACAGTGTAGCTGTACCGGCTGGCCTCTTCCAACCGGTAGAGTACATTTTTATCCCGCTCTTTCCCTTGCGGATTCTGCAGCGCAATGTCCACCTTCGCGAAGATACCCAGGTCGTACAAGCGCCGCTGCGCATCCACCACCGCACTCTGCGACAGCGGATCGCCCGTCTCCAGGGGAATGCGGTCGAAGATAAGCCGCGGCCTCGTCGTATTGAACCCGCTGACCATCACCCGCCGCACGAAGTTCCGCCGGCCTTCGATGATCTCGAACTTCACCTGCATCTCCCGCTCGCCCGGTCCCGGCACGGTCTTCAACTCCAACGTGGCATCCGGATACCCGCTGTTGAAGTAGAAGTTCAGAATCGTATCCCGGTCGCTCACCAGGGCCGTCTCGGAAAATGGCTGCCCCTCCGCCGTCTGCAGTAATCCGCTCAAATACTCAAAATCCCGGAGGTTGACGCCGCTGATTTCCACGCCGGAAACAAACCACTGCGCGCCTTCTTCGATGGTGACGTGAACGCCCACCTCCTCCGCTTTCCCGGACTTGCTCTGCTCGATCCGCGTCCGCACCTTTACGTCCCGGAATCCGTTGGACCTGTAAAGGTACTCGATCGCGTCGACGTCTTTTTCCAGGAGTTCCTCGCTGTACCGGCCGTTGCGGTAGCGCAGAAATGTGGCCGGCGTCGTCACCATTCGCTCCCGGATGGTCTCGCGATTGAAGTACTCGTTCCCGGAGATCGTCAACTCCGTCAACTTGTAGCGAGGCCCGCGGTCCACGGCATACAGGATCGTCTGCTCCCCAGCCTTACCCGTCTCCGTGGTGGAGAAGTCAACCGTCGCGTCAAAGTATCCCTTGGCGTGCAGGAACTGCTCGATATTCCGCCCGCCCTCGGTAAGCAGATCCCGGTCCACCGTCCGCTCCTGGAAGACGGGCACCATCTGCCGCAACTTCCCCCGCGAAATCCGCGCACCCTCCGTCCGGATCCGGATCCGCGGTCCCGCGTCAATCCGCAGGTGGGGACGCACCCGGTTTGTTTCCCGTTCATACTCCAACCGCTCGAGCGCCACCTTGGCCATCAGAAAGTCCCGCTTCTGAAACGAGTACCGGATCTTTTCCAGCCCCGACTGCACGCGGCTCTCCGTCAGCTCCTTATATCCAGCCAGCCCCCAGATCCTCTGCCAGTTTGTCGTCCGCAGAATGGACTTCTCGCTTCGCGCGAAATTGCCGGTAATCACCGGACGCGTGAAGCGCGCGCGCGGCCCTGCTTCAATGTTGAATGTCACGTTCACCTGTTGCGTCAGCGGCTCATAGTCAAATCGCGGACTCACCCGCGCCCGATACAGGCCGTTTGCGCGCATCAGGTCGATCATGTTGGAACTGGACTGGAAAAGATAGTCCTCCGCAAAGTCCTGCCCCAACTCCAGCCGCGACGCCGCAATCAACTGGCTGACGTTCGGCGGGTCCGACGCGCCATTCACCGTCACCCGCCCGACGAACCACGCCGGGTCTGTCCGGAACTCGAGCACCACTTCTGCACCTGTCAACGTGGCATCCACATCGATCGTGTAATACCGGCCCGTCTCAAACAGCCGCTCGATCGCCAGTCCGATCCGGCGCGCGTCGTAGGTCTCGCCTACCTTCACCGGATTCATCTGCTCCAACTGGCTCAGCGGGTACGGCTGCGTCTCCGGCAGATACCGGATCGCCGCGATGCGCCGCCCCGTAAATGGGCTCTCCGGCCCCTGCCCCTGTGCACTGGAAACACTCGCGCATAGGACCATCGCCAGCACCGGCAATATCATCTTGCGGTGTGTGTGCAGAGCCACCAAAGGTAATGATAACTCGCCCAGTCCCCGCAGTTTCCCTGAGTTTACATGGGATCATCGCGGCATATGGCATAATGTGGCCATTCTGGAGGGTTCCCTCGTGCGGCTGCCGATTTCGTTTTCCGCTCTCTTGTTAGCTCTTTCGCTTTCCGCGCAGGAGCCTCCCGCCGCCGGCCCCGGCCCTGGCGCGGCGCCAGCCCCATCGAATCCGGGCCCGTCCGCACCCGGGAACATCGGCATCGGCAACACCAACCCCACCGCCCCGGGCCGCTCCCCCTTCCCCGGCCAGGACCCCAACGATCGCAGTCGCTTCCCCGAAATGCAGAACCGGCCGATTTTCATCAGCGGCAAGGTGGTCTTGGAAGACGGCACTCCGCCCCCGGATTCGGTCACCATCGAGCGAATCTGCAACGGAAACGTCCGCCCCGAGGGATACACAAACTCCAAAGGAAACTTCTCCATCGAACTGGGCCGAAACTCCAATCTCTTCGCCGACGCCAGCACCTCCACAGGTCTCGACGACGGCACCTTCAACCGCGGCGGCGGTATGGGCCGCGCCCCAGGCATGGGCGGCTTCGGCGCTCCCAACAGCGGGCTCACGGAACGCGACCTCATCGGATGCGAACTCCGTGCCTCGCTCCCCGGCTTCCGTAGCGAGGTAGTCAACCTCTCCGGCCGTCGCTTCATGGACCGCCCCGACATCGGCACCATCATTCTGCGCCGTCTCGCCAACGTCGAGGGCTTCACCTTCTCTATGACCACCGCCCTCGCGCCGAAGGACGCCCGGAAGAGCTACGAAAAAGGCCTGGACCTGATGAAGAAGAACAAGGTGGACGCCGCGCTCACCGAACTGGAGAAGGCCACCTCCACCTATCCCAAGTACGCCATCGCCTGGTATGACCTCGGCCGCGTCTACGAGTCTCAGAAACGCCCTGACGACGCAGCCCGCGCCTTCAACTCCTCCATCACCGCCGACTCTAAGTATGTGAAACCCTACATCAACCTCGCCTTCCTTCACGCCGGCAAGAACGAGTGGGAGAAAGCCGCCGAAATGAGCGCCAAGGGCGTGAAGCTCAACCCGTTCGAGTACCCCCAACTCCACTTCATCAACGCCGTCGCCAATCTGAATCTGGGCAAGCTCGACGACGCCGAGAAATCCGCCCGCGAAGCCGCAAAACTCGACCCCAAGGGCCAGATGCCCCGCATCGTCCAGGTCCTGGGCGTTATCCTCGCGCAGAAGAACGATCTGAAAGGCGCCAGGGAGAGTTTCGCCGCCTACCTGAAGAAGGATCCGGATTCCCCCACCGCCACGCAGATCCGGCAGCAACTGGCGCGACTGGATGCCGCGCCCGCCCAATCCGCCCCTGCGGCGCCAGCCCCGGCTCCGACGCCCGCGGCACCGCCGCCCCCGCGCCCCGCGCCCACTGTCTCCGCCCGCACCGCTTGGCCGGCATGGTCCGGCGGCATTTCCGACCTTCCGCCGGGCACCCTGTCGACGACTCTGGACGCAGCCGCGTTGTGGAAGGAGGTTGGCGGTTCGGTCTATTCGCTCATCACCGCAGGAGACGCCACCCAGTTACCTCCGGAAGCAACGGAGTTCCAGGGCGCGGCCGTCGCCATCTCAGGCTCTTTACTCCTGACCAATTGCGACGTGCTCGAAAACGCCGGCTCCACGGGTCTTTATCAGAACGGCAAACTTGTCACGACCACCGTCAGGCTGATCAAGTCCAAGCGCGCCACGGGACTTTGCGTGCTCCAGGCCGGCGGAGCCAAGCTGCGTCCCGTCAATGGCGTCCGCTACGCGCAGGACCTCTCGGCCGGAGAAAAGACCTTCACTGTCCGGGACGGTGCGCTGGCCGAAGGCTCACTGCAGTCGGCCAAACTCCAGGGCAATGTTAAGCTTCTCGTCACCAACTCCCCGGTCTCGGCCGCCACCGCCGGCGGCGGCCTCTTCGACAACATGGGCAACCTGCTCGGCGTAACCACGCTGCGGTCCCAGAGCGCCGTCATCGCCGCCGAAGAGTTCTTCCAGTAACCGCTTCAGCGTAACGAGTCGATTCCGGTGTACCATTGCTCCGTGAATTAGATGCTCACTATACGAAGTATGCAGTTGCGGGCGTTGTCCGTCGCAACTGCCCATGAGGCGATTCCGCTGCTTGTCGGGCATGCCAGGCGCTTTCATGAGCAACGCTTCCACTCCGTTGCGCCGGAAAACCCGGAGCGGTTCGTCCGGCAGGTCGTAGATGCCGCTCTGGACTATGGCATCGAAGGCCCGCGCGCCCTCGCCCGCTTCCTCGATCTTGCCCTTGTAGCGGGATTCCCGCTCCCACCGGCTTTCGACCAGATGCTCCGCAGTCCCGTCCACGTCTCCCCGGCCCGCCGCCTTGACCGCGCCTGGCGCAGGCTCCTCTTCCAGCTTGAGGCCGGGCAGTGATTCTCGAGAACGAACCCAAACCAAACCGGGAGGTGGAAGGGTTGCTGGCCGCCTCGGAGGCCGCTGCGGAGTATCCTGCCGAAGGGACTGTGACCCCGTGCCCCTACTCCCACCCGGACCTGGAACCCAAGCCTCCAGTCCGGGCGATCCTCTGGCACATCCGCGAATTCGGCGGCGGCTTCCAGAGCCCAGCCGTCCGGCCCGACTACTGCATCGAGGCCTACGCCACCGTCATCAAGGCCGTCAAGGCGGATATCTGTGTCCTGCTTGGACTCACCCGCACCATCGGATGGATGCCGGAGAATGACGGCGGCATCATCGTCATGCGCGAAGAGACCCGCGATTCCGGCCTTGCCGAAGCCCGGCGACTGCTCGCGGAACTGCAACGCATCGACGCCGGCGGCGCCTGGCAACTTCTGCCCGTTAACGGCAAGGACGGCAAGCCCGCCTACCATCGCCACGAGGCGGCGTGTTTTCTTTTCAAATCCTCCACTGGTATCTCCTGCGGCCCGGCCTCTGTCGCCCCTTGCGGTGAGGCCTTTCTGGCACTGGCGCCCATGCGCATTCCTGGGACCTTCGACGCGCCACCCGAACTGCCCTTCCTGGCTCCCCTCCGCGTAGGGCGCTATCCCTTCTCCCGCGATGAGCCGCCCGATCCCGACGCCCCCGACACCCTCCCGCCGCACGCCGTCGTCGCCTTCTCCGCCGGCCAGGAGATCCCCGCCGGCACCGGCTATCTGGATTTCCGAACAGAGTGCGACGTCGAGTATGTGCGCCCGCTACAGGAAGGCACGGTCCTGCAGATTCCCTTCTGGGAGAGCATCGCGGCATCGGAAGAGGCGTTACTCGAAAACCACATCGCCCTGAACCCGGCCGACGTGCAGTTGCAAGACCGTGCCATGTACTGGGAGGCGCTGCATCTTGAGGATCATCCCGACGAACTGCCTGAGGTCCGCGGCCGTCTGGCCGATTCGCTCCTCGTCCGCAACACCGGCGATGGCCCGGCGCCGCGCCTCGAGAAGCTTCGCGTTGTCGATTTGGTCCGCGCCTCTCTAGCCGCCGCGGCACTGCCCGATGTCAATGCCGATGGCGCGCTCGACGAAGATGCCGCCGCCGCGGCGGCTTGCGCCGCATTTGTGAAGTCCCTCCCGGTTATCGAAGACGCGAGTCCGGCATCGCCACGGCGCCTGCTCGCCGAGGCGGCTCTATTCGCCCGGAAGCTCTCCGATCATTGGCCCGTTATCGCCGACATTTATACCGCCCGCCAGGAGTAGTGGATGTCCCGCAAGAACCTCGCCGCGCTCGGCCGCAAAGCCGCAGTCCGAAAGAAGCATCCCTCGGTTACCGTCACCGTCCCCAAACAGGTCGACGCCGCTTTTCTCTGGACGCCCGCCTCCATTCATCCTATGCAGGCGCTGCAGAATATCCACCAGAGGACAGTCCGCGAAGCGCTCCGTCCCGTCGTCGGCGATGATGCGCGCCGCGACGAGGCCAGCAAGCAACTCGGCGCCTTCTGTTACTTCGGCTCGGTTCCTCCAAGGCTCCTTCCCCCGCTGGAATCCACCGCCGGCGATGCCCACTTCCTGGAAGAGCGGCTGGCCGACGCAATCAAGACCATCTCCAAGCTCACCCGCGTTCTTCGCGGCCTCGACGAACTAGCTGATGAAGCCGATATCGGCGAACCCACCGATTCCGCCAGTAATCTACTGGAGGCCCAGCTTGTGGGACTCCGCCGCATTGTCGGCGCCGTCCCCAATCGCCCCGGCTCGGTCATCGCCATCGGCGCCGAACTCGACGATGTCGGCGACACACTCAACGAGGCACACGCCGATGACATCGCCGCATTCATCGAAGCGGCCGAGTACCTGGAGGATATCGCCACACGCCTCCTCCGCATTCTCCAGTCCCTCTGCTGCATCGCCAACTTCCACGTCATCGACACTTTCTACCTCTGGCGCCTTCTCGTCAAGTACCGCTTCCAATCCGACGACGAGATCGATAGCACCGTGAAGGCCGACATCAGCGGGGAGGTCACGAGCCTTCTGCACAATGGCCCCAACGGCGCCACTGCCTGGATCACCGCATGGCTCACCGCCAAGCTCGTGGACCTCAACCGCCAACTCATGGCGCTCGACAATGCCAACCTGTTCTTCTACCTGAAAGGCGGCCGCGCCCTGCAGTACATCATGGGTACCCCGCAGAACGGCGAGAACGATTTTGATACCGGGATCATCCTCAACCCCAACCTCCCGCCGGGCGAGTGGTACGAGCTCTTCCGAAACGTCCACAACATCTGCCTGCGCTTCCTGCGCCAGTGCAAGTATGAGTTCATCGCACTGGTAGAGGCCAACGACAATGGCTTCACGCAGTACGTCAACGGCGTGGACCTCGCCGGCCAGAACGAGCCAGACCCCCCGGAGGATCTCGAAGGCCTCGCCGAAGACATCGCCAAGCGCTTCGCCGACGTCCTCATGCAACTGGCCCCACCCGCCGAACGCGCCAGCGGCAAGGCCGAACTGATCGACATCGGCATGCCTCGCCGGGATACCCCGGAGGTCTGGGAGACCTGGCACCTGAAACCGCACGCCGTTGTCGCGCCAGATGGCATGGTGGTGCCAGGCCCGCTCTACTACATCGGCGAGTACGTCATGATGATTCGCGATGCCTTTCAACCCGGCTCCCGCGCCGCAAAGAAGTCCCCCAAACGGCTAAAGCGACTCTCCGACCTGCTCCAAACCAATATCCCCGATCCCGCCGTCGACGCCGAACTTGACCACATGCCCCGGCGCCTGCTGCCGCAGTCGCTGCCCGCCACCGCCACGTTCAACAATGCCGCAAAGGCGGTGAAGGTGGTCCTGAAGCAGATGTCCGATGCCTACCTGCTCCGCGAGGACGCCGGACTCACCGCTGCCTTCGACCCGTGGTTCGCCGCCAAGTGCGGCCAGAAAGCCAACGTAATTCAATACTCCGATGAGTTCCGGCAGGTCCTTGCGCCACTACCCCTGGCACAGAAGGACACCGCCGATGCGTGTGGTTTCGTCCACGCCATCGCTACCGAAATGGAGCAGCATATCCTCGACCGCGGCGAGTTTTTCCGCCGCAACCGCAAGGAGTTCTCCCGCTTCGTCAAGGCCATCTACACCGCATCCATTTTCCAGAATCAGGACGAGGACCTGGAAATCATGTTCGCCATCGCCGGGTCCTTTGCCGCCCGCTTGCACGCCGAGTATGCCGACTTTGAACACATGGAGGATATTGAACCCCTCCACCGCATCGACCTGAAGATCTTCTGTAAGGCTGATGCCGATCCCGAAATCATTCTCGACATCGTTGCCCCGGGCATCATCGAGGCCTACAAGAGACATCCCGAGACCCCCGAATACATCGTCGTCGAAAGCCACAGCGGCTCCGTCAACATGTACTGGCCAGCCGAAGAGTCCATGGGCCAGTTCACCTACCGCCCATTGGTGATCCGCCTGACCGTCGAAAAGCGGCCGGGCGACTGGCCGCAGCTCGCCTTCGTCTGGGGCTATCCCGTGCTCAGCCTGCGCGACCTCGTCTGGGAGTACATCAAGGAGTGCGGCCACATCGAGGAGTTCTCCGCCCGCCAGCGTCTTCGCAAAACGGCCGACGCGCTCACCGATATCCTTACCCGGCTGGAGAACCCCGGCGCCGCCGGCATCCCGGCACTACCGCCCGCCATCGTCGCCGGCCCCATCGCGCCACAGGGGCCGCTGCCACCCGCGCCGCCGCCCGTGCTGGTCCCCAACTTCCAGAACATCGCCCAGCAGAAGCCCAACTGGTGCTGGGCCGCCGTCAGCGAGATGATGCGCCGGTTCTTTGCCGCCGAGAATATTACCCAGCAGCAGATCGTGCAGGGGCTCTACAACAACACCAACGACCAGCAGGGCCCGCTCATGCTGCCCGGCCTCCGGTACCACAACGCAGGGCAGGGGGTCGTTCTCACCTGGGCCGCATTGAAGGCCGAGATCGACAACAACCGGCCCTTCATCTTCGCCACCGGCCAGCACTATATGGTCGCCATCGGGTATGAGGAAAACGGCGCGCTGCGCAAGGTCCACTACTGGAACCCGCTGCCGGTAAACGCCGGCCGCCAGGCCAGCATGACCTATCAGTCCTACTGCAACACCGTCCGTGCCGGAGGCGCCACCTACTACGGCTTTCAGCACCCGTAGCCTTAGGCCATGATTCCCTTCACCACATGTCCGTGCACGTCCGTCAGGCGGAAGTCCCGCCCGGCGTGCCGGAAGGTGAGCTTCAGATGGTCCATCCCCAACAGGTGCAGCATCGTCGCGTGCAGGTCATGGAAGTGGACTTTGTCGATCACTGAGTAGTAGCCGTAGTCGTCCGTCGCGCCGTAGGACAGGCCCGCCTTCACGCCGCCGCCAGCCAGCCACATCGTAAACGCCTCGGGATTATGGTCCCGGCCGTCAGACCCCTGCGCGGTAGGTGTCCGCCCGAACTCCCCGCCCCACAACACCAGCGTGTCCTCCAGCAACCCGCGCGACTTCAGGTCCCGCAGCAGGCCCGCGATCGGCTTATCCACCTCTCGCGCATTCTGCTCATGGTCCCGCTTCAGACGTTCATGCTGGTCCCACTTGTAGGTGTGGCTTACCTGCACGAACCGCACGCCCTTCTCTGAGAAACGCCGCGCCATCAGGCACTGCCGTCCGAAATCTTCCGTGATCGGATCGTCCAAACCGTAGAGCTTCTTCGTCGCCTCCGATTCCCCACTCAGGTCCTGCAGCTCCGGCGCCTCGGTCTGCATCCGGAATGCCAGTTCATAGGATTCGATCCTTCCTTCCAACGCCCGGTCCGGCCCGGTAAGTTCCAACTGCTTCCGGTTCAACTGCTGCGTATAGTCGATCTCCATCCGCTGGATCTCCCGCGGCGTCTCCTTGTTCGTGATGAACGGGATCTTCGCGTCCCGCGCCGGTATGCCGACGCTGCCAATCGCCGTGCCCGCATACGGCGCAGGCAGGAATGCGGACCCGAAGTTGTTCGCGCCCCCGTGGCTCTGCGTCGGGCAGATGGTGATGAACCCGGGCATGTTCTGGTTCTCCGTCCCCAACCCATAGGTCACCCACGACCCCATGCTCGGCCGCACGAACGTGTCGCTGCCTGTGTGCAACTCCAGCAACGCGCCCCCATGGCGCGAGTTCGACCCATGCATCGACTTGATGAAACACAGATCGTCCACCATCTTGGCGACCTCCGGGAACAGGTCGCTGACCCACGCCCCGCTCTGCCCGTACTTCTGAAACCCCCACGGCGATTGCAGCAGGTTGAACGTCTCGCTCGACACCACCTTCGGTCGCTCAAACGGCAGCGGCTTGCCGTGGTCCCGCTTCAGCAACGGCTTGTAGTCGAAGGTGTCCACCTGGCTCGGCCCGCCGTGCATGAACAGGAAGATCACCCGCTTCGCTCTGGCCGGAAAATGCGGCGCCCGCACCGCCAGCGGATTCGGCGCGGCGGCACGCAACTGCTGCTCACCCAGAATCCCCGCCAGGGCCAGGCTGCCGAAGCCCGCGCTCGACACCCGCAGCAGTTCCCGTCGCGAAAGGGTCTGGTTCAAATAAGAGTTCCAATGCCGGTTCATGCTCTGCCTCAATTGATGTAGATGAATTCGTTGGCGCCAAGCAGCGACTTGCAGAAGCTCTGCCACGCACTCACGCGGCTGCCCTTCCAGGCCTGCTCCATCTTGGCGATGTAGGTCAATGCCTGGTCGATCTCCCACGCTGCCGCCGGCCGCGCATAGGCTCGCTCGTACGCCTCGCGCACGCGGCCTGCGTCGTCAAGGTCCGCCCGCGCCAGCAGCCCTTCGGCCATCTGCCGGCTGTGCCGCAGCATTACTGCCCCGTTCATCATGAACAGCGCCTGCGGCGCCACCACCGTTGCATCCCGGTCTCCGTTCGATACCGCCGGGTCCGGCAGGTCGAACGCCGTGAACACGTCGTACATCGAACTCCGCACCACCGGAATGTACACGGCGCGAATGTTCTTCTCGTAATCCACGTCGCCGCCCTTGGCCGTATTGGCGACGTACTGCCGGTCTTTGTACTTCAGGATGGTTCCTCCGCGGTGCTGCGTATTCAGGCCCCCGGAGACCTCCATAATCCCGTCTCGGATCGACTCGGCCTCCAATCGTCGCCGGTTCATCCGCCACAGCAGCGTGTTATCCGGGTCCACTTCGGCCGCCTTCGCATCGAATTCGCTCGACATCTGATAGGCCGCCGACAACATCATCGTCCGGTGCATCTGCTTCATGCTCCAGCCCTGCCGGACGAACTCCGTCGCCAGCCAGTCGAGCAGCGGTTGGTTCACCGGCTTCTCGCCCAGCCGGCCGAAGTTGTCCACCGACGGCACGATGCCCCGCCCGAAGTGCCAACGCCACATCCGGTTCACCATCACGCGCGCCGTTAAGGGATGATCCGCGCGCGCCATCCATTGCGCCAGTTCCAGTCTGCCGCTGCGGTCGCCCGGAATCGGCTCCTGCTGCCTGCCCGCAATGGCGCTCAAAAACTGTCGCGGCACCTTCTGGCCCAGCGTCCAGTGGCTTCCGCGCAGATGAATCGCCAGGTCGTCGATCTTCTCTCCCTCGGTCACGCCCATCGCCCGCGGATACTCCGGCGTCGATTCCTCCAGCGCCTTCAACTGGGCATCCAGCCCAGTCAACTCCGCCCGAACCGCCTCCGCGTAGTATCGCCGCGCATCCCGCGGCGCGCGGAACGGCCCGAACTTCTCCGTCAGCAACTCATAAAGCGCCTTCAGGCCCGGGTCCGTGTTGTTCTTGCCCTTTTCTTTCGCCACCACGAACATCTCTTCGTACCGCTTCGCCAGAGCCTCGGCGCTGCGGGCCTGAAACCCGGCAAACAGCTTTGCCACCGGCGAGTTCCATGCCGCCAGATCCCCGCCGGCGCCATAGACCTCCCAGGCATACAACGGCGACGCCACCGCACCGTCGCTTCGCTTCAGGTAATCCACCATCTGCTCCAGATAGCCCGGATTCACGTCGAATTCCGCCGCAATCTGCACGACGGTCTTCGGCGAAACGGCCAGCGTATTCTTCGCAATCAGCAGCTTTTCGAAATACGGGAACCGCGTGGCGTGCTCGAGCCGGATTGTATTGACGCCCTTGCGAAGCGGCACAATCGCGACGACCGTCCAGCCTCCCGCCTCCGGCGATGCCGCCCGGTTCTGCACCGGGTCCGCCCCCCGCTTCATCCACACGCCGTTCACCCAGACGTCCGCCGTCCCGGCGCCCTTTTCCTCTTCCTGGATGTCCAACTGGTAGTCGCCCGCCGCGGCCACCGTCACTTTGTATTCGGCGAAATACGGCCCCTTGCTCCCGGCCGGGACGTTCGTCTTTTTCTTCTCCAGCGTCCGCGGCACATTGCCCGCATCAAAGCTGCCGGCCTCGCGCACAATCGCTCCCGGCGCGGACTCCACCGGCGCCACGCGAATCTCTTCATCCCGCTTCACCCGCGCCGCGGCCAGCAGATAAGCCCCCACCCGCCGCGTCGCCGTCTCCGCCAGTTGGTCGTTCTCCCGCTTCGTGATCGCCCCGATCTCCTTCCGTTTGGCCTCCACACGCGCCTCATGCGCCGCCAACTTGTCGCGGTCCTCCTTCGGCGCCAGTACATACTCATGCCACCGGGCGACGACTTTGAAGTTCTCCATCGTCTTCGAACTCTTGAAAATCCCCGCCATCGAATAGTAATCGGCCTGCGGAATCGGGTCGAACTTATGGTCGTGGCAGCGCGCGCAGCCGATGGTCAACCCCATAAAGGCCCGCACCGTCGTGTCGAGTTGCTCATCGACGATGTCCATCTGCATCTTCACCGGATCGTCCTCGGCCAGCATCTTGGCGCCCAGCGTCAGAAAGCCCGTCGCGGTCCAATGCTCTTTCTGTTCCTCCAGGTCCTTGGCCGGCAACAGATCCCCGGCCAACTGCTCGGTCAGGAAC
>CAZWDD010000063.1:0-22149 GCA_964632345.1 uncultured Solibacteraceae bacterium | reverse complement strand
AGGAGCATTGCGGCCACGAGGCCGCAGGTGGTGAGAGCGAAGAGAGGTTTCATGACAGCGTGCTGGGAACAGGCTATCAAGCCCGGACGGCGGAAGGGACTCAGGGGAGGGCTGGTGAGCGGCCGGTGCGGTGGAGCCAACTGCGGAGCATGAGGGTGAAGTCGGCGATGCGGGGATCGCTTTCGAGTTCCTCAATGGAGTAGCGCATTTTGCGGCGCCAGTTGGGGTACTCCCAAGTGGAGCCGGGAAGGTTCTGCTGTTCGGTTTCCTTGGTGAGGTCCTCCTGATTGAGGACAAAGAGGCGGGAGCCGGCGGAGGCGAGGAACCCGATGACGGCGTTGTGGAGTTCGCCGGTGAGCTCCGGCGATTGGGCGGCATCGCGGGGGTAGCCGGGCGGGAGGAGGCCGAGGGAGTCGAGCACTTCGATCATCTTGTGCTTGTCTTCGAGGCGGGCGCGCATCTGGTCCCGGAAGGCATCTTCGCTGCCGAGGAGGCCGGCAGCGCGGCGGGCCTCGATGTCGCGGCCGAGCCAGTAGCCGGCGAGGGTGGGCAGGTCGTGGGTGGTGGAACTGACAACGGCTTCGCGCGGATATTCGTCGGGGTGTTTGAAGAGGCCGCCATCCTTTTTTTCGAAGTAGAGGAGGCGGTAGCTCAGGACGCCGAATTCGGCGAGGCCGGCGCGGACGTAGTCCTCGACGGTGCCGAGATCCTCGCCGATGACCATCACGCGATTGCGGTGGCTTTCGAGGGCGACGATGCCAAGCAGGTCCCGCCAGCGTTCACGCACGAAGGTGCCTTCGGTGGCACTGGAGCCGGGTGGGATCCAGTAGAGGCGGAAGAAGCGCATGACGTGATCGATCCGGAGGGCGCCGCCGTGGCGGCTGTTGTTGCGGATGGCGGCGGCGAAGAGCTGGTAACCGCTGGCGCGGTGGTGATCGGCGTCCGGAGGCGGGAAGGACCAGTCCTGGCCCTTGGGGGAGAAATCGTCCGGGGGCGATCCGACGCGGCAACCGTTGGCGTAAAAGCCGGGGTGGGCCCAGAGGTCGCTGCCGCAGCGGTCGGTGGCGAGGGCAAGGTCATGATACAGGCCGATGGGCATACCGGCGTCGGAGGCGTGCTGCTGGGCGGCGTCGACCTGGGTATCGACGAGCCAGTAGACATACTGCCAGAACTCGACGCGCTGCCAGTGGAGGCGGGCGAAGGCGGCGACTTCGGGGGAATCGGGATTCTGGTAGTGGGCGGGCCAGTCAGGCCAGATCCAAAGATTCCGGTCCCTCCGGTGGAGATACTCATCGAGCGCGCTGTAGACGGCAAAGCGTTCGAGGAGGCGGCCTTCCTTGCGGCGGAAGAGATCGAACTCGCGTCGGCGATCGGCGCCTCCGCGGAGGAACTGGCGGTAGAGCACCTGGAGGAAGAGGCGTTTGAGGCGGGCGACGCCTTCGTAGTCGACGAGTTCCGAGGAGCGGAGAGCGGCGATGCGACCGGCGGCGAGCGAGCGCATGCGGAGGGCGAGGGGCGAGGCGTGGAACTCAGGGACGGCCTCGATATCGAGATAGAGGAAGTTGCGGTAGAAAGTGGAAGCCGGGAGATAGGGGCTGGTGTTGTAGGGGGAGCGATTGGCGAGGGCGTGGAGAGGGTTGAGGGCGACGAAGGAGGCACCGGCGGCGTGGCGGGCCCAGGAGGTGAAGCGTTGGAGGTCACCGAAATCACCGGCGCCCCAGTTCCGTTCCGATCTGAGGCCGTAGAGACTGATGGCGATGCCAGCCAGACGTTGGTCCTCGGCGATGGCGGGCGGGCGATAGACGCGCGCCGGGCAGTGGATGAGGGGACAGGCGGAGACGGAGCCGTTGGCGTGGAGCTCGGCGCGGTGGTAGCCGAAGGGGAGACCGGCGGGAAGCGGCATGCGCCGCCGGACCCAGACGCCGCCATCGACGACGAGGGTCTCGATTTCGGGCAGGTCCTCCAGCGGGGAGGAGGCGACCAGTTGGCCGCCTTCCTCGAGTTGAACGGTGAGAATCGCAACACCGACGGCGCCGGCGGGCAGCGAGACGGGGGCCCACGGGGCGGCTTCGGTGGAGACGACGCAGACGGGGAGCGGGGCGAGGCGTTCGCGGTGCAGCCAGTCGCGGAGAGCGCGGTCGAGCGAGTCGACGGAGGAGGCATCGACGCCCATGGACTGGAGAATGGAGCGTTGAATGTCCGGCGACGGGCGGTGTTCGTTGCCCCAGATGTCCCAATAGACGTCCTGCACGCCATGGGCGTCGGCGACGCGCCGCAACGCGGCAGGCAGATCGGGAGAGGGAAAGTCGTACCGCGTCAGGACCGGTTCCATTGGCATGTAATCTTTCAGTGTCCCAACCCGCCGGGCATCGCGGCAACCCCGTACCATGCACAATGAAAGGCGAGAGACCGACGTGAACAAGGGGAATCCGCAACACCGGGTGCTTGTGGCCGACGACCAGCCGGACGTGCTGGAAGCGCTGCGGCTGCTGCTGAAGAGCGAGGGGTACGGGATTGAGACGGCGCAATCACCGCGGGCGGTGCTGGCAGCGCTGGAGATACGGGAGTTCGACTGCCTGCTGATGGACCTGAACTATACGCGGGACACGACATCCGGGCAGGAGGGACTGGACCTGCTGGGGCAGATACAGGCTAGCGACCCGGCGTTGCCGGTGGTGGTGATGACGGCATGGGGATCGGTGGAACTGGCGGTGGAGGCGATGCGGAACGGGGCGCGGGACTTTGTGCAGAAGCCCTGGGACAACGCGCGGCTGCTGGCGACTGTGCGGACGCAGATTGAGTTGGGGGACGCGTTGCGGCGGTCGGCGCGGCTGGAGGCGGAGAACCGGCTGTACGCCTCCGACGGGCGGCCGGCGATGATTGCAGAGTCCGCGGCGATGCAGCCGGTGCTGGAGATGATATCCCGGGTGGGCCCATCGGACGCGAATGTCCTGGTGACAGGCGAGCCGGGGACGGGCAAGGAGGTGGTGGCGCGGACGCTGCACGCGCTGTCGCTGCGGCGGGACCGGCCGATGATAACGGTGAACGCCGGGGGGCTGGCGGAGGGGGTGTTTGAGAGCGAACTGTTCGGCCATGTGAAGGGCGCGTTTACGGATGCGCGGGCCGACCGGGCGGGTCGATTCGAACTGGCGGACGAGGGGACGTTGTTTCTGGACGAGATTGCGAACGTGCCGTTCCATCTGCAGGCGAAGCTGCTGCGGGTGTTGGAATCGGGCGAGATGGAGCGGGTGGGATCATCGAAGACGAAGCGGGTGGACGTACGGGTGATCAGCGCGACAAACGCGAACCTGGATGTGGAGGTGGGGGAGAACCGGTTCCGGCAGGATCTCCTGTTCCGGCTGAACACGATTGAGATTCACCTGCCGCCGCTGCGGGACCGGAAGGACGACATCCCGCGGCTGGCCTCCTACTTCCTGGCCACGCACGCACGGCGGTACCGGCGGAGCCTGACGGGGTTCGAGGCGCCGGCCATGCGACTGCTGGTGGAGAACAGGTGGCAGGGGAATGTGCGCGAGTTGAACCACGTGGTGGAGAGAGCCGTGCTGCTGGCGCAGGGGGAGCAGATACGGACGGTAGACCTGGCGCTGCGGACACAGCGGGAGGCGGCAGGGCGGCTGGAGGAGATGAGCCTGGAGGAGGTGGAGGTGTTCCTGATCCGGAAGGCACTGGCCAAGCACGACGGGAATGTGAGCCACGCGGCGCGAGCGCTTGGCTTGAGCCGTAGCGCGCTGTACCGGCGGCTGGAACGGTACGGGCTGTAGCGGGATGGAGAACCGGGACCGGATTTCGCACGAGCGGCGCGTGCAGTTGCTGGCGCTGGGGGCGGGGCTGCCATCGACGCTGTTTGCGGCGTGGGCGCTGGTCACGGGGGACTATCCGCCGCGGGTGGCGTGGACGGTGGGGATAGTGCTGGGCGCGTGGTGGCTGGGGATATCGGCCGGGGTGCGGGACCGTGTGGCGGCGCCGCTGCGGACGGTGGCGAACCTGCTGGAGGCGATGCGGGGCGGGGACTATTCGATCCGCGCGCGAAGCGGGAGCGGGGACGATGCGTTATCGGAGGTGATGCAGCAGATCAACGACATGGGGGCCACGCTGCGCACGCAGCGACTGGGGGCGATGGAGGCGACGACGCTGTTGCGGAAGGTGATGGAGGAGATCGACGTGGCGATCTTCGCCTTTGACGAAGCACAGCGGCTGCGGTTGTTGAACCGGGCGGCGGAGCGACTGCTGGGCGTGCCAGGGGAGCGGGCGATGGACCTGCCTGCGGAGGAGTTGGAACTGGCGGGATTTCTGGCGGGTGAGCCGGCGCAGACGGTGCAGCGGGCCTTCCCCGGGGGCTTTGGAAGGTGGGGTGTAACGCGAACGAGTTTTCGTGAGGGAGGGCGGCCGCATCAACTGCTGGTGATATCGGACCTGACGCGGCCGTTGCGCGAGGAGGAACTGCAGGCGTGGCAGCGGCTGGTGCGGGTACTGGGACATGAGCTGAACAACTCGCTGACACCGATCAAGTCGATTGCCGGGAGCCTGGAGACGATCCTGCAACGGGAGCCACTGCCGGAGGATTGGCGGGAGGACATGACGCGCGGGCTGTCGGTGATCGGAGGACGGGCAGAGTCCCTGGCGCGGTTCCTGGGTGCGTATGCGAAGTTGGCGCGACTGCCGCGCCCGGCGCTGGCTGCGGTGCCGGTGGGCGAATGGGTATCGCGGGCGGCGCGGATGGAGACGCGGCTGCCGGTGGTGGTTGCAGGGGGCCCGGCGGCGACGGTGCAGGGGGATGCGGACCAACTGGACCAGGTACTGATCAACCTGCTGCGCAATGCCGCGGAGGCGGGAGAACCGGGAGCGGGGGAGGTGGCCATCCGATGGCGGGTGGAGCGCTGGCAACTGATCGTCGAAGTGGAGGACGACGGGCCGGGACTGGCGGCGACGGCCAACCTGTTCGTTCCGTTTTTCACGACGAAGCCCGGGGGGACGGGCATCGGACTGGTGCTTTCGCGGCAGATCATTGAGGCGCATGGCGGTACGCTGACGCTGGCCAATCGAGAGGCGGGGCAGGGCTGCGTGGCGCGGATTCAGCTGCCGTGCGGGCCGGCGGGAGAGTAGCGGTGCCGAACTCGGCCGGACGACGGCATTCGAAGTGTCACGAGGTTGGGGGATATCACCCGTTTCGTGCAGAGTTACACAATAGCCCCAACCTGATTGCCATGGAACTGACGATCCAGCCGGGGAAATCGATTTGGCTAAGGGATTGCACTGGTATGGCCGTATCCCGAAGATCGGAGGCGTCCCGATGGAATCGATCGAAGCAAGTTACGGGAACATGGCGAATGGTTGCCAGCGGCAGGAGATTACAGGCCAGCCGGTCAGGACAAGAGTGGGAAAGCGTCCTGAACCGACCGGCGGCAGAGCGGGCAGGCGGGGCGCCCCCAGCCTGCTGACTTCGAGACGCCCCCAATGAGGTAAGAGACGGCTGCACTGCGCGAGGGAGCAGTGGCCGTTTACTGAGGCTGTCTTCGTTCCCGCCGGGACAACCGACGGGCAGGCGGTAGCACCAGCCTTTCCAGCCAACGAGCAAACACAAGGAAACTGTTATGAAACCCTCAAATCCAGGAGAGGCACGACAACGGCGTCCACTTGAAGAGTGCGCCCGAAAGGCCTCCTTTCCGCTAATTCTGCTGACCACGCTGCTCGTGGCCGCGACACCGTCGACGGCGCAACCGGCGCCAGTAATCGCCGAGAACGGCGTGATGAACGCAGCCAGCTTCATCCCCCCCGACTTTCCGGGCGGCGCTCTTGCCCCCGGCGGGATGATCTCGATCTTCGGCGCGAACCTCGGCCCGGCCGCGGGCGCGCAGGCAAGCGGCTTTCCGTTACCAATGCAACTAGGCGGGACCGAGGTTTTCGTTGCAGATGGGCAGCGGTGCCACCTTTTGTACGTATCGGCCCAGCAGATCAATTGTCAACTCCCGGGCACACTGGACCGGGACCGGATCCGTCTCTTTGTGAGGACACGGGATCAGGACCAGATACGGGACTCGGCGCCGGTTGAGGTTCCAGCAGCCGGAGCGAACGTGGGCCTGTTTTCGCAAAACGGGAACGGCCGTGGGCCGGCGGCGGCGCTGAACTTTAGTGCGGGGCCGGGGCCGAACTATCAGAACAATGGGCCGGAGATGCCGGCACGGCACGGGCAGGTGGTTCTGCTATTCGGGACAGGCCTGGGCCGGACCGAGCCTCCGGACGCTGGAGGGCAGGCGGCGAACGGCCTGATGCGCGCTGTGGAAGAACCCGACGTTTTCGTGGGAGGCCTGGCGGCGCAAGTGCAGTATGCCGGGAGAGCGCCGGGTTTCGCCGGGTTGGACCAGATCCAGATCGTAATCCCGCCGAATGCACCGGAAGGTTGTGCGGTGCCGGTGATGGTGCGAGTGCGAGACCGGATCCGAAACCGCACGCAGGACAGCAATGTCACGACAATCGCCATCCACGCGACTCAGCTGCGCTGCCAGGACGGGCTTGAGAGTCTGGGAAGCGGCAGCCACGGATCGGTGGTACTTGCGTCCGGAGTGGGGAGATTAGGAAACGGGCAGCAGGGACCGGCGGCGCCGGGTACCCCAGGACAAGGTCCGGGACCGGGAAATCCGAACGCGCCCGGCGGACCCGCGACAGCTCTGCAGAACGGGGCAGGATTCGATATGCATCCGGGAATTCCGCCGCAGGTTTTCGGCCCCGGCCCACTGGGCGGAACGGGACTGGGAGCAGAAGTAATTGCAGCGCGGTTTGTCCGCTTCGGGAGACCCGATGTCGGGATTCCGCCAGCAGCGACAAATGCCTGCACGGTGTACTACCAAGGGCCGGGCCAGAACCCTGACTTGTTCCTGGGATCGGCGGAACTGATGGACGCCGGAGAACTGACGCTGGACACGCCGAGCAGCAGCATGAAGGTTCCGCCGACGCCAGTCGAGGGACTTGGAGTGCTCTATGCGGCGCCGCTGCCAGAACCGCTAGGAGCGGGAGCGTACCGGATTCGTGGCGCGGGTGGCGCGGATGTTGGGCCATTTGGACCGGCGAGTCTACAGGTGCCGGCGCTGGCCCGAGTGACAAACCGATTGGTGAACGGGACGGTGATCTCAAGGTCGAGCCCGTACCCCATCGTGTGGACAGGTGGAGGCGGAACGGACCTGGTCGTCATCCACGGCCGCGCCTATATGCTTGGCCCGGGGATGAACGGACCGGTGGCGGATCCGGTGAGATTCCGGTCAATGGCATTTCTCTGCAGCGCCAATGCGAATGCGGGGCAGTTCCTTATACCGGTACAAGTCCTGCAACAGTTGCCGGCAGGCCAGTTGAGCCTGACGGTCACCCATATGCCATCGGCGACGGGCGTGTCGCGGTTCGACGCGCAGGGACTAACGCTGGGAGGCGTCTTCCGGTGGCTGAGCACAGTAACGTATCCGAATCTGATTCTTGGTCAGTAGCGGATATCTGACAGAACAAAACCAAGGAAGAATACGGAGAGTAGTTATGTCACGCCGAACGATGAGTTATCTAGCACTTTGTCTCGGACTTGCGGTGTCCGCAGCCGTGAGCTGGGCAGCCAAGGGCGGCGTCCCTGGCAAGCCCCCGGGAGGCGAGGACGCGGTGAACAACCTGTCCTTTCCGCTGGTGATGACCGGAGACCCGGTCTCGACGATACCGGCAGCGGTGCCGATGGGCGGATTCAGCCTGGCGGGCACTTATTTCATCTACGACGGAGTAAACCCGCCGTGCGATCCCACAGATTCGATCTGCACGGTGACGCCGACTTACCGGGTCTATCTTCAGAAAGATCCGCTGAATAAGTGGCAGGCGTACTCGGTGTCGCACGCCGCGGCGGCAGCACCGGTACCGTTAAGCAACCTGGACGTGGGCGACAACCTGGAAAGCGTCCCGTGGCGGACCAATTCGGTGGTGCGCGTGGAAATGGTGCCATTCGCGGCAACCGCCCCGTTTAAGGCATTGAATCCGATGACCGGGTTTGAAATGGTCTTTGTTTCGGGCCAGGGCATCGATGAGGTCTGGGGCGGAAAGGCGAGTCCCAGTGCAGTGGCAGTGGTTTCGGACCCGGGCTATGCAACGGTCCAGAGCACCTGTATGGGACTGAGCCTGACGAAACTGGCAGCGGGCCCCGGTTCGATTGCAACGCCGCCGATCGCCGGCAGTTTTGTGTGGGATCCGTCCAACTTTGTTTGGTTAAACGCGTCGCAGACCGACAAAATCATTCCGTTCGGCGGCGAGATCAACGTCAAGGGACGGATGATCTTCGGCTACAACTGGATGATGCAGCGGCAGTTGATGTCGCCGGGCGTGTCGAAGGACGGCTGGTGGAGGATAACCTTCTTCAGCACCTGCTCGCCTTCGCCGATGTTGTTCAGCGCGAATACAGCGCTGCTGGACCCGACGGCACCTCCGACGGAGGAGGAAGATACGGCGACGATCATCAGCGCGTCCGAAGGACAGTACCCGAGCTATCCGCGAGTGCCTGTTATCGACGTCACGAACCAGTTGGTGTTCATTGACATCTACATTCAGGCTTCGAGCGGAAGCGGCGGCGGGAACTCCGGTGGAAAGGGCGGCAAGTAGACCAGCCGCAAAATGAAGCCCATGTGAAGTAGAGCGGACCAATGAAGAAGTCCAAGCCGCAGAAGCAGGCCGGGGGTGAGACAGATGTTGGGGCAGACCAACATGCTCACCCCCGGCCTGTCTATTGCGATGAGGAAGCGGCACTTTTACGTCCGAGAAGGTTGGAAAAGGAGAGAGAGATGGGACGCTTTTGGAGAGTCAAACGGTGTGGACTAGCGATTTCGCTGGCGGTGCTGTCCGGGGGGATCTCGTTGACAGCGAACGACGAGGCAACGGCATTCCGGACCACATGGCAGACGGTCGTCAATAACGGCGACCCGGTACCTTTTGATCCATGCGGGCGGGTATTCAACAGCTACAACCAACCATCGGTGAACAGTTCCGGCTTAGTTGTTTTCCGGGCGAGAAGCCGCGGTGGAGTCTGTGGCGAACCCGGACATGGGGTATACCTGCGACAGACGCCTGGCGGACCACTGCAGCGTCTCTTCGACAGGAGCACGGAGGTACCGTTCCCGAATAATCTGGGCACGAAATTCGTTGAACCACCCTCCTTTCCGCGAATCGATGCCTTCTCCAATGCGGTTGCAAGCCGGGGCAACCACCAGCCCGTATGGGAATACACCTTACCGAACGGCAGTGGCACCCGAGCGGGGACGACAGGGGTGTACGCTACGCCCGGCGGGGGCGGATTGGTAACTGGTGCGAGCAAGCTCGGCGGCGTCTCCGCATTTCCATTTATCGCGGTGCCTGGGGCGGCCGCGGGCACACCGTTCGACGTGTTTCCCGGAGCCCCCTCGATCACGAACGGAACAACGATTGTGTTCAAGGGGAACTACACCGAAGGAGGCGTGGCGCGGACTGGCGCCTACTTCCGCAACCTGCAGGCGTCGCCGACAGGAGGACGCTCAGCGATACAACTGATCGGCAACAGCGCGACGACCCGGATCCCTGGAAAGCGCCTGCTATTCGGCTCGCTGGCGCCGCCCAGCGCAGCGATGGGGAAAGCGGTATTCGCAGGGTTCGACAACGAATGGGCGCCGACGGCCGGCGGCATTTACCTGGTAGAGCAACTGACGCCGACGCCGCCCCTGCGGGCGTTGGTCTCGATCGGAGACGCAGTGCCGGACGAGGCGGCAGGGGAGGGCTTCCGCCTGATAGGCGAAGGGCTTTCGTTTGACGGGAGGCTGGTCTCGTTCTGGGCGGCCTGGGGAACACAGATGCGTACGCTGCACCTGCCCTGTCCACGGGAGGGAAGCGCGGCGCGAATCGCTTACTGCCAGAGCCTGTACCCTAACGGTTACCTGACGCAGGTACCAATGAAGCAGGGCATCTTTGTCCACGATATTCAAACCCGGACGACGCGAATGGTAGCCAGGACGGGAGGCGAGTTCGCCGATTTTCTGTTCTGGAACTTCTCGGGAAGAATTCCGGGCATGGGAGAAGGGGACGAAGGAGACGAAGGCGAAGGCGCGCGGTGGCGATCAAGCGCCTTCACGGCGGTGGACGGGTTGGGGGCAACGGCGCGGACTCTGTTCAAGGCAGTGACGACGAACGGAAAGACGGGACTCTACGGGCGTGATCTGCCGGGTAACCGCGCCATCTTCACAGTGCTCGACACGGACAGCAACGGCCAGAAGGTGGACCCGGAGGCCCCGTTCGGATCCAAGGTGGTTGCGTTGGGACTGGAACGGGAGGGACTGCGAAACGGAGTACTGGTGGTGAACGTCTCGATGGTGGTTCCTGGAAGCACGGAGGAGGACACCGGGTGGGCGGGAATCTATTACTGCGTGTTACCTCGACTACCATAAGGAACCCATTGAATCCGGGTATTCGCCGCTCTATACTACAAGCGACCGATGACAGCATCCCGTGTCCGGACGGGTAGCACACGATAACCAGTTCAGGGACTCCTGGGTGGGAGTCCGGAAGGTGCGCAATCGGATATGTTTCCGGCGAGCGGCAGTTGCGGCACGGATCGCGCGGAGCAACCACGTTGCGTCTGCATGCTGATACCGGGAGTAGTGGCCAAGTGCGCCTCGATGCTTCAGTTAGCGGAAACAGTGCAACGGATCGCCCCCCACGTCCGGACGGCTTTAGTAACGGGGGAAACGGGAACCGGCAAGGAGGCGATGGCCGGAGCCATCCACCAGCTGAGCCGGGCGACGGGGCGATTGGTGACCATGAATTGCTCGGCAGTGGTGGAGACGCTGTTCGAGAGCGAACTTTTCGGCCACGTGAGAGGGGCGTTCACCGGAGCCATTGCGGACAAGATGGGGCAGTTGGAGTACGCAAACGGGGGAACCGTGCTGCTGGATGAGATCGGCGACATGCCATTACCGACACAGGCGAAGCTGCTTCGGGTGCTGCAGGACCAGCGGGTTCAGCGGGTGGGATCGCTGGAATGGAAGAACCTGAACGTGCGAGTGATCGCGGCGACGAACAAAGATCTGCGTGCAGCGATAGCGAGAAGAGAGTTCCGGGAGGATCTCTACTACCGATTATCGATGGTGGAAATCCACGTGCCTCCGCTGCGGGAGCGTGAGGGAGACCTGGGACTGCTGACGGATTTCTTCCTGCGCAAATGGGCAGAACGCTGCGGGAAGAAGCTGGCAGGGATCACGGCAAGCGCCTCGCGCATCCTGCAGCAGCATCGATGGCCGGGCAACGTACGGGAACTGGAAAACGCGATCGGACACGCCTGCATGATGACGCAGGGAAGTATGATTGGGCCGGAGGACCTACCTCCGTATCTTCTGGACCGTTCAACAGGAATCCCAGACACTTCAGCTCCGCTTACCCCAACGAGGGGGGACGAGCTGGAACGTAGCGAATATGCGCTTGTAAAGGGCGCCCTGGAACGAGCGAATTGGAACCAAACGAGGGCCGCAGTGGCGCTCGGGACAACGAGAGAACGGCTGCGGACAAGGATGAAGAAATACGGGCTCGGATGGAAACGAGCCCCCGAGGACCGCGCAGCCAAATGAGGATCTTCGGGTGAAGGGTGAAAGGGGGCCCGGAGCAGCGGACGACGGCCGGGGTTTCGGTCCCACGCGGTAGCCACTACACTAGGAGAGGAAAACCGTCATGACGAAATCGCAAATCCGCGCCGCCATCCTTGATATCGGGATTGTCCCCATTGTTCGCACGAGTTCCGC
This sequence comes from uncultured Solibacteraceae bacterium, assembly GCA_964632345.1. Taxonomy (GTDB): domain Bacteria; phylum Acidobacteriota; class Terriglobia; order Bryobacterales; family Bryobacteraceae. The sequence continues at coordinate 10,357 of CAZWDD010000063.1, read as the reverse complement.
TGAGTCGGCCATCAAGGCCGTGGAGGCGGTGTATGAGGGGGGCATCCGGTCGGCCGAGGTGACGATGACGGTGCCGGGCGCGATCAAGGCTTTGGAGAAACTGGCCGATGCGCTGGGGGACAAGATGGTGCTGGGCGCGGGCACGGTTCTGGATCCGGAAACGGCGCGGGCGTGCATTCTGGCCGGGGCGCAGTTCCTGGTGACGCCGGCGCTGAAGGTGTCGACGATTGAAGTGGCGCACCGGTATTCGAAGATTATCTGCCCGGGCTCGTTGACGCCGACCGAAGTACTAACGGCGTGGGAAGCGGGGGCGGACTTCGTGAAGGTGTTCCCGTGCTCGAACATGGGCGGCGCGAAGTACATCAAGGCGTTGAAGGGGCCGTTCCCGCAGATTGAGATGATTCCGACGGGCGGGGTGAATCTGGACACGGCGGCGGACTTTCTGAAGGCGGGGTCGGCGGCGGTGGCGGTGGGCAGCGAGTTGATCGATGCACAGACGATCAAGGAAGGCCGGTACGAGGTGTTCTCGGAGCGGTCGCGGCAGTTTTTGGAGATTGTGCAGAAGACGCGGGCGGAGCTGGCGAAGTAGCAAGGCGCTACACTGGAGCTTCCGATATGGCAATCAGTCAGGATCTGTTGGAGATTTTAGTCTGCCCGCTGTGCAAGGCAGCACTTGAAGTGAAGCCGGACGGCAGCGGCTTGAAGTGCGCGCAGTGCCGGCGGGTGTATCCGGTTCGCGACGACATCCCGGTGATGCTGGTCGACGAAGCGCGCGTCGAGGACTGAACTTGCTCAACACCCTTCCCGAAGGAGCGAAGGTGCTGATTATCCGCCTCCGCTCCCTCGGCGATTGCGTGCTGACGACACCGGCAATCCACATCCTGAAACAGTCGAGGCCGGACCTGCGGGTGGCTGTGATGGTGGAAGAGCGGTTTGCCGATATTTTTCGTGGGAATCCAGAGGTGAATGCGGTATTGCCGCCGCATCCGGCGGCGGCGTTGATCTGGAATCCGAAGCTGACGATCAACTTCCACGGCGGGAGCCGGAGCATGTGGTTGACGGTGGCGTCGGCGGCAGGACAGCGGGCGGGATTCGGCCATTTCCGGGGACAGGCGGTGTATAACCGGCGGATTCCGCGGGCGCAGGAGATACTGGGCGAGGAACGGACGGTTCACACGGCGGAGCATATGGCGTCGGCGATGTTCTGGCTTGGCGCGCGGCGGATGGAGATTCCGCGGGCACGGCTGTATGCCCCGAAGGGAGCTGAAGGGAAGCCGTATGCGGTGATTCACGCGCTGGCCTCGGCGGCACACAAGGCATGGCCGGCGGAGCGGTTCCTGGCGGTGGCACGGTCCCTGCGGCACTTGGAACCGGTGTTTGTGGGGGGGCCGGGGGACGACCTGACGCCGTTTGCGGAGTTCCGGACGCAGGTGAATGCGTCGCTGCGGGATACGCTGGGGCTGATCCAATCGGCAAGCCTGTTCATTGGGAATGACAGCGGGCCGGCGCACATTGCGGCGGGGTTCAACGTGCCGCTGGTGGTGCTGTTCGGAGAGAGCGACCCGGTGATCTGGGCGCCGTGGCGCGCGCATGCCCGGACGCTGGTGGCGGGGGGACCGATGGACGGGATTGCGACGGAATCGGTACTGGCGGCGATCGGCGAACTGGGGGTGGCAGCGTGAGCGAACTGCTGCGGCTGCTGCGCTATGTGCGGCCCTACTGGCTGCTGCTGCTTGCCTCCGTAGTGCTGATGGCGTTTGCGGGCGCGTCGCAGGGTTTGATCGCGCTGCTGATCGAGCCGATTTTCGACCGGGCATTGAATCCGGCGGCGCCGGCGAAGGCGATCAAACTGTTCGACATTCCGCTGCTGGAGCGGACGGTGTACCTGAGCGACCTGCTGCCGGGGAACTTTCAGGACGTGTGGGTGATGACGGCGACGGCGATTCTGCTGGCGTTTTTCGTGCGGGGGCTGGCGGACTACTTCGGGAATCTGTTCATCAACCGGGTGGGGCTGTCGGCGGTGACGGACCTGCGGCAGCACGTGTTTGAACGGGTGCTGCATCAGGACGCGCAGTTCTTCGACCAGAATTCGACGGGACAACTGATGTCGTCAATCATGAACGACATCGATAAGATCCAGGTGGCGACGTCGCACATTCTGGCCGACTGGCTGCGGCAGACGTTCATTGCCATTGCGTTGCTGACGGTGATTATTCAACGGGACTGGCGGCTGGCGCTGTTTTCGCTGACGGTGTTGCCGATTGTGATGCTGCCGACGGCGAAGTTGGGAAGGCGGATCCGGCGATCGACGCGGCGGGCGCAGGACGATACGGCGGAGCTGAACCAGATCCTGCAGGAGACGATCAGCGGGCACCAGGTGGTGAAGTCGTTCGGAGCGGAGCATTTTGAGGCGAACCGGTTCCGGGAGGCGGCACACCGGCTGCGGCGGAGCAACCTGAAGTACGTGGCGCAGCAGGCGATCGCGTCGCCGTTGATTGAGTTCATGGGCGCGGTGACGATCGTGCTGCTGGTGTCGTTCGCGCGGACACAAATTCAGAACGGGCAGATGAGCACTGGGGAGTTCACGAGTTTTGTGATTGCGCTGCTGATGCTGTATGAGCCGGTGAAGCGGCTGGTGGGAATTCACAACATCTTCCAGCAGGCGCTGGGAGCGTCGCAGAAGGTGTTCGAGCACCTGGACCGCGACATTCTGGTGAAAGAGGAGGAAGGCGCGCGGGAGCTGCGGGAGTTCGGGCGGGAGATCGAGTTTGCGAACGTGACGTTCCGGTATCCGAACGCGGGAGACGGGCTGGTGCTGGATGGGGTGACGTTTACCGTGAAGGCGGGGGAGATTGTGGCGCTGGTGGGACCGTCGGGCGCGGGGAAGACGACACTGGCATCGCTGCTTCCGCGTTTCTACGATCCGGTGGCGGGGGCAATCCGGATTGACGGGCACGACCTGCGGGAACTGCAACTGGCATCGCTGCGGGCCAAGATCAGCATTGTGGCGCAGGAGACATTCCTGTTCAACACGACGGTGGCGGCCAATATCGGCTACGGGCGGACGGGAGCGACGGAGGCCGAGATCCGCGAGGCGGCGAAGAATGCGCTGGCGCTGGAGTTCATCGAGCAGTTGCCGGACGGCTTCCAGACGATGATCGGAGAACGTGGAGCGCGGCTGAGCGGCGGGCAGCGGCAGCGGATTGCGATTGCGCGAGCGCTGCTGGAGAATGCGCCGATTCTGATTCTGGACGAGGCGACATCGCACCTGGACACCGAGAGCGAGGTGCTGGTGCAGAAGGCGCTGGGAAACCTGATCGAAGGGCGGACGGTGGTGGTGATTGCGCACCGGCTATCAACGATCCGGCGTGCGGATAAGATTGTTGTGCTGGAGAAAGGGCGGATCGTGGAAACGGGACGGCACGACGACCTTGTGGAAGCGGGCGGGCTGTATCAGCGATTACACGAACTTCAGTTTTTAGAAACCGATATTTCATAATGGAAGGCTACCCATGGCGATACGCAGCATGACCGGATACGCCCGGCTCCGCCGCTCCTCTTCAGATGGCGAGGTGGTGTTGAGCATGAAGGGTGTGAATCACCGGGGGCTGGACATTCACTTCCATCTACCACCTGAGTTCGACCCTTATGAGCACGCGATCCGGAATGTGATCCGGCGGCTGGTTTCGCGGGGGCACCTGGAGGTGCGTGCGTCCTATAAGCGCAACGCGGCGACGACGGAAACGGAAGTCAACGTGGCGATGCTGGATAGCTTTGTTGCGGCGTGGCGCATGGCGGCCGAGCGGCACGGACTGTCGGCGGAGCCGGACCTGGCGGTGGCGCTACGGTTACCGGGAATGCTCGGCGGAGGCGACCGGGACCCGGAAACGTCGATGGAGCAGTTTCTGTGCCAGTTGACGGAGGACACGGCGAAGGAGTTCAACACGTTCCGGGAACGGGAAGGGGGAGCGACGCTGGCGGTGATCCTGGAGCGGAACGCGCATATTCAGCAGGCGGTGGGAACGGTGCGGGAGATACGGTCCCGGGCGGTGCCGGCGTTTCAGGCGCGGATGCGGGAGCGGTTGACGGAGGTGCTGAGCGGGTCGGCGCTCGATCCGCAGCGGGTGGTGCAGGAGGCGGCGGTGCTGGCCGACCGGAGCGACATCGGAGAAGAGATCGCCAGGCTGGAGATCCACACGGATCAGCTGGCGCGGCTGTTGCAGGGCGGCGGAGAAGTGGGCAAGAAGCTGGACTTCCTGCTGCAGGAGATGAACCGGGAGACGAACACGATGCTGTCGAAGACGAACGGCATCGGGGAGCAGGGTTTGTCGATCACGGAGACGGCGTTGGGAATCAAGGCCGATATTGAGAAGATTCGCGAGCAATCGCTAAACCTGGAATGACCAATCTATTTGTGCTGTCGGGCCCATCGGGCGCTGGGAAGTCCGTACTGATTCAACGATTACTGGCCGATCTGCCGCAAGTGCGGTTTTCGGTATCGAGCACGACGCGGGCGCCGCGGCCGGGCGAGCGGGAGGGGGTGGACTACCACTACCTGACGCGGGAGGAGTTCCAGGCCGATGTGACGGCGGGGCGGTTTCTGGAACATGCGGAGTATTCGGGCAACTTGTATGGAACCGGATATGGAGAACTGGAAGAGGCGCGGCGGCTGGGGCAGGACCTAATGCTCGACATCGAAGTGCAGGGTGCGCGACAATTACAAGAGAAGGGTATCGAGGCTGTTTACATCTTCGTCGTCCCGCCCAGCTTTGCCGAATTGGAGAAGCGGCTCCGCTCCCGTAACACGGAGCAGGAGGGAGCGATTCAGAAGCGGCTGCGGCAGGCGGTGGAGGATGTGGCGCAGATCGGGCGATACCAGTTTGTGATTGTGAACGAGGATTTGGAGGAGGCGGCGTTACGGCTGCGGTCCATTTTCATCGCGGAGCGCTCCCGCCGGCGGCGGATGGAAGAAGTATTGAATCCGATCCTGACGTCCTTCCGGCAACAGAAATAGAAACGTAGAAAGAACCATGGCTGAAAATCCCACCACCATTGCCCAGCATTCGATCCCGGACGATCCGGAGTCATCGACGTACCGGTTTATCATCGTGGCCGCGAAGCGGGCGCGGCAGTTGCAGGGCGGGGCGAGGTCGTTCCTGCCGAACACATCGCGGAAGCCGACCGTGATGGCGCGGGACGAAGTGCGCCGCGGACTGGTGCAGTATGAGGATCCGATCCGGGATGCCGCGCTGGCGGCTCGCGAAGCCGGCAAGTAAGGCTGGGGCGCGATGAATGTCGTCCTTGGCGTGGGCGGCGGGATAGCGGCGTATAAGGCCGCGGAGCTGGCCCGAACGCTGATGCGCCAGGGGCATACGGTGAACTGTGTCCTGACGCGGTCGGCGGGAGAGTTCATTACGCCGTTGACGCTGGCGGCGTTGACGGGGCGGAAGGTGATTACGGATCTGTTCGGGAACCGGTCAGGGGAGGAGATCCTGGCCAGTTCGGTGGAGCACATCCAGGTAGCGCAGGAGAACGATGTACTGGTGGTGGCGCCGGCGACAGCGGACCTGCTGGCGAAGTTCGCACACGGACTGGCGGACGATTTCCTGACGACGACGTACCTGGCGTTTCGGGGTCCAGTGGTGCTGGCGCCGGCGATGAACACGAACATGTGGACGCATCCGGCGACGGTGGCGAATCTGGCGACGCTGCGCGAGCGCGGACACCGGGTGGTGGGACCGGAGGCGGGCGAACTGGCGTGCGGAACGGTGGGAGCGGGGCGGCTGGCGGAGGCGGAGACGATTGCGGCGGCGGTGAGCGGGGCGTTGACGAAGCAGGACATGCAGGGTGAAGTGGTGCTGCTATCGGCGGGACCGACGCAGGAGCCGCTGGACCCGGTACGGTATCTGACAAACCGTTCGAGCGGAAAGATGGGATACGCGCTGGCGGAGGCCGCGGCGGCGCGGGGGGCGCGGGTGATCCTGGTGTCGGGGCCGGTGGCGATCCCGGCGCCGGCGGGCGTGGAAGTGGTTCCGGTGCGGACGGCACAGGAGATGCGGGACGCGATACTGGAGCGATTGGAAGAGTCGACGGTGATCGTGAAGTCAGCGGCCGTGGCCGATTACCGCGTGGCGCAGGTGGCGCCGGAGAAGATCAAGAAGACGGCGGCGCGGATGTCGCTCGACCTGGACCCGACGCCGGACATTCTGGCCGAGGTTGGGGCGAAAAAGGGCGACCGGCTGCTGATTGGATTCGCGGCGGAAACGACGAACATGGTGGCCGAGGCGCGGCGGAAGCTGGAGACGAAGCGGGCGGACATGATCGTGGGAAACGTGGTGAACGTGGCGGGATCCGGCTTTGAGAGTGACCAGAATGAAGTGACGCTGGTGATGGCGACAGGAGCGGCGGTGGCGCTGCCGAGGGCGCCGAAGCGGGAGATCGCGCACCAGATTTTCGACCACGCGCTGCGGTTGCGGTTGGCGCTGCACGCGTCACAATAACAAGAGCATGAGCCCCGAAGAGATACGGCGAGCGCTGGAGTTCTATCAGGACCTGGGGATCAAGACGATCTACCGGCGGGGAAGCCAGTTGACGGCGCCGGCGCCGGCGGCGGCCGAACCCGAGCCAATGCTGACGTTCGACGATCTGCCGCCAATGCCCGCCAGGACCAAACCCGCGCCCGTCCGAGCCGCCGTTCCGGCGCCGGCCACCGCACCGAAACCCAGCATGATCGACCTTATTCCGCTTGCCCCAGAAAACGACTCGCTCGAGCAGATCCGGACCGATATCGGGGACTGCAAACGGTGCCGCCTGTGCGAGGGGCGGAACAAGATTGTCTTCGGGTCGGGCAACGAGAGTTCCCCGCTGGTGTTCGTGGGCGAGGGGCCTGGCGCGGATGAAGATGCAAGCGGGCTGCCGTTTGTGGGCCGGGCCGGGCAGTTGTTGACACAGATGATCGAAGGGACGGCGTCGAAAGAGGGCATTGCGATCAAGCGGGCAGATGTTTATATCTGCAACGTGGTGAAGTGCCGTCCGCCGGAGAACCGGGCTCCGCAGCCGGACGAGATGGAGATCTGCGGGCAGTTTCTGTTCCGGCAGTTGTCGGCGATCAAGCCGAAGGCGATCTGCGCGCTGGGATCGACGGCGGCCAAGGCGGTTCTGGGAACGAAAGAGGGCGTAACGAAGCTGCGGGGCAACTGGCAGAAGTGGCGCGACATACCGGTGATGGTGACGTATCACCCTTCGTACCTGCTGCGGCCTTACAATCAAAACGCGAAGCGGGAGGCGTGGGAAGACCTGAAGAAAGTGCTGCACTTTGTCTATGACTAGCGAACGGAGGGCGGGGCTGTTCCTGTCGTTCGAGGGAATGGACGGGAGCGGGAAGACGACGCAGATGCGGCTATTGATCGACCGGCTGCGGCGCGAGGGGTTTGACGTGCTGGAGACGGCCGAGCCGGGGGGAACGGAGATCGGGCGGCAGATCCGGCGGATATTGCTGGACCGGGCGAACCAGGCGTTATCGGCGCGGGCGGAGCTGCTGTTGTATTTCGCCTGCCGGGCGCAGAACGTGGAGGAGTGGATCCGGCCGGCACTCGCGGCGGGGCGAGTTGTCGTATCGGACCGGTATACGGATTCGACGCTGGCCTACCAGGGAGCGGGCCGCGGGCTGCCGGAGGAGATGATCCGGGAGCTGCACACGTTCGCGTGCGGGCCGACCGAGCCGGATGCAACCATCTACCTGGATATTGACCGCGAGACGGGGCTGGCGCGGGCACGGGCGCGCAATGCGGCGCTGGCCGGCAGCGGTGGACCGGACGAGTCGCGCATTGACGATGAAGCGGCCGAGTTCCACGACCGGGTCTACGACGCCTACGCAGCGCTGTGCGAGGCGGAGCCGGAACGGCTGAAGCGGATTGACGCGGCGCAGCCGGTGGAGGCGGTCCACGAGGCAATCTGGGCGGCGGTGGCGCCGCTGCTAGCGGTCCATTCATTCGTAAAGGGGCCGCGCGGTGTTTGAGAATTTCCACGGGAATGCGGCGGCGGCGGCGGTGCTGGAGACGATGATCAGCGGGGAGCGGATCCCGCAGACGATTCTGCTGTCCGGACCGGAGGGAATCGGGAAGGCAACGCTGGCGCGACGGTTCGGGGCGCGGCTACTGGGGCACGGGGAGTTGATCGAGAAAGACGACCTGAGCCTGCCGGGGAACAAGGATATTCTGGCGGAGCGGGATAAACTGCCGGCCGACAAGCGGGGCGACGACCCGCTGCTGTTTCAGAGCCATCCGGATTTCGTGACGTTTTGCCCGGAGGGTCCGCTGCGGCAGATTTCGATCCAGCAGATACGGACGCTGAAGGAGCGGGCACAGTTCGCGCCGCTGCGGGGGAAGCATCGTATTTTCCTGATTGACCAGATTGACCGGGCCAACGAACAGGCGGCGAATTCGCTGCTGAAGATACTGGAAGAGCCGCCGCCGTATCTGATTCTGGTCTGTACGGCGACGAACCCCTACGACCTGCTACCGACGATCCGATCGCGATCCGTACCGCTGTACCTGACGCGGCTGACGCCGGCGGAGATGGAGGGCTTTGCGACGGCGAAGGGGCTGGACCAGGTGAAGCGGCGGATCGCGCTGGCGTCGGGAAGTCCGGGGGCGGCGGCGTCGATCGATCTGGCGGCGTACGATAAGCGGCGGGCGGCGATGCTGGCATTGGTGGGGGCGGCGGCGGGGGTGCTGCCGTGGGCGGACTGGGCGAAGCAGTCGGAATCCCTGAACGCGCTGCGATCGGAAAAACTGGACAACTATCTGAAAGTGCTGTACTTTTTGCTGCAGGATCTGCTGTGGCTGCGGTACCACCCGAATGCAACCCTAAGAAATTTTGATATACAAAGGGAACTTGAATCGCTCGCACGCGTCATTGATTTTGAGTGGATCCGCAAGGCCGTCCGGAAGACGGACGAGTTGTTGGAACTGCTGCGCCGGAATATTCAGCGCGGCATCGCGCTCGATGCGTGGGTAGTCGAGATGCGGCGCTAGTCCGGCTTGCCCGTCCGAGGGCTGTATGATTCAATAACGGTAGTTAACAAATATTTTTCCGGCCTTAGTCAGAAAGACATCATGCCTGTTTCCCGTCCCCCAGCAGCCAATAAGAAACCCGTACCGCCGGACCAGACCAACGCGGAGAATTTCTACTACATCAAACAGATGCAGTCGAAGACGCCGATGGTGATCGTACTGACGGATGGAGAAGTGATCCAGGGAGTGATTGAGTGGTACGACAAGAACTGCCTGAAAGTGAACCGGGAACTGGCGCCGAATTTGCTGTTGTTTAAGAGCAACATCAAATACATGTATAAGGTCGGCGAGTAGGAGTTAGAAGGGCTGCAGGGCAAAGCGTTCGACAGCGCGTTCGACTTCGGCAGGGGTCTCACCGCGGATGACGGTGACGGCGCGTCCGGCGCCGACGCGGCGAATCGCTTCCTCCTCGGTGGGAGGCAGGGTGAGGATGACGACGGGGAGCTCGGTGAAGCGTTCTAACTGCTCCCATCCGGTGGCGTGCATGATGGAGGGAACGCTCTCGCGGAAGAGCCGGCTGGCTTGCCGGAGGTCTGGCGAGGCGGGAACGACGATACGGCTGGCGAGGCGGAAGTGCGGGTGTTCGGTGCGGGCGCCGAGGGCCGAACCGGCGGCGGCGAGATAACGGGGTGCGAAGCCGTTGAAGAGGCTACAGGCGCCGGCGATGCAGCGGTCGACTTCGGAATAGGCAGCCAGACCGAGGGTGGCGACCCAGGGCTGGGAGTAGACGTTGCGGGGCAGGGCGGACCAGGCGGCGAAAGACTCGGGCGAGCGGAGGCGGCGTTCGACAAGGAGTTGCGCGGAGGTGGCGACGGCTTCGTTGAGATAGGAATAGGCGGCCATGCGCCAGGGTTCGGGCATGCGGCGGAACTCATCGATGAGGCCGAGATGGCGGGCGGCGGGGGCAGTGTCGTAGAAGTGGTGGACGAGTTCGTGGACGATGACGCCGAGACGGCTTTCCGGGGTTTCCTCGTCGAGCAGTTCAACGGGAGCATGCGCCTGGAACTGCGTGGCCATGGTGCTCTTTCCAAGCCGGGTGGGGTGAGCAATGAGGTAGAAGAAGACCTTGTGGCGGCGGGCGAGCGAGGCCTCCGTGAAGGCGACGAACTGCTCGGCGAGGGCGAGGATGCCGCGGTCACGGGAGAGGCGGGCAAAGCCCTGGGCCTTGGAGACGGTGAGGCGCTGCCCTTCCCCACGCCAGAACTCGTTGAAGCGAGGAAGGAGATGGCGGGCGACGGAGGCGAGACCGTCGGCCTCGCCTTCGTCGACGACCTTCGCGAGGC
>CAZWDD010000062.1:0-22325 GCA_964632345.1 uncultured Solibacteraceae bacterium | reverse complement strand
TTCAGGTTACCGCGCGCGACGCCGCCGGCAACGCAGCCACTGCTCGTCTGACCGTCTTCCGCTACGGAAACTAGAAAATGAAGGCCAGCCCGCCGCGAACCGTGCGCGGCGACGGAACCAGAATCACGCGCCGTCCATTGCTCCCCTGCAGCGGCAGGTAGCCCTGCTGCAGTAGGTTCCGCAACTCGGCCACCGCCTCCACCCGGCCCGCCCATAGGCCAAATCCCGGCAGCGGTTGCCGCACCTGCATATTCAAACCGAGGTCCGGCGAGTTGCGCATCGTCATGTAGCGGTGCGCCGGCAGTGCCGCCCGGTAGTCGGTCATCATGTAACTGCCGGAAATGCGCATTCCCATGCCGGGGACCTTGCCGGATACGCGAAGATGGGACCAACTGCGCTGCGTCCGCCGTAGCGCCCCACGCAGGCTGTCCGCATCCCCGCTCTGAATCAACTGGTCGCGAGGCTGCAGCGTGCCGCCACTGCCGAATGCCAGTTGCACGTTCAGCATCTCCCCGAACCGGCGGTCAACGGCGGCCATCATGCCACGGCGCTGGTAGCTGCCGATGTTGAAGATGCTCGATCGGGTGAACAGGTCCGGCAGCATCTCTCCCGTGCTGAAGGCGGCCGTGTCGCCAACGGCGGCCAGCGCCGCGTTCGCCACGTTCTCAAAGTAGGCCGCAACGGTAACCTTCGTATCGGTATCAATTTGCTGGGAGATGGCCGCCTCGGCCTGATTCATGCGCTGCACATGGGCCCGGCCGCCGCGCATCGACACACGCGGAAACGCGCTCAACGTGGACAGATCCTGCTGCATATCGCCGCCCACGGTCTCCGCCGAATGGAACTCCTCCGGCGCTGTTCCGCTCGACCACGCACCGCGCAGAATCGTTCCGCGCCCAAGCGACATATCGAGCCGCGCGAACGGACTCAACAGGTTCAGCCGGTCGATGAACGTCACCGATTCCAACTGCGCGCCGTAAAGAAACTCGATCGAGTCCCCCAGCTTCAGCCGGTCCATGACCAGCGCCGTCATCGTTCCCAGCGATGGCGCCGACGAACCATTCATCGTTCCGCCCGTCCGCGTCGGCATGAACAGCTGGCGGACCGTCAGTTGCACTTCCGGGGATGTCGAGACCGGCAGGCCATTGTCCACCGTGTCGCGGCTGAAGCGGGTTCGGAAGCTGGCGGCGGGCAACCCGGCCCGCGACACATACCCCACGTTGCCGGCCACCTGGACGTTATTCACTCCGTACATTGAGGTGGCCACGGCAAAGGCCGTTCCAAGATCCGGCTGGTTGCCCTGCAGGACGTTACCGCCGTCGCCGGCCGAAACGCGCACCAGACCCCGGGTATTGGTGAAGATGTTGTCATGCCGCTGGGTATTGGGCAGGAAGCGCAGCACCGGCCGAGTGGACATCGAACTCCGCAGCACCCACCGCCAATCATCGGAAAGCAGCCGCGGCGATCCCGGCGATGAATAGAGGAACTGCACCGAGGACAGCGCGCTGGCCAGGTTGATGCTCAGGAAGCTGCGCATGCCCGGCTGCACGAGAATGCCCTGCCGGATGGCGGGCACGAAGCTCGCCAGGCTCACCCGGATGGTGTAGGAGTCCGGTACCAGGTTGTCAAAGCCGAACTGTCCGCGTTCATTGGTGACGGTCCGGGAGACGAGTTTTTCCAGCCTGTTGAAAAGCAGTACTGTTGCGCCCATCTGCGAGATGCCCCCGGGATCGGCCACTACCCCCAGAATGGTTCCGCCGCTCTGCGGGAACTCGGCGGCTTCGGCGCGCACTCCTGTCGTCGCGTCCATGACGAGCAGCCCGGCCGAGAACAGAGCGAATTGGGACCAGCGCGACAACATAGAGTTCCAGCCTTCCGGTTGGACTGCGGACGGTCAGCCCATTTCTAGGTGACCGTGAACTTCGCAGACGGGGTTAGAGTCTGGTTCCGGAGCTTGTCCGTCACCTTCATCTTGATCTCATACTGCCCGGGCGCGAGCGACTTCAGCGGGAGCAACTTCTCGATCGTCACTTCCGTCGGGCTTCCATCCTTGATCTCTTCGGTGAACTCGAAGATCTTTTCAGTCGAGCCGACCTTCATCACTTCATAGACCACTTCGCCAACCGGCTTGCGCGTCTTTTCGTCGGCTTCGAAGTTGTACAGCTTCAGGTAGATGCCCATCTTCTCGTTCTGGCTGAACGACTCGGTCACCCGCGGCCGCACCTTCGTGCTGCCGATGACGAACTGGCCTGTGCCAATCGAACGAGTCGGTACCTTTTCGATCAAGTCGGCCAGAACAACGGTGGAATGCGTGAACTGATCGTCCTCCATGCGGGGGACGTTCAACGCCATCTCGTAGTTGTTCATGTTGCCGCCATAGACATCCTTCACCACCACATTCATGCGGTAGGTGCCCGGGGGTAGCGGGATGGCCTTCTGGTAGAGCGACGAGCCCTTCGACGCCGCTTCCAGCATCTCCGACGGGACCTCCGTCGTCACCACGTCTTCGAACACGTTCACCACGCGCCGCGACATCGAAGTAATGCGGGAGTAGATGTTGACCGCCGCCTTGGCCACGCCGTCCTTGTTCTGGAACTGCAGATCCTTCTTTTCCAACTGGATCGTAACGTTCGTCTGAATCGAACTGGCCGTCATGCGCATGAAATCGGCGCGCACGCGAATCGGCAGCAGGTTGAACTTCACGGTGGAGTTCACGGCCGCTTCCAGATCCTTGAACTTCACCGCCGGCGGTTTCTGCAGGCGGGCAAACTGCTGCAGGCGCTCAAACTGGTTCATACGCATCGGAAGCGGGTTGGTGCCCGTGCCGAGCCGGGTGCCGTCGGTACGGCTGAAGCGGTCCGCCTTTGAGGCCAGGCCCATCTGTTCGATCAGCGTCAGGCCGGCGTTGGGAACCATCATCAATGCGTCTTTTTCCGACGGGTCCATCGTCATCCGATATTCGCCCGTCATCGTCGGATCGACGAATTCAATGATGATGTCCGAGCCGATGCCCTCAATCCAGCGGTAGCGCCACTTCTCAAATGGATACGTGGACGTGGTGCCGCCGCCCTCTTCAAACGGACGCTCGTAGGTGCCGCCGGAGGGATGCGATTCGTTTTCGTCCGGCGGGCCGAACGTAATGTAGATGCGGCCGCGATCCGTCTTCCAGCCCGGAATGCCCGAGGCGTAGCGCTCGTTGGCATAGGCGATGCGGCGGTAATGCTCTTCTTTGAACTCGTTCTCCTGCGAATCCGGCGTCGGGTCCCGGCGCAGCCAGAACTGCTCGATGAACTGTTCGCGTTCTTCGTCGGTGGCCATGCGCTTGAACGCCGTGCGCTCTTCATCGGTGATGATGTAAAGCACGTCTTCGTTCAGCCATTTCCGGTATGGCCCTTCCAACTCCTTGCGGAGCCGCTCTTCCCGGCGTTTCCGCTCCTTTTCCGATATCGGCTTTGCCACGGTCTCCCGCGGCCCTTCGTCCGTCCCCTTTTTCTGCGCAGTGGCTGGGGGAACGAGCAACGAGGCTCCGAGCAGCAGTCCCGGAACGATCAGAAGTCGGCGCATTTTCATAGAGGTGGTCCTGCGCGTGGCAAGGGCTTCCCACGCTACCTAAGATTCTAGCACCGTCCGGCCCCGCGTCAAGCACCCGAAAAGTAAACTTATCTTCCCTGAAATCTGTACTTTGTGAGAGTCCGCAGGGCTCTGGCGTCACGCCTGGCTCCCGCCCGGCACAGGTAGCTAGCCGCCCGTGCGCGGCGAAGCCGTGTGATAGGCGCTGGAAAAGTACAGCAGCGGGCCACCGTCGGAACAGGCCGCGTGCACCACCTCCCCCAGGATGATGGTGTGGTCCCCGGCCGGAATCGTCTGGCGCGTGGCGCATTCCAGATGGGCCAGAGCGCCGGCCAGCAGCGGAACACCCGTCTGTCCGGGGCGCCAGTCGACGCCGTCAAACCGGTCCAGCCCCCGCTCGGCGAAGCGCACCGATAGCGCCTCCTGCTCTGCTGCCAGCACGTTGATCCCGAAGTGTACCGACTGCGTGAAAAATGCCAGCACGTTCGCCTTGTTGTTCACGCAGATCAACACCAGCGGCGGCTCCAGCGATACCGCCGTAAACGAGTTGGCCGTGAAGCCGTGCGGCGTGCCGTCGGGAGCAATGGCCGTGGAAACGGTGATCCCGGTGGCGAACCGGGCGCAGGTGCGGCGGAAGAGGGCGGGGGAGATCGGCTGGGTCATGAGCGCTCGAAAAGCGGGCCGCGGCCGGGCAACTCTGCTTGACACGGCCGTAAGCCTAATCTTATCATTGGTTTTCAGCTTACGCGCAGGAGGCGGGGATGATTAAGCTCGACATCATCAATGAAGTGGTCAATCGCACCGGCATCACAAAGACCAAGGCCGAAGATGCCGTCGAGAAAGTCTTCGACAGCATGAAGCAGGCTCTCGCCAAGGGCGACCGCATCGAACTGCGCGGTTTCGGTATCTTCAACGTCCGTCCGCGCAAGACCGGTATCGGCCGCAATCCGCGCACCGGCGCCGAAGTGGCCATCCCGCCCGGCAAGGCCGTCCGCTTCAAGCCCGGCAAAGAGCTGCAGCAACTGCACTGATGGGGCCGGCGATGGACGCCATCCGGACGCGTCCGCGAAGCCGCCACCGCTGGTGGCTGCATGGGCTTCTGCTGCTGCTTACCCTTTTCACCACCACCGCCGTCGGTGCCCGCCTGGCCGCGAACTTCGCCGCCAATCGTCCAGCCTTCTTTATCGAGGATGATCTTGAGTTCTTCCTTTCCCTCTGGACCACCCCCGCCGTCCTCTGGGACGGGCTTCCGTTCTCCCTCACCCTGCTCACCATTCTGCTGGCGCACGAACTGGGCCACTATTGGGCCTGCCGCTTCCATCGCATCGATGCCTCGCTACCCTACTTCCTTCCCGCGCCCACATTGATCGGCACCTTCGGCGCCTTCATCCGCATTCGCGCCCCTATTTTTTCCCGCCGCCAGTTGTTCGACATTGGCGTCGCCGGGCCCATCGCCGGCTTCGTCTTCCTTCTTCCGGTCCTTGGCATCGGCCTCGCCTACTCGAAAGTGGTCCCCGGCATCGCCGAGCAGGGGGATCTCATCTTCGGCTCTCCGCTCCTGCTCTGGCTGGCCGCGAAACTCGTCTTTCCCGGCGTGGCCGCCGCGGACCTCTACCTGCACCCGGTTGCCCGCGCCGCCTGGGTGGGCCTGCTGGCAACGGCGCTCAACCTGCTCCCCATCGGCCAGTTGGATGGCGGCCATATCCTCTACGCCTTCGCTGGCGAACGCCACCGCCGCCTGTCGCAGATCTTCGCCGTCGCGCTGGCCGCCGTCGGACTCATCTTCGGCTGGCTCGGCTGGATCCTCTGGGCCGCCTTCTTCCTCTGGACCGGCCTGCGGCATCCACCGATCTTCGATGAACGGCCCATCGACGGCGGCCGGCTGCGCCTCGCCCTCGTTGCCGCCGCCATCCTGGCCGTCTCCTTCACCCCTGTTCCCGTTCGCGGCACGGAGTTCCTGTGAAGATCTCGGCCACCATCATCACCTACAACGAGGAGCGTAACATCGCGCGCGCCATCGAAAGCCTCCGCTGCGTCGACGAGGTCCTGGTGGTCGACAGCGGGTCCAGTGACCGTACTGTCGAAATTGCGGCTAAGCTCGGCGCCCGCGTCCTCGATCACAACTGGTCCGGCTACTCCGATCAGAAGAACTGGGCCGCCGAGCAGGCCTCGCACGACTGGATTCTCTCGCTCGATGCCGACGAGGCCGTCAGCGAAATGCTCGAAGCCGAAATCTGGCAGGTGAAGAAAAACGGCCCCGACGCCCAGGCCTACACCATGCCGCGGCTGGCGCAGTACCTCGGCAAATGGATCCTGCACTCCGGCTGGTACCCGGACCGCAAGATCCGCCTCTACAATCGCCGCAGCGCCAAGTGGGAAGGCCGCTTCGTCCATGAGGGGCTGGTGGTGGATGGCCCGGTGGCCGCATTTGAAGGCCCGCTGCTTCACTTCACCTGCCAGTCGCTGTCCGAACACGTCCGCACCATGGACCGCTATACCACGCTTGCCGCCGAACAACTCGTCGATCAGGGCGCCCGCATCTCCATGTGGCAGCTCTTCTTCAAGCCCTGGTGGGAGTTCAACCGGACGTTCTTCCTGAAGCGCGGCTTTCGCGACGGCGCCGAAGGCCTCGCCATCGCCTGGATGGGCGCCATCTACGTCTTCCTCAAATACGCCAAGGCCCATTACATGAGGCCCGGCCGCGACTGAGTGATAGCATAGGCATTGTCTATGCAGACCCGCCGTAGTTTCCTTTCCACCGCCACCGGAGCGGCCCTTTCCGCCGCCGTGAAACCGGACAAGAACTTCCAGGGAGTCGTCATCGGCGTGCAGACCTACAGCCTGCGCGATCGCAATGCCGACCAGGCCCTGGCCGCCCTCCAGGAGTTGAAGATCAACACCGTCGAGATGTTCAGCGGCCACGCCGAGCCATTCCAGCGCAACACTCCGCGCGAAGAGATGCGCCAGTGGCGGCTCTCGGTGCCCATCTCCCACTTCAAGGAACTCCGCAAGAAGTACAACGATGGCGGCGTCACCATCCACGCCTACAACTACAGCTTCCGCGAGGACTTCACCGACGCCGAAATCGCCCGCGGCTTTGAATTCGCCGATGCCCTTGGCGCCAAAATCATTACCGCGTCCTCCAACGTCTCCACCGCCAAGAAGGTGGATCCCTTCGCCAGGCGGGCTAAAATCCGCGTTGGCATGCACAATCACTCCCGCATCGTCGCCAATGAGTTCGCCACCCCTGAGGACTTCCTGGCCGCCATGAAGGGCATGAGCAAGTACATCTGCATCAATCTCGACATCGGCCACTTCGTCGCCGCCAACTTCAATCCCATCGAGTTCATGAACGAGTGGTACAGCCGCATCGTCACCCTCCACATCAAGGACCGCAAGCGGAACCAGGGCGCCAACCTTCCCTTCGGCGAAGGCGACACCCCCATCAAGGACGTGCTGACCTGGCTGAAGACCAACCGCGTCGCCATCCCGGCCAATATTGAATACGAGTACAAAGGCGCCGACACCGTGGCCGAAATCCGCAAGTGTGCCGAGTACTGCCGCACGATCGTGGCCTGATTCTCCGCTACCATCGAGGAAGACGCCGTGAACCGCCGAGTCTTCCTCTTTGGCCTGCCCACCGCAGCGCTGTCCGCCTACGGCTACGCCTATCACCTCGAACCTCGCTGGCTCGAAGAGACCCACAAGACGGTTCAGACCGGCCGCTTGCCTCGCCCGCTCCGCATCGCCCATCTCTCCGACCTGCATGCCTCGGAATCCGTCCCGATGGCTTTTCTCGAGGAGGCCTTCCGGCGCACCCTTGCCATGCGGCCGGACCTCGTCTGCCTGACCGGCGACTACGTCACCACCGCCACCGATTTCAACCCCGCCGCCTACACCGAAACGCTCGCCATGCTCACCAGCCGCTGTCCCGTCTTCGCCGTTACCGGCAATCATGACGGCGGCGCCTGGGCGGCCGCCTCCGGTTGGTTTGCCGACAGCAGCTATATCCGGGGCATCCTCGGCCGCGCCGGCATCCGCGTCCTGCAGAATGAAGCAGCGCGGGTGGAAATCGCCGGGCAGCCGCTGTGGCTTGCCGGCGTCGGCGATTGGTGGTCTGACGAGTTGCGGGCCCCGGCCGCTTTCGCCAACGTACCGGAGGATGGTGCTCCCGTCGTGGTGCTCAACCATAATCCGGATGGCAAGGACGACTGCGCTCCCTTCCGCTGGGACCTGATGCTCTCCGGCCACACGCACGGCGGCCAGGTCATCCTGCCGTTCTATGGCCCTCCTGTCGTCCCGGTGCTCGACACGCGCTACGCCGTCGGCTTGAATGCCTTCGGCCGGCGCTGGATCCACACCACCCGCGGCGTCGGCAACATCCGCGGCTTCCGGGCAAACTGCCGCCCGGAGTTGAGCCTGATCGAACTCCGATGATCCGGCGCTACCTGATCGCCGCGGCCCTGGCCGCCCTCACCTTTTCCGGCTGGACCTACTGGCGCGCCTCGCGCGCTGCCGGCCAGGCCGGCGAAGAGGTCCGCGGATCCAGCGATGCGCCCTTCACCTTGCGGATCCTGAGCGACTCTCCTCCCGCCGGATGGGAGCCGCTCGCCTCGCCCGCCGATTTTCGCGATGCCGCCGTCTGGAATGGAAAGCTCTACGTCGCCGGCGCCAATGCGTTGTTCTCCTACGAACCCGATGGCTCGCTGGCCAATACCTGGCGCGCCGGCCTCGAACTGCCCTCGGCGCCCCTGGCCGCCCTGGCCGCCGCCGACGAACTCTGGATCGCTACCGATGGCGCCGGCGCCCTGTCCTTCGACGGCTCCCGCTTCCGCCTCGTGCTGCCCTCGGCCGCCCCCGCACGGCGTGTTCGCTCCGTTCTGCCACTCTCCACTGGCGCCGTGCTTCTCGGAACCGGCGGCGGAGGCGTGCTGCGTTTTGACGGCTCGCAGTTGCGCCCGTTTCATCCGGCGCTGGCTGGCCTGGCCGTCACCGCGCTGGCCGGCGTCGAGGAGGATCTCTGGGTGGGCACCCGCGATGCCGGCGTCATTCACCTGCGCGCCGGCCATGCCGAACGCTTTGCCGAGGCCGAGGGCCTGCCCGACAACTCCGTTCATTCCCTTGCCGCTGCCGGAGACCGCGCCTTCGCCGGCACCTCCACCGGCATCGCCCTCTTTCAGGATGGCCGCTTCCAACGCGTCCTTGGACAGGGCCTGCTCGCTACGTCCCTCACGCCGCGGGGCAGGGAACTGCTGGTGGCCACCCTCGCCGATGGCTGGCTTCGTATTCCCCTCGAGGGCCGCACGCCGCGGCTCTCCAACGCGGACAACCGCGACGGCGGTCCAGTCCGGCGCGTCTTCCCTGTTGGCGATGACCTCTACGTCCTCCGCCCCGATTCGCTCGAAATCCTCCGTGATGGCCGCACGGCCCGCGCCGTTACCGATGGCCAGGCGCTGCTCTCCCACGGCAACATCAGCGCCCTGGCCATGGATGCCGCCGCACGCCTCTGGGTCGGTTATTTCGACCATGGCCTCGATATTGTTGATAGGGAACGCCGCCGGATTACGCCCATACAGGATGAACGGATCTTCTGCGTGAACCGGATTGTACGCTCCGAGGATGGGCAACAAATGGCAGTCGCCACGGCCAATGGACTCGTCTTCTTCGACGCCGCCGGCACCCAGCGCCAGGTGTTCACCCGCACCGAAGGCCTCATCGCCTCCCACGTCACCGATGTTGCCGAACGCCCCCGCGGCTGGGTGGCCGCCACTCCTGCAGGACTCACCTTCATCGCCGGCGCCACGCGCAGCCTCTCCGTCTTTCACGGCCTGGTCAACAACCACGTCTACACGCTTGGCCTCGACGGCGGCACCCTGCTCGCCGGAACCCTCGGCGGCGTCTCCGTCCTCGAATCCGAACGCGTCACGGCCGGCTACACCACTGCCAACTCCTCCCTCCGCACCAATTGGGTCACGGCGCTAGTCCGTGTCGATGGCGAATGGTTCGCCGGTACCTACGGCGGCGGCGTGGAGCGGCTGGACGCCTCCGGCGTATGGCGCGGCTTCGACAGTATGCCGCCCGGCGCCGTCGTGAACCCCAACGCCATGGCCGTCTCCCCGCGCGCTGTCTACGCCGGTACCCTGGAACATGGCCTGCTCGTCTGGGACCGCAGCCTGCAGTCCTGGCGCGCCCTCCGCGCCGGGCTGCCGTCAGTGAACGTCACCGCAATGCTCTATCATGACAATAAGCTCTACGTGGGTACCGATAATGGTCTGGCCGTCGTGCTGGAGAGCAATATAGGACTATAGAATTTTGATGCGAAATGGACCGCTGCTTACGCTGCTCAGTGCCGCCACCTTGTTGGCCGACGCCGGATCCCTGATTCCATCGAACAAGCAGGCGCCGGATCCGGCCATCCTTTCCATGGAGGAGATGGCCATCGATATTCACATCGACGGCAGCAACGCCCGTGTCCTGATGCGCCAGATCTTCGCCAGCCGCGTTTCCAACGTCCTGGAAGGCAACTACGTCTTTTCGCTTCCCGGCGGCGCCATCGTCTCTGATTTTGCCGTCTGGGATGGAACGGTCCGCATTCCCGGCGTCATTCTGGAGCGCAAGCGAGCCGAGGAACTGTACGAGAATATCCGCCTGCAGGCCATCGACCCCGGCCTCCTGCAGATGGGGGAATCCGACTCCGACAGCGGCCGCCGTTCCAGCATCTTCAGCGCCAAGGTCGTCCCCATCCCCCCGTTCGGCACCAAGCGTGTGGAGTTGGAGTATCACCAGCGGCTGCCGCTCGAAAATCTGGTCTCCTACCTCGCCATCCCCCTCAAGCCGGAGGCCTACCGGCAGCAGACCGTCGGAAGGCTGTGGATCACCGTGCAGGCCGACTCCGCCCATGCCGTGGAGGAGTTCAGTTTCGGCGGACAGTCCTACCCGCTTGTCGTTCGCGAGAAAACGGCGAACCGCTTCCGTGCCTCGCTCGACGTCCGCAACTTCGTCCTCAACGAGGACTTCTCACTGACCATCCGCCGCGCCGCCCCGAAAACGCCCGCGCTCAGTGTCATCGCACAGCGCGAAACGGCCAGCGAGCCGGGATACTTTGAAGCGTCGTTGACCCTCCCGCCCGATCCCGCCGTCACCGCCGGCCCACCGCGCCGCGTCGTGGCTTTATTTGATGCGTCGCTCTCCATGCAGTGGGATAAGTTGGAACGCTCCTACGCCGCCCTTGCCCGGCTGCTTACGGGGCTGCGCGAGCAGGACCGTTTTGATCTGTTCGCCTTCAACGCCGAGGTCAACCGCTATGGCTCCGGGCCGTCCGCCGGCGGTTCGGCTGAGGCCGAAAAAGCCCTCGCCTGGCTGCGCGAACAGCCGCTTCGCGGCGCCACCAACTTTTCCGCCGCGCTCGATGCCGCCCTCGCCGCCGTCGATGTCGACAACGCTGCCCTGGTCGTGTTCTCCGATGGCGGCGCCTCGGAGGGCGAGGTCCGCGGCGGCCGTATCGCCGAGGCCTACGCCAAAAAGTGGGCGGCCTCCAAACGTCCCCGGACCTTTGTTTTTGGCGTCGGCGATGATGCGAACGTCAATCTGCTCCGCGCGCTTGCCCGCCACGATGGCGTGCTGGAGACCATCAACTCCACCGAAACGCCGGACTTCAAGCTGAACGCATTTCTCTCCAAACTGCAGCGCCGCCCGGAGCCGGCCGCCTCCCTTGCCGCCGATGCCAACCTCGCCGATGTCTATCCGCTGCAGGATCAGACCTACGGCGGTTCGGAGGCTGCCTGGGTCGGCCGCTATCGCCAACCCGCCCGCACCTACTTCCGTGCCGGAGTCGCGCAGTTATCCGTGGACCTTCCCGCCCAGGACTCCGCCCATCCGCAACTGCCCCGCACCTGGGCCAAGGCCCGCGTCGATGCCCTGCTTGCGAAGATCGATCGCGACGGCGAGGACCGCGCCTCAATTGACGAGATCATCCGCCTCTCTCGCAAATACAAGTTCGTCACCCCCTACACCTCTTTCCTCGCTGCGCCCCGCGCCCTTCTGCGCCCCCGCCTCATCCGCCCCGGCGATCCCGTCCTCCGCGTCCGTACGGACAGCCTCATCCAGTCCGTCGTCGCCGTTTTCCCCTTCGGCCTCGTCAAGCCCCTCCGGTTCTTACCCGGCGAAGACGTCTGGCAGACCCGCTTTCTAGCACCCGTGGACATGCCCGATGGCGCTCACAATGTCAACCTCATCCTGCGCGACCGCAACGGAAACACTTACAAAGAGTCCCGCAGCTTCGTCATTGTCAGTAAGCCCCCCGTGGTCCGCGCGCGGACGGAGAAGGGAAGTTACCGCCCCGGTGATTCGGTAGCCATCCGTGCCTCCGCCTCCGCCACCACGCGTACCATCACCGCGCGCATGTACGGCGTGCCTCCGGTCTCGCTGCGCTGGGACGGTAAGGCGCTGACCAACACGGCCCGCTTCACACTCCCGCGCGATATCCCACCCGGCCGCTATACCATTTCGGTCACCGCCGAGGATATGGCGCATAACATCGGCGGAGGGGAGGTGTTCATTGATGTTCTCCCGTAAGCTGCTCGCCGCTCCCTTCCTTGCGGTGGTGCTCGCGGCCGGCCTGCCCGAATGGATCTCCACCATCGAGGCCCGCCATAAGCTGGAGGAGATTTTCTACTCCACCGTCACCTTCGGAGCAAATACGGTCTCCTGGCGCCGTCCACCGCGCGAAACCGTTCCCGCTCTCACGCAGCAGATCCAGCAGAGCCCCGCCGACGCCCAACTCTTCTACCTTCGCGCCCGCGAGGCCGAGGCGCAGCTTGACTTTGCCGCTGCCGAGGCCGACTGGACCAAGTACGTCCAACTCGCCCCGGACCGCGCCTCCGCCTGGCGCGAGAAGGCCGACTTCCACCAGCGGCGGCTGGAACCGGAAAAGGAACTCGCCGCACTCCTCGAACTCGCCAAGCTCCCGGCCGCCGGTCCCGATGCTCTTCGCCCCGCTACCTCGCAGCAAGCCTGGACTGCGCTGGAGCGAGCGCAGGCCGTCGTCACCAGCCATCTGCTCCCAGACGAACGCGCCCTGGCCGTCTTCCGCGCCCGCGAAGCCCGCTACCCCACCTTGCAGCAGTCCTATGCGCGTTTCGTCCAATGGCTCTTGGCCCGCCAGCGTTGGGCCGACGCCGAAGCCCTCATCGCCCGCGCCGCGCAGGCCTTCCCTGGCGACGAGGCATGGCCCCTTACGATGCGCGCAGCAATCGAACGCGGCCGCTCCGGCGCTGCCGCCGCCGTTGCTTTCTACGATCGTTCCTATCAGCCCGCTTGGCCTGACTCGCTGCTGTCCGCCTACTTCGGCCTGCTCGAAGAAGCCGGCGCGCGCCGTGCCTTCGCCGATACCGCCCGCCAGCGCTTCGCCGCGGATCCGGCGAGTCTCGACGCCGCCTCCCGCCTCTTTCATCACTACCGCCTCACCGGTGACTCCTCCGCCGCGCAGCGCGTCCTGCATGATCTGAACAAGGCCCGCGCCGGCCGCTGGTCGCCCGATGAGCAACTCCTGCTCGGTGGCTTCCACGCCGCCGTGCAGAACTACGAAGAGGCCGCCCGCCGTTACCATGCCGCCCATGCCTCGGGCAGCCCGGCCGCATCCGAGCGCGGTCTCGCCTCGCTCATCGAACTTCTCGTCCAACAGGCCGCCCAGCCCTTCCGTTTCGGCGGCGGCGATCTCTCCTTCTATCGCGATATCGCCTCGCTTGATACCAGCCCCGGTTTCTGGAACGGCATCCTTTCGCTGGTTCTCAATGGGCAATCGCCTTCCGCCGAACTCAGCGAGCAGGAAAGAAAGGCCGTCGGCTACTTCCATCGCGCGGCCGCAGCCGAACTCCTCCGCGCCTTCGATTCCCGTTTTCCCCAGTCGTCCCGCCGCCCGTCGCTCCATGCTGCCGTCATCGAAGCCTCCGCACTGCACGCCGAGGCCGACCGCATCGTCCGCCTCGGCACGGCCTTCCTCGCCGCTTTTCCCCAGGCGCCTCAACGCACCCGCGTCGCCCTGCTCACTGCTGACGCCCATGCCCGCCTCCGCCAGACGCAGCCCGAGTTCGCCCTCTACGACTCCCTCCTCAACGAACTCGCCGCTGGTGCCGGCCGCGTCCCCGTCGGCGAGAACATCCGCGCCCCGCGCAGCGTCGAGTATCCTCGCGTCCTCGACCGCTACATCGCCCGCCTTGTCGCCATGCGCCAGCCCGTGCAGGCCCTCGCCCTCTACCGCCGCGAAATCGACCGCAACCCCAACGACCCCGGCCTCTACGAACGCCTCGCCGCCTTCCTCGAGCAGAACCGCATGACGGCGGATATTGAGGCTACGTACCGCCGCGCCATTCAACAGTTCCCCGACAAAACCTGGTCCCACAAACTCGCCCGCTTCTTCCTCCGCCGGAAGATGAACGCGCAGTTCGACCAGTACACCCGCGAAATCTCAGCCGTCTTTTCCGGCACTGAACTGGCCTCCTATCTGCAGGTGGCCGCGCAGCAGGGCGCCCTTGACCCCGTTCTCTACCGCCAGGTCAATCTCTACGCCTATCGTCGCTTTCCGCACCATCTTCCCTTTGTGCGGAACCTGCTGGCCGCCTATACCAATCGGGCCACGGCAGATCCCGTTGAATGGGAGCGCCTCCTGCGCGCTAACTGGATGTATGAGGACGCGCTCCGTTCGCGCTTCTTTGAATACCTCTCCCGCACCCGCAAGCTGGACGCTGAACTGGCCGCCCTGCAGGCGCAGGCCAATGCCAGCCCCGCCGCCGCCCTCTGGGTTGCCGAAGCCGAAGCCTGGAAGGGCCACTTTGAATCCGCCGCGCCGCTTCTCACGAAACTCGCCGCCGACTTTCCCGCCGACGCTTCTCTCGTCGCCCGCGCCGCTTCCATCCACCGCTCCCTGGCCGCCTGGGAACCCGCCCGCATCGATACTGCCATCAAACTCGAAGAGACGCTCGCCCGCGCTCATCCCGCTGATTCCGCTATCCTGACCCGCCTCGGCGAAATGGAGGCCGAGCGCGAACGCTTCGCGCAGGCCGCTTCCCATTGGGAGAGGATCATCGGTGCCGTCCCTGGCCGCCCGGCTGCTTATCTGGAAGCCGCCACGCTCCACTGGGACTACTATCAATACGCCGGCGCCCTTAGCCGCATTGCCGCCGCGCGCCAGCGTCTCGGCTCGCCCCGTCTGTTCGCATTTGAGGCCGGCGCCATCCATGAAAATCAGGGCGATCTCGCCGCCGCCGCGCGGGAGTATGTCGCCGGCGCAGTCGAGGAGGGCGCGGACTCCAACTCCCGCCGCCGGCTGATCCGCGTCGCCACCCGCCCCGCCTGGCGTCAGCCCGTCGATGCCGCGCTCGGAACCCTCTCGGACCCCGCGCAGACGCTCGCGCTCCGCGTCTCGCTGCTCGAATCCCAGTCGCGCCGAGCCGACATTGAGGCGCTGCTCATCCAGTCGCTCGCCTCCGCTTCGCCCGCGCTGCTATCGGAAATCCGCACCCACGCCAGCCGCTCCGGCCTCACCACCGTCGAACGCCGCGTCCTTGAACGCGAATATGCCCTCGCCGCCCACCCCGCCGCCCGCATGGCCGCCCTGGCCAGCCGCATGCGCTTCGAAGAATCGGCCAACAATCCCGCCGCCGCCACGCAGGCCGCCGAGACCCTTCTGCGCGATCATCCCCGCTCCCTCGGCGCCATCCGCACCGCCGTCAATCACGCCTGGCGCTCCGGCCGCCGCGCCCGCGCCGCCGACATCCTCCTCGCCGCCGCCCCCAGCGCTTACCCCGCACTCCAGCGCAGCTTCCGCCTGGAGGCCATTGGCAAACTCGCCGAAGCCGGTGAATTTGCCCGTGCCCATGCCGAAGCCGCCCCGCTTCTTGCCGCCGACCCGATCGACGAACAGATCGTCGCCCTCAAGGCCGATGCCTTCGCCCGCGCCAAGGATGATCGTGCGCTGACGGCCTTCTACCGCGATACCGTCGCCGCCGTCCAGAAGTCCTCGCTTCCCCCTCCCGCGCGCGCCACCCGCCTTGCCTCCCTACGCCGCGCCTGGATCCCCGCTCTCCTCCGCCTCAACGATTCCCCTGGCGCCGCCGATCAGTACATCGAACTGCTGAAGCAGTTCCCCGAGGATGAGGCGCTTCAATCGGAAGCGGCCCGCTTCTCCCTCGCTTCCGGCCAGCGCGCGCGCATCACAGCCTATTTCGCCAAGGCTGAAACCGACTCCCCCCGCGACGCGCGCTGGCCGCTCATTCGCGCCCGGCTCGAAAACGAGTTCGGCGACTACAACGCCGCCCTCGCCGCCTGGGGCCGCGCCGTCGCCCTCCGTCCCGAACGCGTCGATCTCCTTGGGAACCGCGCCCGCCTCGAGGAGCGTCTCTCCCAGTTCGACGCCGCTCTCGCCTCCTATCGCAAGCTCTACGAAATCAGCTTCCGCAACCCCGCCTGGCTAGCCGATGGCGCACGCGTCCTCGCCCGTCAGGCCAAGCCCGACGATTGCCTCCGCTGGCTCCGCGAAGCCTACGTCGACAATCGTCCCGCCCTGGCCGCCAACCACTTGCCCGTCGCCGAACGCCTGCTCGAGTGGGGCTTCCCCGAACAGGCCCGAGCGGAGCTGCAGAATGTCTTCCGCCTCGCCGATGCCAGTACCGATCTCGACCGCGCGGCCGCCGCCCTTGCCCGCGCCCACGTCACTCTGCGCCAGTTCGATGCCCTGGCCCCCGCCCTCAATGCAACGGCCGCCGCCATGGAACCCGCGCGACGCCGCGCCTTCCAACGCCGCTGGCTGCTGCAGGCCGCCTCCGCTGCCGGCCCGCTCTATACGCCCGAGGAAAGGCAGCGCTTCGCCGTCTGGCTCGATGCCCTGCGCGGCGCTGTTGATCCGCCTACCCTTGCCGAGGCTGCCCTGCAAGCCGGCGTGCCAGACGCCGCCGCCCGCTTCTACAACGAAGCCCTTCTCGTCGCCCCCGCCGCGGACAACTCCTCCGAATACCTGGAGCAGCTCGTCCGCCTGCAATCCCAGCGCCAGCAGTTCGCCGAACTCGGCCGCCAGCTGGAGGCCTACCATCGCGTCTATCCGAACAATAGTGAGAAGGCATCCCTCCTGCGACGCGCTCGCCATGCCTACTTCGCCGCCGGGGATGACGCCTCCGAACTCCGCCTGTTGAACGCGCTCGACGCGGCCGGCGCGGCCTCCTCCGAAGACCGCGAACGCCTCTTTGAACTCGCCACCCGCCGCGCGCCGGCCACGCTCTCCCCCCGCCAGGCCCAGAACTCGGGCTTCATGGATGCGCTGGCCAACTATGCGCTTCGCGCCGGCAAGCCGCCCATCGCCGTCCAGGCCGTTGCCAGCCGCCGCTCCCCGCTCTGGCAAAATGCCCACCGCGCTCTCACGGGGCTCTACTTCGCCGAAAACTCGCCGGTCGTGCGCAAGGCCTTCCTTGACTCGCTCGGCCCCGAACGCATCGGCGATAAACTTGCCCTGGCCGGCAACCGCGATGCCACCCTCGCCGGCGATGTCTGGTTCTCCTACGCCGGCCGCTACGGCGCCTGGCTGCAGATGGCCGGGGACGCCAACTCCCCGCACTATCTCGCCGCTCTCGTCGAACGCCGTTATAACAGTGCTTCGGCTTATCTGGCCCTGGGCGAGGAATCCAGCGGCGCCGCATCCGAGCGCGCCTTCCAGACGGCTCTCACCCTCGACGAACATCTTCCCGCCGCCTGGTCCCGCCTCGCCGCCATCGCCTTGGCCCGCGGGGATCGCGCCGCTGCCGCTGCCCACTATCGCCGCGCCGTTGACGAACTCCGCTGGTCCCACGACAATCGCCGCATCGAAGAGTGGTTCTGGTCCGAATCCGCCCGCGCCTTCCGCGAAGCCGCCGCGGCTGGACTCGCCGCTGAAATCCGCGAACCGGCCGAGGCGCTCCTCCGCGCCTACGTCAAACGCAACGGTGCCTATCGCGTTCGGGAACTCCTCGAAGGCGCACTCGTGCTGGCTGGTGACGCCGCGGCCGGTATCGAGTGGGTCGCCCGCATCGCCCGCTCGGCCGGCGATCCCGCCGGCTTCCTTGCCCAGTTGAATCAGGAAGGCTGGCTGCCCGCGGAAGGCCGCGAAACTCTCCTGAAACTCCAGGTGGATTTCGCCCTCGATCAGTTCACCCGCGCCACCGGGGACGATCGCTCTTTTGCGCAGGAGGTGCTCGAATCGGCTCGCATCCGCTACGCCTCCCACCTGTTGCAGCAGCGTAAGGCCGCTCTCGCCAGTCCCATCGTCGCCGCCCTCGTCACCTATCCCGATATTCGTGACCGCTTCGATATCCTCGAACTCCGCCTCCAACTCGCGGCCCTCGAAAACCGGACCGCCGCCCTTCTGCCGGACCTCCCGGCCGATCCCGAACAGCTCCGCTCCCTCGGCGCCTCCCTCCGTCGAGCCGGATTCGCCGACGCCTCCCGAGCCGTCCTCACGGCTTCCTATGAAGCCGATCTCCGCCTCGGCAACGCCGAATCGGCCATCCCCGGCCTCGCCGCCATCCACCTCGAAGCCGGCGCCTCCGAAAAAGCACTGCCGCTGCTCGATGCCTATGTCATGCAGTCACCCGTGCCCTTCGCCCGCCATGGCGTCGCCGGCAGGCTTCTGCTTGGCCATCAGCGCAAGGCCGAAGCCGTCCGCTACCTTGCCCCGCTCGCCGCTGCTGAACCCTGGAACCGTTCGGCGCGCGCTCTGCTCGCCGAAGCGCGCGAGGACGACGACGCTCTCGCCGCCATTGCCGCTGATGCGGCCGCGCCCTACGCCGATCGCCTCCGCGCCGCCCAGTGGATCGGCGGCAACCGCGCTCGCCCCATCCAGTCCGGCGCCGGGGAGCTCGACCTGCTCGCCTCCGGCCCCGTCGCCGCCCCCGCCGCTGAACAGCCCCTGTGGGCCGCCGCCCGCCGCGCCGCGGCCCGTTCCGCCGCTGATAATCCCACCCGCATCCGCCTCTATCGCGGACTCCTCGCCGTCGACGTTGCCGATGACGACTCCCTCCGTTCCCTCTTTCGCCTCCTCGCGCAGACCGGACGCCCCCGCGAGGCCGTCTCTGCCCTCGCCGACCGCACCTATCTGCTCAGCTCCGTCGACGATCGCCTCCTGCTCGCCTCCGCCTTCGTCCGCGCCGGCCATCTCCAGCGCGCGCTCGATATCTTGGACACCGGCCTCGCTGATGCGCCTCCCGGCGAGCGCCAGCGTTGGCTCGCCGCCGTCACTGCCGTCCGCGCCCAGGCCGCCCGCGAAGAGCAGAATCAACTCCGGAGGCCCCACATCGGCGCCGAACTCGAACAACCCAACCTGGTCCGCCCGCGCCTGGTCGCCCCCCAAGGAGCTGCCCGATGACTCGCCGTCTCCTCTGGCTCGTCCCCGTCCTCGCCGCCGCCTTCTGGATGGTCGCGCAGAACCTCACGCCCCCGCCCTCTCCCCTTCCGTTCTTCCCGCCCGGCGCCATGCTCACGCTGGAATCCCGCGACCTCGGCCAGTTGCTCCGTGAGTGGAACGCCTCCCAGGTGAAGAAGGATTGGCTCGCCAGCGATGCCTACCGGAAGTTTGCCGTCTCCCGCCTCGCCCTCCGCCTCGACGAAGCCCGGCAGGAGTTTGCCGCCGCCGCCAAGGTCTCCATCGACATGGCGCTTGTCGAACAGGCCGCCGGCGACCGCGCTGCCCTTGCCCTCTATAACCCTGGTGATCTCGAACTCCTCTTCGTCACTCGCACCACCGAGGCCCGCTTCGCTCCATCCCTCCTCGGCATCCTCCGCGCCTCCCTCTCTCCCCGCCAGGCCGGCGGCAGTCCCTATTTCGTCGCCACCGCCCCCGGTTCCACTCGCGCCGTCGCCTTCGCCCTCCGCGGGGAATGGCTCATCGTCGGCACCACCGAGTCCCTCGTCGCCCAGTGCCTGGAGCGTCTCGCCGCCAACAATCCCTCCGGCCTCGCCGCCGAGGAGTGGTTCTCCCGCGCCGCCCAGGCCGCCGGCCCCGCCGGTGAACTCCGCATGGCCGCCAACTTCGACGCGCTCCTCGCCTCGCCATACTTCCGCAGCTACTGGCTCCATCGCAACCGCTCCGAACTCGCCCCCTTCTCGGCCAGCATCAGCGACCTCGACCGCTCCGCCGCCGCCTGGACCGAGCGCCGCGTCCTGCTCCGCAAGGAACCCGTCACGCCCCCCGCCGTCAATCCCGCTCTCTGGGAGCCCATCCTCCGTCCCGTGCCCGCCACCGCCGGTCTCTATCGCGCCTGGCTTGCCCCGGATTCCAACTACGCTGCCTCCCTCCTCGTCCGGAAATTCTTTGACCCAACCCCTGGCGCTGGTCCCGCGTCGCTCCGCGCCCCAGGCGTGCCCGAACTCGGCGAAGCCGGCGAGGAAGGTGCCTGGGAGGATGCCATCGACGCTGCCCCCTTCGTCCCCGGCGACTCCGGCCCCGATGCCTCCCGCCTCGCCGCTTATTTCTCCCGCGCCCAACTTACCGGGCTCACCCACATCCAGGGCACTCGTGACGCCGCTGGCAACGTCTGGATCGTTCAGGATACCGGCCTCGTTCTCACCCGCAACGGCAACTGGAACACCGTGGAAATCCAGACGGAACTCGCCCTCCTCGGTCCCGTTGTGCCGCCGATCGCCGTCGATGGGAATCGCCTCCTGATCGCCAACACGCCCGCCCTCCTCGCAGCCATGCGCGCCGGCGCCGCCAACCCCGCGCCCCCCGCCAACGCCCGCTTCGCTGCCCTCTTCCGCCACGGCGCCGAACGGCCCCGCTTTACCCGCTGGATGGCACGCATCGGCCAGCCGTCGTTCACTCCGCCCGCTCAAGGCGAACAACGCGAGCCCGAGTTCCTTGGTGACGTGGCCGGCAGCCTCTCCCTCGCCCTCCGCGGCGTCGCTGAACAAGCGGTCGCCTCCGCCGAAGCGCCGGACCGCCTCACCCAGACCATCACCTACCGGATGCAGTAATGCTCTCCCGCCGCGCCCTCCTCGCCGCTGCCGCCGCCGCCCCGCCCCCGGCGGAGAACATTCTGCTCGAACTCCCCTCGGCCAAGATCCTGAGCTCGGATTGGGACGGCACCCTCGACGCTCCGGTTAACCCCGGCAGCCTCTGGAAGCCGTTCCTCGCCGCCGCCCACGCCGGGCCCTCCCCACGCTTCTCCTGCGACGGCAGCCGCTGCTGGTCCGGCCGCCGGCACGGCTCTCTCGACCTGCCGGACGCCCTTGCCCACTCCTGCAATCAGTGGTTCCACCAGCTTTTCCCGACTCTCCCCGTCCCGCTCCCAACGCTCGCCATCTTCGGACTCCCCGCGCAGTCCGCCCCGGACTGGATGCAGTGGACCTGCTCCCCCCGCCAGCTCGTCCTCGCCTACGCCGAACTCATCGCCCGCCGGCAGGACTACCCGCTCGTCCTCGCCGGCCTCCGCCGCGCCGCTTCCCTCGGCACCGCCCGCCCCCTCGGCCGCAACCGCCTGGCCAAGACCGGCACCAGCCCCTCCCGCCTCCACGCCGGTGACGGCTGGGTGGTCACGGCCTATCCTGCTGACGCCCCGCAACGTCTAATCCTCTATCGCCAGCGCGGCGTCACCGGCGCTGCCGCCGCCTCCGCGCTCGCCGCCATCCTGGACCGGTCCCGCCTGTGACGCTCCTCCTCGCCGCCGTCGTCCAGGTCGGCCTGCTCAGCCTGTTCCATCCGCAGGAGGTGCTCGTCGTCCGTGACGGCGTCCCCACCACCGTCCGCCGCGCCGGCGCCGAACTCGACGTCCAGGGCCGCCGCGCCCCGGTTTTCCGGGCAACTGGCGATTTCGAAATCCGCATCCCGGAGCAGTTCCGCCGCCGCTACCAGGGCGCCCTCTCCATCGCTTCGCGCAATGGCGAACTCGAAATCCTCCTCACCGCTGACCTCGAATACCTCGTCGCCGCCACCGTCGCCGCCGAAAGTCCCCCCGCCGCTCCTCCCGCCGCACTCGCCGCGCAGGCCATTGTCGCCCGCTCCTGGATTCTCGCCTCCACGCGTCGCCACCGCCACTTCGATCTCTGCGATACCACTCACTGCCAGCACTCTACCGAGCCATCTCCCGCCGCCACCCGTGCCGCCGTCGCCACCCGCGGACTCATCCTCACCTGGCAGGGCCGCCCCTTCGCCCCCGCCCACTCGGCCAGTTGCGGCGGCCGCACCATGACGGCCTCCGCCATCGGCTGGTCCACCGCCAACACCTACCCCTACTTCGCCGTCGATTGCCCTGTCTGCCAGAAAAGCGAACCCCTCTGGACGCGCCGCTTCGACGAGTACGACGCCTCCACCCTCCGCGAACACCCCCATTCGGAAGCCACCCGTCTCGCCATCGGCCGCCGTTCCGGCTGGGACGCGCTCCCGAGCAACAACTACGAGTTGATCGAAACCGGCGAAGGCCTCGAACTCCGCGGCCGCGGCCTCGGCCACGGCGTCGGCTACTGCCAGCGCGGCGCCGCCGGTCTCGCCCGCCAGGGCCGCACCGCCGCCGAACTCCTCCGCTTCTACTTCCCCGGCACCGCTATCATCAGTAGTCGATGATCCTCGCCATCCTGCTCGCCGCCGCCCTCCCCGGCGCCTCCCCCCTCACCCGCCAGGGCGACCTCTCCCTCGAAATGGTCGACTCCATCGACCGCTACCTCTCCCGCCGCCTCCAGTCTGACCCTCCCACGGCCCCTCCCGATCGCCTTCGATTCCGCCACATCATCGGCCTCGTCGA
>CAZWDD010000061.1:0-22646 GCA_964632345.1 uncultured Solibacteraceae bacterium | reverse complement strand
CAATCAGCAGGCCGTGCTGGCGCTCATTAAAGCCGGGGCCGATGTGAACGCCGCACGGGCCGACGGCACCACGCCGCTGCTCTGGGCGGCCGGCCGCGACGATGCCGAAGCCGCCGCCGCGCTTATCCGTGCCGGGGCCAATGTCAATGCCGCCGACGAGAATGGCGAGACGCCCCTCTCTCTCGCCTGCGCCAACGGCAACCTGCCCATTGCGCGTCTCCTGCTCGAATCCAGGGCCAACCCCAACTCCGCCAAGTGGAACGGCGAGACACCGCTGATGGCGGCAGTCGAGTCCGGCAATACGGAACTCGTCAAGTTCCTGCTTGCCAATGGCGCGAATCCCGCTGCTGCCGAGCAGCGCATGCAGCAGACCGCGCTCATGTGGGCGGTGGCCGAAGGCCGGCGCGAAATCGCAAAGCTGCTTGTTGATGCCGGCGCTGACGTCAACGCCGCCAGCCGTTCGGGCTTCACCGCCATCCTCTTCGCCGCGCAGCGCGGCGATCTCCCCACGGTCCAGGCGCTCATCGACGCCAAGGCCAATCCCCTTCATAAGGCCCCGAACGGCAACACGGCGTTCCAAATCGCCCTCAGCCGCGGACACGAAGCAGTGTCGAAACTCCTGCTCGCCCACGGCGCCCAAGTCAATGGCCTCGACGGCAGCGGCAGCACACCCCTCCATGAGGCCGTTCGCCAGGGAAAGATTGAACTCGTCCGCGATCTGGTCGCCCGCGGCGCCGATCTCCACGCCCGGACCGTTCAACCGCCCGGCGCCCCCGCCAGCCCCTTCCGCAGTTCAGCCGGCCTTACCCCGTTCCTCACCGCCGCCGAAAGCGGCAACGTCGCCATGATGAAGGAGCTGATCAAGCTCGGCGCCGACCCCATGGCCAAGACCCCTGATGGCGCTGGCGGCCTCTTACTGGCCACCGGCAGCCGGAAGCTGGACGCCGTGAAGCTCATGCTCGAACTCGGCTCCGACGTCAACGAACGGCGCACGGCCGGATTCGGCGTCAACCCCATCCACACGGCGACCCGCTTCGGCGCCCTTGAGATCATTCAGTACCTGGTCGATCACGGCGCCGACCTTACCGTGCGCGACCGCAACGGCCGCACCCCTCTCGAGGAAGCCGAATTTGAAGCCCCCAAAGCCACCATCGAACTGCTGCGCAAGCTGACCGCCGCCGACAATGAAAAGCGGAAAGCCCGCCCGCCGCAGAACTGAGCGGCGCGTCAGATGCGGTAGCAATTTCCACACCGCCGACCTTCCCGATGCGGGAAAATGGAAAAATGGTCGTTGATATTGACGGAGTCCTCCTTCACCTCGCACACCCCGATGAACTGCAGGTGCAGTGGGTAGGGCAGGAAGATGTGATGCGGCAGCTGCTGGCGGCGTGGCTCGTCATTGACGACCGCGACCTGCCCATGAATCCGCGTCTCGTCGGCAAACCCGGCGTTGGCAAGACGACGCTGGCTTACGCCGCCGCACAGCGCCTTGGCCGCGAGGTCTACATCATGCAGGCCACCTCCGACACCCGCCCGGAAGACCTGTTGATCACGCCGGTCATTGAAGGCGAAGGCATGCTGAAGTACGTCGCCTCGCCGCTCGTGACGGCCATGATCCGTGGCGGCATCGTCATTCTCGACGAAGGCAATCGGATGAGCGAGAAGAGCTGGGCGTCGCTGGCTCCCCTGCTCGATAACCGCCGCTACATCGAGTCCATCGTTGCCGGTATCAAGGTCAAGGCCAGCCCCCTGTTCCGACTCGTCTCGACCATGAACGACGACAGCTCCACCTTCGACCTGCCCGAATACATCCACTCCCGCCTCCAGCCCCAGATCCTGATCGACTTCCCCGGCTACGACGAGGAACTCGCGATTCTCAAGGAGAATCTGCCGTTTGCGGACGACGAAATCCTCGAGTACGTCACCGAGTTCCTCCAGCACGCCCACGCCGCCGATGAACGCTACTCCGCCCGCGACGGCATCAACATCGCCCGCTTCGCCCTGAAACTGCGCCACATCGCCAAGGACCGCGTCCAACAGGCCGACGCCCTCCGCATCTCCATCCTGGAGACTCTCGGCGAAGAGGCGCTCCGCTACACACCCCGCCGCACGTAATCGCGCCAGGAGCCCCGCCGATGTTCCAGAATTCCGACGATCCGGCCAGCCTTCAACGCGGCCCCTGGCGCTACTTCCCCGTCGTTCCCGGACGCATGGAGTTCGCCGTCCTCGTCCGCCAGGCGCTGCTCGCCGCGCGGCCCCGGACAGTCGCCGTCGAACTGCCGTCGGAGTGCGGCCCGGCCCTCTTGCGCGCCGTCGACCGCCTGCCCCAGATTTCGGCGCTCATGTATCCA
Organism: uncultured Solibacteraceae bacterium; assembly: GCA_964632345.1. Lineage (GTDB taxonomy): Bacteria > Acidobacteriota > Terriglobia > Bryobacterales > Bryobacteraceae. The sequence goes on along the minus strand of CAZWDD010000061.1, from coordinate 20,295 downwards.
CTTCACCCGGATCCGGGCCCCGAGGAACCCGAAGACGATCAACTCCTTTACGTCCCCGTCGAGCCCTGCGATCCGTTTGTCGAAGCCGTGCGCACCGCCCGCGAAATCGGCGCCGAAATCCTGTTCATCGAACCGAGCCTCGGCGACCGGCCCCATGTCTCCGGCGCTTATCCCGATACCTACGCCGTCCGCCGCCTCGGCCTGGAGCCGTATCTCAACGCCTATCGCCTCCACGCGCAGCCGCGCAACTTCGAACTCGAACGGCACGCCGCCGCAATGGCCTGGCGACTCCAGGGCGCCGATCCTTTCGCCGAGACCATGGTCGTCGTCTCCCTCAACATGCTTCACCCGCTGCTCGACGCCGTCCAGGTTCCACAGGAGGAGCCGGCCCGCCAACTCCGCTCGAGCGCCGTGCAACTGGTCAACCCGGACCCGGAATGCCTCGCCGAAATCTGCTCGGAGATGCCGTACCTGCAGGCCCGCTATGAACAGTGGCGCATCGATGGCCGCGAGGATATCCTCGTTGATCGCCAGCGCGCCAATCTCGACCTGCTTCGCGAAGCCGAGGTCCTCTACAACAAGAACACCGGCGACGCCGTCTCCCACTGGCAGCGCCGCCTCATCGCCCGCTACACCCGCAACCTCGCCCGCATTCAAGGCGACCTCGTCGCCGGCCTCTTCGATCTCACCGTCGCCGCCCGCGGCATCGTCGACGACAACTTCGGCTGGGAGGTCTGGGACCTCGCCAACCGCTACTCCCATCAACAGATCGCTCCCGACATGCAGACCGTCCGTATCTCCGGCGAATGGGTCTGGCTCGATACTCGCCGTATCCGCCTCCGCCGCAGGCTGCCCCGCCCCAAGCAGCGCCTGATGCCGCGTGGACTCAAGGCCCGTAAGAAGGAAAAGGTGAAAGGCGAGTGGAAGCACTCGCTCGACGGCGACTCCATCTGCAGCTACCCGCCGGAAGACATTCAGATCGAAAGCTATGGCCGCTTCCTCAAACAGAAGGCGCATAGTCTCCTCAGCGAGGAACGGCTCCGTGTCCAGCAGTTCACCACATCCCTGCTCGATGGCATCGACCTCCGCGAAACCCTGCGCAACTGGTATCAGGGAAAGATCTATGTCCGCGAGGCCAACAGGATCGCTGGTTCGGTCGGTGCGCTGGTCGTCATCTTCGACGAAGACCCCGACGAACGCCACACCTACCTCGCCACATGGCAGGGAGAGCATCAGAACGAATCCGACATGGCCTTTTACGCGACGGACCCTGCCGCCCATGTCGTCGGCCCCGGTATCGGCCGCGCCGAGTACGGCGGCTTCCTCATGACGCTCCCGCCCCGCCGCATGTCCTATGTCTGGTCAGATCCGGATTACGCATTTGCGGAATCCAAACCCGAGACACTTCTTATGGCCGCGCTCGACTACTCTGTGGAAAAACACATCGTTTATGTCGCGAAAAAACCGCCCCGCAGCATCTTCCGCAGCATGGCCGCCCGGCTGAATCGTTCCATTATCTACCTGCCGATCGGCGCACTTAGCTCAGAAAAACTCAAGCGGCTGCGCGTTGTCCACATCCTCGATAATCACGCCCGGCGGCAGGACGCTAAAGACTATATCTGGTAAACGTACCAGTACGCACAAAAGAATTCGCTATTCTTTTTGTTCCAAAATATTCATTTTCACAAGTAACGCTCGGGCTCCTTTATTCATCGAACAGGCCAACGCGCTTTGGAAGGCGCGTATTGCCGATTCATGGTTACCAGCCTCCTTGTGGAGGCGGGCCTGGGTGGCGTGCAGCAATGCATAGTCACGCAGGCCTCCTTTTTTTTCCAGGTCATCCAGTTCCGCCAGCGCCTCCTTCCGCGCTCCGGCACGGAACAGGGCCACGGCCCGGTTCAGCCGCACCAGCACCGTTGGCTTCATCTGAAGCAGCGCGTCGTAGAAGCGGACGATCCGTTCCCAGTTGCGCGGCGTCTGACAATGCTCGTTGGCGATGGCGGCCTCCAGGTGCCACTCGCTCACCCGCTCCGTTCGCATCGCCGCCGCCAGCGCGGCTTCGGCCTGCGCCATCTGCCCCGCGTCGTAGCAGGCGCCGGCGATCTCATCGAATGACGCCATTCCGCAGTCCCCGGCCCCTCTGGCGCCGAACCGGGCCAGATGCAGGTGGAACATCGCCAACAGTGCCCATCGCTCCGGTGTGGCGTACCCGGCCTCCAGCACGCAGCGCAGCAGGCGCACCGCTTCGTCACAAAGGTCCCGCCGGATCGACAGTTCGCCGCCTGAAGCAAAGTACCCTTCGTTGAACACAAGGTAGATCGCCTCGCACACCGAATGAAGCCGGTCCGTCGCCTCCTCGCCCTCCGGTATCGCCATCTCCACACGCCCCTCGCGGATAGCCCGCTTTGCCCGCACAATCCGCTGCGCCACCGTCTCCTCGGCCACCAGAAACGCTGCCGCAATCTCGCGCGTCGAGAAACCGGAGACCACTTTCAGCGTCAGCGCCACCCGCGCCTCCGGCGGAATGGAGGGATGGCAGCAAAGCAGCATCATCGTCAGCGTGTCGTCCATTTCCGCCGTTGCCGCCCCCGCGCCCAGCCCTTCGAAAAACTGCCGCACCGCCGGCGTCAACGCGGTCCACCCGGCCTCGCGCCGCAACCGGTCCCGCGCGAAGTTCCTTGCCACCGTCTGCATCCACGCCCCCGGTTCCGGCGGCACGCCTCGATACGGCCACGTCTGCAGCGCCCGCAGCATCGCCTCCTGGGCCGCCTCCTCGGCCAGCGCCAGATGCCGGCTCCCCAGCGCACGAGTCAGCGCGGCCGTAATCCGCCCTGACTCGTGCCGGAACAGGTGCGATACCAGTCCGTTTACGCTCACGCCGTCTCGTCGATCCGCCGGATCTCAATCCGCCCGAACTCCAGGTGCGGACAGTCGCCCGCCAGCGCCACCGCGTCGTCGTAGCTCTCCGCCGTAATCAGGAAGTACCCCCCGATCACCTCTTTCGTCTCCGGGTACGGGCCGTCCGTCACCGTACCGCCCGCCATATGGCGCGCCGTACCGTCCTCCAGCTTCTGGCCTCCCCGCAAACGCCCCGCCGCCGCCATCCGGTCGGCCCACGCGCCGTAACGCGCAATCACGCTCTGCATTTCCTCCGGGCTCAACGCCGCAAACGGGCTGTCCATCGGTTCATGCAGAATCATCAGATATTCGTTCATGGTGTAACTCCTTTTCTACAACGACAACGCGCCACCCTGCCCGATTTCGACAGATAAGCAAAAATATTTCTAAAATCGACCATGCGCCGCTTTTTCGTCTTCGCCCTCACTTCCCTTTCGCTCCTCGCCGCCGGCGAACACGAGGCGCAGGTCGACCGCATCTTCTCCGCCTACTCCGCCCCCGGCTCGCCCGGCTGCGCCGTCGGTGTGCTGTCGGCCGGCCGCTCGGTGCTTGCCAAGGGCTACGGGTTCGCCGACCTCGAACAGCGGGTCCCCATCACGCCCCGTTCCCGCTTTTACATGGCATCGGTCTCCAAGCAGTTCACCTCGCTTGCCCTGCTCATTGCCGAGCAGGAGGGCAAGCTCCGGCTTGATGACAGCATCCGCAAATACGTCCCCGAACTGCCGCCCTACGCCGACGCCATCACCATCCGCCGCATGCTGGACCACACGGCAGGCCTCCGCGACTACCTCGCCCTATGGTCGCTCCGCGGCTTTTCCAACGAGAGCATCCTCCGCGAAGACCCCACGCTCGCCCTCATCCTCCGGCAGAAGGCGCTCAACTTCTCCCCCGGTGACGATCACAACTACAGCAACACCGGCTACCTCCTGGCTGCCGTCGCCCTCCGCCGCGCCACCGGGAAACCGCTCGAAACCTACGCCCAACAGAAGATCTATCAGCCGCTCGAAATGCACGCCTCCCGCTTCCAGGCCGATCACGGCGACCCCGTTGCCGACAGGGCCCACGGCTACCACCGCCGCGATGGCGCCTGGAAAACCGTCGACGTCGGCTTCGACCTCATCGGCAGCGGCGGCATGTACTCCAACGTCGAGGACATGCTCAAATGGGCCCGCAACTTCGACGATCCCTCCGTCGCCGCCCCGCTCCTGCCCGCCCTCGGCACTCCCGGCCGGTTGAACGACGGCCGCCGCACTCCCACCGGCTACGCCCTCGGCCTCCGCGAGAACGAGGGAACCTATAGCCATAGCGGCGCCGCCACAGGCTACAGCACCCACTTTCTCCGCATCCCCGCCGCCCGGCCCTCCGTCGTCTGCCTCTGCAACGCCGGCGGCGCGCCGGTCGCCGAACTCGCCGAAAAGGTTGCCGCCGTCTACACCGGCAAGCCGCTTACGCCTCGTCCCGCCTCTGCTGCCCCCCCGCCCGCGCCCCGCTCCTGGAATGCCGGCGAAGCCGCCCAACTCGCCGGCAGCTACTGGAGCGAGGAACTATTCACCGTCTGGACCTTCACCCATCGCGACGGACGTCTCTGGCTCCATTTCGACGGCCCGGCCGTCGAGGTCGAACCCGCCGGGAACGGCGCCTACCGCGCCGGCGGCTTCGAACTGCGGAAAACCGCCCAGGGGCTCTCCGTCAGCGTCGGCCGCGCCGCCGGCATTGTCTTCCTCCGGCGCTAACCCTTCAGCATCGCCATCGCCGCATTGTGCCCCGGCGCGCCCATCACGCCTCCCCCGGGATGCGTCCCACTGCCGCACAGGTACAGGTTCTCCACCGGCGTTTTGTAGTTGGCGTACCGTGCCGCCGGCCGCAGCGAGAACATCTGGTCCACCGACATCTCTCCGTGGAAAATATTGCCCCCGGTGATGCCGTAGCGCCGCTCCAGATCCACCGGCGTCAGCAACTCCGCGTGTTCGATCGTGCTCGAAAAACCCGGTGCGTACTCATCAATGATCTTCAATACGCGCTTGAAAAACGGATCGCGCAGGTCGTCCCACGACCCTGTCCGCAGCGTGTAAGGCGCGTATTGAAGAAAGATACCGATCAGATGCCTGCCCTGCGGCGCCAGCGACGGATCGTACATCGTCGGGCACGTCATCTCCAGCATCGGACGCTCGCTCGGTTTCCCGTACTTGGCGTCGTCCCACGCCTTCTCCACATAGTCCATCGACGGGCAGATATGCATCGTGGCCTTGTGATGCGCCGCCGGCTGCCCGGGCAGCGCCTTGAAGTTCGGCAACGCCTTCACCGCCAGGTTGATCTTCGCGCTAATCCCCTCGCAACGGAAGTTCCGGATCCGCCCGGCAAACTCCTCCGGCAGCGCCTTCGGGTCCAGTAGCCGCAGGAACGTCCGCTTCGGGTCCAGGTTGGACGCCACCTGCGTCGCTGCAATCTCGTCCCCGTTCTTCAACACCACGCCGACGGCCCGATTGTCCTTTACCATCAGGCGCATCACCTGCGCGCCGCAACGGATCTCCGCCCCGGCCGCCCTCGCCGCGCTCGCCATCGCCTCGGAAACCGCTCCCATTCCCCCGCGTACGAAACCCCACAGCCCGCGCTTCCCGCCCACTCCGCCCATGCAGTGATGCAGCAGGATATAGGCCGTGCCCGGCGAACGCGGCCCGCCGTTGGCCCCGATCACACCGTCGGTCGCCAGCGTCACCTTAACTTCCGGCGACTCGAACCACTCGTCCAGATAGTCCGACGCGCTCATCGTGAAGATCTTCACCAGCGCCACCAGATCCCGCGACTCCAGCTTCCGCAGCCGCCACGCCAGCTTCAGATACTCCACAATCTCCCCGATCCCCTGCGGCGGATACGGAGGCGGGCACACCAGCAACAGCGATTCGATCAACGCCGCCAACCGTTCCAACTGCGCATCGAACTCCGGCAGCCGCGCGGCGTCCTTCTTCGAGAACTTCGCCACCTCCTCCAGCGTCTTCGCACCGTCCTGCCAGGTGAAGAAATACCGCCCGTCCGGAAACGGCGAAAAGAAGGCCGGGTCCTTCGCATCCACCGCATACCCGTGCCGCTCCAGTTCCATGTCGGCCACAATCTTCGGCTGCAGTAAACTCACCAGGTAACTCGCCGTCGACACGCGGTATCCCGGCCACAACTCCTCGGTCACCGCGCACCCGCCCACCATCTCCCGCCGCTCCAGCACCAGCACCTTCCGTCCCGCCTTGGCCAGGTAATAGGCCGCAACAAGCCCGTTGTGCCCGCCCCCGATGATGATGGCGTCGTACTTCGCCGCCATCGCTACGCCTCCACCCCGGCCTCTTCAATCGTCAACGTGCCCTTGTCGGCATCGAGCGCCGCCATGCACCCCAACGGCAGCGTCAACTGGTCCGCCGTGTGCCCGAACGTCAGCCCCGCCAATACCGGAACCCGCAGCCCGCCCAGAATGTCGTCCAGAATTTCACCCAGGGAAAAATTCGAATCGAAACCCGGCCGGAAATCCCGCGGCGTGCAGCGCGCGCACTCGCCCACCACAATCCCCGCCGCCTGCTCCAACTTGCCCGACAGCCGCAGCTGCGTCAACATCCGGTCCATCGAGTACGGCTCTTCCCCCACATCCTCAATGCACAGAATCTTCCCCCGCGTATCGATCTCATACGGCGTCCCCATCGTCGTCGAAATCAACGTCAGGTTCCCCGCCACAATCGGCCCCCTCGCCCGCCCGCCCTTCACCGTCCGCAGCGTGTGGTTCGGGCGCAGTTGGTTCGCTTCCGGCGGATTCGTTACAACTCCGATCGGCTTTGTTTCAAACAACGCCCGCCGGAAATGATCGATCGTATATCCCGTGAAGCCGGACAGCATCACCGGCCCGTGAAACGTCACCAGACCCGTCTTCTGGTGAATCGCCAGGTGCATCGCCGTAATGTCGCTGTAGCCCTGGAAGATCTTCGGATTCCGCCCGATGAGGTCGTAGTCCAGCGCCGGCAGAATCTGCGCGCTCCCATACCCGCCCCGGATCGCGAACACCGCCTTCACCTCCGGGTCGGCAAACATCGCGTGGATGTCCGCCGCCCGCTCCGCAACTGAGCCCCCCAGATACCCGGCGCGCTTCCGCACGTTGGCGCCCATCTTCACCCGCAGCCCGAAGTACTCCGCCGTGCGCACGGCCGTGGCGATCTCATCAGGCGAGGACACGTACGTCGATGGCGTCACCAGCCCCACCGTGTCGCCCTTCTTCAGCACCTTGGGTTTCATCTTCTTCTCCGCGCCGCCAAGCGGAGCAAGACATCCAGCCACCGCCGTCAGAAATGCCCTTCGCCGCATATAGCTAGGATTGTCCCAGATTTCCGGCTACGACTTCTTGCTCCACGGCAGCTTGCTCTTCATCCGGTCCCATAGCCCGGCCGGCGTAGCCGGAGCCTTGCCCGACGGCTGCAGAATCGCCAGCGCCTTCAGGTCCAACGGATCCTCCAACTTCTCCCACGGCGCGCGGTTCAACAGCCGCACCCGGTAGCCCTCAAACGAATAGGTCTTCCTCACCAGCGCGCCGTCTTCCTCCACCACCAGCGAGAACCCCTGCACCGTCCGCGTCCGGCCTCCTTCGGTCACCTCCACCGGATGCAGCGCGCTCGGAAAGAATCCCTTTACGTTCTTCTCCCGGTAGGCCGTCTCGTAACGGTGCCGCCGCACGCTGTAGATAAAGACTCGGAACCCGTCGAACTCATACGCTTCCCCGCCCCGCACCATCGTCGTCCACAAGTAGTGCTTCTTCACCGCGTCGCCGTCCTGCACCTCGCCCAGCGGGAACCACGACGTAATCCGGTGGCCCTCGGCATACTTGGCCACCTCATCGGGAATCGTCATCGTCAGCGACCGCGTCAGAATCCATCCCGCCCGCCCGTCCTTCACCCGCACCAGGCTCCAGTCTTCGAACCTCGGCAACTCCTGCGGCCGCCGGATCAACATCGCCAGCGCCGACTTCGGCTCCGGCTTCGGCGGTTCCGGCAGCGGCGTCCGGTAGGAGATCTCCCGCCAGTTCGCCGGAGCAGGCGGGCCCGGCGGTGGATCCGGCAACTCCACATCTCCGTCCTTCCGCTTCTTCTGCTTGGCGCGCGAACTCCGCGATTTCTTGCTCCGCGCCACCGGCGCGCTTGCCCGTTCAATCTGCTTGGTCACCTCCGACCGGTAGGTTCCCCGCTCCACCAGCCGGTGCGCCAGCACATGAAACCGCTCCTCTTCCTTCAATTGCAGAAAGCTCGGCGCCTGCCGGTGCGGCTCCGTGTGTACGTTCCGCGCGTCGTACACCGTCGCCTCTCCTTGCGTCGGCAGTTGCGCCGCCGCCTCGGCCACCGCCCGCAGCCGTCCCATCTGCTCGGTGGTCAGCAGTTTCTCACTGTCGCACCACCCCTCCACGCCACTCTCCGTGCGCACGCGGATGAAACGCCGGCGCATCGAGAGCACACTCAGCACTTCCCCGTGCTTCACCGTCGCCACCACCGGAGACTTCAGACTGATCTCCTGACGGATGTTCAGCGTCATCGGCCCGGCATACGCCTCCCCGATCGCCGACACCGGGTCCGGGCCGTCCGAACAACCGCCCAGAATCAGTGCGAATACTGCAAAAAACGTAAGGAAATAAAAGCGCATACTCACGACAGCCGGATGCGCCAGAGCTTCTCTCAGTCTAGCCTACCCCGGAACATACACACGCAAAATCTCGACGCCGCTCCCGCTGACACCGTATTCGCCGCACGCCGCCGGCGCCAGCCAGCACTCTCCGGCACGCATGGGCCAGCTTTCCCCCTCCGCCGCCAGATGGCCCTCGCCCCGCGTCACGACGAGCAGATGAAAACGCTCTCCGTCCCCTCGCCATGACAATTCGCCATCCACATCGACGCGCTCCGTTCGAAAGTACGGACAGGACGCCAACACGTCCCCCGCGGGCTCCACCGGTCCTTCGTGCGGTCCCAACTCCGCAACGGCCAGTGACGGTTCCACATGCAACTCCCGCGGCCGCGCATAATCCCACAACCGGTAAGTGACGTCGGAGTTCTGCTGGATCTCGCAGATCACCACACCAGCTCCCACCGCGTGCACCGTCCTCGCCGGCACAAAATAGGCCTGCCCCGCCTTGGCCGGCCACCACTTCAACTCGCCCTCCACCGATCCATCCCGCACCGACTCCCGCAGCCGCTCCGCCGTAATCGGTTCCCGGAACCCCGCCGCGATCGTCGAGTCCGCCTCCGCCCGCAGCACGTACCACATCTCCGTCTTGCCCGGCGATCCCTCGTGCGCCTCCCCGTAAACATCGTCCGGATGCACCTGCACCGACAATTTCTCCCGGGTAAAAAGGAACTTCACCAGGATCGGGAACCGCCCGCCAAACGCCGGCCGCACCGCCCGTCCCAGCACCGCCTCGCCCCCGCGCTCCATCAGCGCCCGCAGCGAACCGCCCGCCGATGTCTCGTTTTCGTCCGAGGTCAACCACACCTCACCCGTGTCAACAGCCGCGTCAGGGAACCACGGCGCCAGCGCCCTGGTCCCCCACACACGCTCCACAAATCGGGGCAACAACCGGACCGGTTTCATCCCAGCTTGACGATGTAGTCGTGCAGCCGGTCCAGGCCGCGTTCCAGCTCATGCATCGACGTCGCATAGCTGATCCGGATATGCTTCTCGGTTCCGAACGCCTCGCCCGGCACCACCGCCACATGCGCGTCCGCCAGCAGCCGCTCGGAGAACTGCATCGTGTTCGTGATCCCCTGCTTGCCGAACGCCACGCTGATGTCCGGATATACATAGAACGCGCCCTGCGGCACCTGCAGCGTCACGCCCGGGATCTGCCGCACGCGGTTCACCACAAAGTCGCGCCGCTTCCGGTACTCGGCCAGCATCACGCCCACCGAGTCCTGTGGTCCGCGCACGGCTTCCAGCGCCGCCTTCTGTGCAATCGATGTCGGATTCGAGGTCGAGTGGCTCTGCAGTTTCATCATCGCCCCGGCCACCGGCGCCGGCGCCAGCGCGAACCCGATCCGCCATCCCGTCATCGCGTAGGTCTTCGACAAGGACCCCGCCACAATCACGCTCTCCTTCGCCCCCGGCTGCGCCGCAATCGAGAACGGATCGCTGTCGTACAGGAACCGGCAGTAGCACTCATCGGTCAGCAGCCAGATCCCCTTCGACGACGTCAGCTCGAAGATCCGGATGAACTCTTCGTTTGAAAGCACCGCGCCCGACGGATTCGACGGCGAGTTCACAATCACCATCTTCGTCTTCGGCGTGATCGCCTTCTCAATCATCTCCGCCGTCAGCGTAAAGCCGTTCGCCTCGTCCGTCTCCACGAACACGCACTTGCCGTAGGCGTAGTTCACCACGTCCTTGTACGTCACCCAGTACGGCACGGGGATGATCACTTCGTCGCCCGGATTGATCGCCGCCTGCATCGCGTTGAAGATCACGTGCTTGCCGCCGACGCTGATCACCGTCTCGGCCGGGGTGTACGCCGTCCCGTAATCGGCTTTGTGCCGCTCACAGATCGCCGCCTTCAGCTCCTGCGTGCCGCCGGCCGGCGTGTACTTCGTAAAGTTATTGTGGATCGCGTCGATGGCCGCCTGTTTGATGTTGTCCGGCGTTGGAAAGTCCGGTTCACCGGCGCCGAAATCGACGACGTCAATCCCTTCCCGCCGCATGCGGTCGGCGTCGGCGGCAACCTTCATCGTCGACGAGACACTGATCGTCGACATCCGTTCAGCTACAGAAAGCGAAGCTACTGGCACAGGAGAACTCATCCTTTCATTACAACTTAGTTTCGGAAAAACGCGCGGCCAATCGCCGCTCCACCGCCGCCGGCACCAGGCCGGAGACATTGCCGCCCAGCCGGGCGACCTCCTTCACCAGGCGTGAACTCAGAAACGAGTTCCCTTCCCCGGCGAGCAGAAACATGGTTTCAATCTCAGGCTGCAGCCGCCGGTTCATCAGCGCCATCTGCAGTTCATACTCGTAATCGGAGATCGCCCGGATCCCGCGCAGAATCACGCTCGCACCCCGCCGCGCCGCATACTCGGCCAGCAGCCCGTCGAAACTCTCCACCTCCACGTTCGCCATCCCGCCCACGGCCTCGCGCAGCATCTCCATCCGCTCTTCCACGTTGAATAGCGGCTGCTTCGCCTCGTTATTCAATACCGAGACGATCAACTGCCCCACCAGCCGCCGGCCACGGTCGATCAGGTCCAGATGCCCGTTCGTCAACGGGTCAAACGAGCCGGGATATATGGCGACGACGCTGTCGTTTCGGGGGCTCACGTTGTAAACCTACATTGTAACAACGCGCGCCCCTCTCACGGCTCCTAAACTAGACGACGTCGGCGTAGACTTCCATCAACGCACGCACATCCGCCCACTCGCTCTCGGTGATGTTCGTCAACGGCGGCCGCACCGGACCCGCAGGATGCCCCAACACTTCCATCGCCGCCTTCATGATCGACACTTCGTACCCGCGGCTCCGGTCGCGCAGCGCGTACAGCGGATGCACGTACTTCTTCATCAGCTCCGCAAGCCCCGCGAAATCCCCGCTCAGCCCCTTCTCCGCAATCGCCAGCGACAGCTTCGGCGCAATGTTCGAAATGCTCGACGTGTACGCCTGGCAGCCAACGGCAAAGTAGCCCGGCGCGCAGTCGTCCCCGATGCCGCCCACCCACGCCAGCCGGTCGCCCACCTCGCAGATGATCCGCTGGTACTTCCGCATGTCGCCCTGCCCGTCTTTCCACATCTGCAGCGTCGGCACCCGGTCCAACAGCCGCTTCACCTGCGACGGCGAGAACGCCGCCCAGTCCCGCGTGTAGAACGATAGCGGCAGCCCGCAGCTGTTCCCGATCGCCTCGAAGTACTGTATCAGGCCCTCTTCAGGTGCGTTGATGTAGTAGGGCGGCATCACCAGCAGCGCCTCGGCCCCGGCCTTCTCCATCTCCCGCGCCATGTGGCTGGCCATCGTCGCGTTGTAGGCCACCCCGGCCACCACGGGCATCCGCCCGTTGATCGCCTTCACCGCTACCCGTACCGCCTCGATCGACTCGTCCGGCGTCATCGAGTACACTTCGCCCGTACCACCCGCAATCACCTGCGAGCAGAACCCGTAGCCGGCCATCCAGTCGCAGTTCCGCTCCAGCGCCGCCAGGTCCAGCGACAGATCTTTCTTGAACGGCGTGACGGGGAACCCAAACACGCCATGAAATGCCTTCTTCGCGTCGAGCATAGTTGTCCTTTACCAGCGGGGAAGTATTCGTTTCCAGTTCGGGTCGACATGCTTTCGCATCTCGGCCTCGTCGTCGCGCTTGCGGTACGGGAGCTTGGCATACCGCTCCTCGCCGCGCGCCAATTGATCATAATCGAGTTCCACGCCGAGCCCCGGCTTATCCGGAATCACGACGCAGCCCTTTTCAAACCCGATCCGTCCGCCCACCACCACTTCGTCGATCTCCGTCTGCCACGGGTAGTGCGTGTCGCACGCGTACGTCAGCGCAGGACACACGGCCGCCGCATGCGCCATCGTCATCAGGCTCACGCCCAGATGATTATTCGAATGCATCGACATGCCCAGGCCCAGCACTTCGCACAGATCCGACAACTTCTGCTGCGCTCGTATCCCGCCCCAGTAGTGCGGATCGGACAGAATCACCTGCACCCCGTCGGTCTGCTTGGCCACCGGAACATGCGCAAAACAGGTGGTCGCCACGTTCGACGCCAGCGGCGTCTCGTTGCCTTCGGCCAACAGCCGACGCCGGACCTCCGCCATGCCCTCAATCGTCGCGCAAGGATCTTCCAGGTACCCGCCGTCGGCGAGTTCGTCTTTCAGCGAACGGCCCACGTGCACCGACGTGTCCACGCTCCACGCGCAGTTCGGATCGATCCGCAGCGGATGCTTCGGTCCGAACTCGGCTCGCAGCGCACGGATCGCGGCAATCTCGTCCTCCGGAGGCAGCACGCCACCCTTCAGCTTGATCTCTTCAAACCCATACTTGGCCATCATCTGCTTGCAGGAGCGAACCACCGCTTCCGGCGTCAGAATCTCGCCGTACTCGTCCTCGCGCACATCGTCGCCCATGCCGCCGCCGCCGGCGTGCTTATAAAACAGGTACGCCGAAAACGGTACCCGGTCCCGGCACTTGCCGCCCACCAGGTCACACAGCGGACGCCCCAGAGCCTTCCCGATCGCGTCCAGGCACGCCACTTCAATCGCCGCAAAGGTGCGCGCGTGCGTATCGAGCGGGTTCTCACCCGGCACCAGCCACGTCTGCGACCGCCCCCCCTCGGCTTCCCTCGCCGCACTGGCCGCCTGCGCGTCGATGTACTGCCGGAAACCCATCAACTGGAACGGGTCCATGCCGATCACCCGGCTGCGGACGCTTTCCAGCGCCGCCACGGGGCCGTCCCCACCATACGTCTCGCTGATCCCCGTGATGCCATCCGTCGTCACGACTTCCACAATCGTGCGCAGCGCATACGGAGCGTGCAGTCCATACGACGACCGCAACGGGCCATCGGCCACCGCAATCGGGTGGAGCTTCAACTCTTTGATTTTCACGGGAGAAAGAGGGGGTGGGAGGGAAAAAAACTACTTCCGCATGCCGCGCTTCGGACCCTTCAGCTTCGAAAGGCGGCGCTTCCGCGCGTTCCGCTTCGGCTTCTTGATGATGAACGTGCCGCTGCCAATGTATTCGGCGCTGTAAAGATTGCTGTCGTTAGCCAATGAAAACTCCTTATCCTCAACAGTGTACCGCAGCGCCACAGCGCTCGGAAACACTCCTCCCCCTCGAATCTACGGCAGCTCCAACGGGACGCTCACTTGCACCGGAATGTTCTGGAATGTCCCTTTCATCATCGGGGTATAGGTCTGGTACACCAAACCCGCCACACGGATCGTCACCCGCTGGTCCGGCGTGTTCTGCCCGGCGAAGTCCACCGTCACGTTGGCTGCCGTCAGTCCCCAATAACCCGGCGCCGCCTGGTCATTCGGCGACTGGGAACTCCCGTAGAGCACCACATTCTTCACCGCCGTCTCATTGCAGCAGTTCACCGCGGCCGTCCGCGCCGCCAACCGCACCCGCTCCAGAATCGACTGATGAATCAGCAGAATCTGCGCCACGTCCAGCGCTCCCAGGAACAGGGAGACGAACGCCACCAGCGTCAGCGCCGCTTCCACCATTGCACTGCCCTTCTGCGCCCGCCGCCGCATTCCCGAAACTCTAAATGGTTGGCGCATAGACCCCCACATAGTTGAAACTCGCTGCCGGCCGGTTCAGCGTGAAGGTCCGCAGAAACGCGTCCAGCGTGTAGTTCTGGATCCGCACTGTCATCACCCCCGGCGCCCCGTTTACGTAGGTCACCACCAATTGCACATTCCCCGTCGTCAACCCGGGCGCAACCGGATTCTGCCCGCCGGCCGGACTCCCATACACCGTCGCGTTCTTTACCGCGGTCTCAAAAGCCGCCGACGGCGTGGCGCTCGGAGAATCATACGTCTTCAGCGCCGCAAACCGCGCCCCCTGCCGCACCGCATTCTGCAGTTCGTTATAGATGAAAAACGCGTACCCGAACTGGAAAGTCCCCGTCAGCACCGGGAACAGAAACCCAAACGCCAGCGCGAACTCCACCAGTGCATTTCCCCGTTGCCGCCTCCGGCGTTGCCGGGTCACTTCGCGGTTCATAACACCAACCTCGCTACATACGCCCCCGCCGCATTCTGATCGCCACCCACGGCACAGCGGTTCTTCCCGCCCTGCAGCCAGCATCCGATGTACTCCGCACACCAGGCCTGGTTCCCCCCGTTCCCGTAGTCCCCGGTCCGCGTCAGCAGAAACGCCCCGATGCCCACGATCCGGTTATTCACCCCCAGCGGCGTTCCTCCATCGTTGATCGGCGCCGCGATGATCCGCCTCCCGTTTCCCTGATACTGCGAGTAGGTCGTCGACGTCGTATCGGAGTCCTGCAGAATCCGCTCATGCAGGCTGTCCAACTGGCTTTGCTTGGCTCCCCCGGTCATGTCCACCAGATCCCCCACCGTCCGCGTCACCGATTGGTAGTCATCAATGATCGTCTGCCGGATCTCGCTCGCGCTGGTCGCCTCGATGTAGCCGCGTTCCGATCCCCCCGCCGCCTGCGCCACGCTATTCACCATGTAACCCGTCCGGTCACCTGCGCAGACATTCGAGTTGTTCCCCAGCTTCGGGTTCGACGGCCATCGCAGCGTATACATCTGGCCGACCTGCAGCCCGAAGTCCGGCCCTACCGTATCATGCGCGTAGGGCGAAAACGGGAACAGCCCCTCGGAGAAGGTCGTCTTCGGCACCTGCCCGGCAATCGCCTGCGCCACCACCGGGGTCGACTCCTTCGACGCCGCGATCGCCAGAAAATACAGCGGAACCTGCACCGTCGCCTGCACCCGCGCAAAACCGTACCCAGGCGCCCCGCCCGGATTCGAAGACCACGGCCCCGCCGACGACGTCGCAAACTGCACCACCGTGTTCGTGATCCGCACGGTCCCGAAATTCGTCCGGTTGGCGTTGCCAGCCACCGCCGCCACCGCCCGGTCGATCCCCTCCTGGGTGGCGTCCAACTCCAGCACCGCCGCCAGCGCCGCGGAATCCACAAACGTCTGTGCCTCGCCCCTGGTGATATACATCCGCCCAAGGTCTACCGCCAGTCCAACCGATCCCATCAGCACGACGGCCGCTGCCGACACGCTAAGCAATACGTAGCCGCGTTCCTGTCGCATCTCGTCCTCTTTTTATTTTTTATTGCGGGCGTAGTACCAATGTACCCGCGGCATGAGGCGATTACGATCAGAGGGAAACCTTACTTTGGGCCTGGCAAATGCCCGTACCAAAGTACTGCCTTAGACCATGTACATCCCGCCGTTGATCTCAATCGTCTGACCGATGATGTAGGCGGCTCCGTCCGACAGCAGGAATTGAATACAGTCGGCAATCTCCTCGTTCGTTCCCAGTTTCCCCGCCGGCGTCTGCGCCACCACGCTCTCCAGCATCTGCCGCGACGAGTACTTCTCGTGGAAGTAGTTGTCCACCGTCCCGGGGCTCACCGCGTTCACCCGGATCCCCAACGGCGCCAGTTCCTTCGCCATTCCCTTCGTCATGCACGCCACCGCCGCCTTGGAGGCCGCATAGATCGTCGCCCCCGGCCCGCCACCGTTGCGCGCCGCAATCGAGCTCAGGTTGATGATCGCCCCGCCCCCGGCGGCCGCCATTCCCGGCGCCACGGCCTGCGAGATGAAGTACACGCTCTTGGCGTTCAGATTCATCACTTCATCCCATAGGTCGCTGGTGAACTCGGCCAGCTTCGCCCGCCGCACCAGGTGCCCGGCGTTGTTCACCAGAATCTGCGCGCCCTTCGCCCGGTCGTGCAGTTCCAGAATGAACTCGGCGATCCCTTCCTGCGAACCAAGGTCGGCGCCGATCAGTTCCACCTGCGCCCCCATCGCTTCCAGTTCGCGCCCCAACTCCTCGGCGCCCTCCCGGTAGGAGTGGTAGTGTACGACGATCTTCGCCGCCCCCTCCCGCGCCAGCATCCGGCAGGTCGCCGCTCCAATGCCCCGCGATGCACCCGTTACAATTGCCGTTTTTCCCGTGATTCCGTTAGCCATGAGACGTAGGCACTATTCTACTGCAGCGCCAGCGGACGCAGCGGCGCGCCGGTCCCGCCGCGCAGTTTCAACGGCGCCGCGACGAACAGAAACTCATGCACCCCGTCGCGCGACAGCGCCTCCAGGTCCAGCGCCTCAATGAGGTGAATCCCCTTTTCAAACAGCAGATGGACATGCACCGGCATATCCGGCGCCGGCACCCGTTCAAACGCCACCGTGTCCGAGCCGGCCGCAAAGATCCCCAGCCCGCTCAACCACCGCGCGCCGTCCAGGTTCGGACCCGGCCCGGCCGGCGCCCCGCGCCCCGCATTGATGTAGCGTGCCGCGTCGTCCCAGTAACGTGCCCACCCTGTCCGGATCAGCACCACATCGCCCGCCTGTATCCGGGTCCCCTGCCGCGCGGCCACCGCGTCGAGCGCCGCCGCATCCAATGAGACTCCCTCGTCCAGCACCTCGCCCGGGCCGGCCGCGTCCAGCAACACCCCCCGCCGCACGATCGGCCCGATCTCCTCCGCCGTATGCACCGACAGCCCCCCGCCGTAGCTCTGCACCTCGGCCGCCAAATGCCCCCCGTGCAGCATCCCCCCGCAGGAGAAGTGGCCGAACCCGTCGATATGCGTGCCCACGTGACTCCCCATCGCAATCGCATCGGCCGCGGAACTGTTGCCGCCCGGCGTGTGCATGTCGCCATGCTTCTTCGTCAGCGAAAACAGATACGGCGGATGCGACGGGTGATGCGGCATCCCCACGAAGTAAGGCTGCGCAAGGTCGTACACCCGTGCCGCGCGCGCCAGTTGCAGAAGGCTCGGTTCCATGTTCCACCAGTCTACTGCCTTGCCCCCAAACAGCAAACGGCCGGTGGGGTCGCCACCGGCCGTTTGCCATGCTTCGAAACTGTCGAGTTACTCGACGATCGTATCGTCCGGCGCCCCTTCGGTCTCGGAGAGCCCACCGGCGTAGAACGTCCGCGCCGTGTCTTCGTAGTCCGACATCGAGTCGTTGAACGACACTTCCACTTCCGGCTGCGGCTCCTCTTCCGGAACCCCTTCGCCCGCGATCCGCACGCCACGGTAGTAATCCATGCCCGTGCCGGCCGGGATCAACCGGCCCATGATCACGTTCTCCTTCAGCCCGCGCAGCCCGTCCCGCTTGGAGTTGATCGCCGCTTCGGTCAGCACGCGCGTCGTCTCCTGGAAACTCGCCGCCGAGATGAACGAATCGGTCGAAAGCGAAGCTTTCGTGATTCCGAGCAGAATCGGCTTCGCATGCGCGCGCCGCCCGCCCTTGTCGTTCGTCTTCTCGTTCTCTTCCTTGAAGCGGAACCGGTCGACAACCTCTTCCGGCAGGAAGTCGGTGTCGCCGATATCCTCGATCTTCAACCACCGCAGCATCTGGCGCACGATCACTTCCAGGTGCTTGTCGTTGATGTTCACGCCCTGCAGCCGGTACACTTCCTGCACTTCGTTGACAAGGTACTTCTGCAGTTCCTTCTCGCCGCGAACCTTCAGGATGTCGTGCGGATCGATCGGGCCGTCCATCAACTGGTCGCCCGCCATCACGCGCTCGCCTTCCTGCACGTTGATGTGCGCGCCGCGCGGAATGTTGTATTCCCGCTCCTGCCCGTCATCCCCGGTCACGTAGATCTTCCGGCTCGTCTTGGTGATTTCGCCGAACCGCACCACGCCGTTGATCTCGGCAATCTGCGCCGGGTCACGCGGCTTGCGCGCCTCCACCAGTTCCACCACGCGCGGCAGACCGCCCGTGATGTCCTTGGTCTTCGACGTTGCGCGCGGAATCTTCGCCACCACGTCGGCCGCATGCACCGTATCGCCGTCCCGCACCATGATGTGCGCATGGGTCGGCATCAGGTACCGCCGCTCGTCGTGCTTCGTTCCGCCTTCCGGACGGATAATGATCGCCGGAAACTTCTACCCGTCCAGCGAATCCACGATCACCAGCTGCGACAGGCCCGACACATCGTCCACCTGCTCCTGCACCGTCACGCCTTCGTCAATGTCCTTGAAGTGGACAATGCCGCTGACTTCCGTGAGGATCGAGAACGAGTACGGATCCCACTCCACCATAACGTCGCCGGCGCCGATCGCCTGGCCGTCCATGTACTTGATCTTCGCGCCGTAGACGACCTGGTAGCGTTCCCGTTCGCGGCCCTTTTCGTCCACCACCGCGATGATACCGTTCCGGTTCATCACAATGTTTTCGCCGGCCGCGTTCTTCACCGTGTGGATGCCGATATGCTTCACAAAACCGGCGCCCTTGGACTCCTGCGTGTTCTGCTCCGAGGCGCGCGTCGCCGCGCCGCCGATGTGGAACGTACGCATCGTCAACTGCGTGCCCGGTTCGCCGATCGACTGCGCCGCAATCACGCCCACGGCCTCGCCGCGCTCCACCATCCGGCCCGTCGCCAGGTTGCGTCCATAGCACAGCTGGCAAACGCCCCGGCGGCTCTCGCACGTCAGCACCGAACGGATCTTCACCCGCTCAATACCGGCCGCCTGAATCGCCGTCGCCAGGTCTTCGGTAATCAGCTGATTCACGCCGACAATCCGGTGGCCTTCGAAGTCCAACTGATCTTCCAGCGCCACGCGGCCCACGATGCGGTCCCGCAGCGGCTCGATCACTTCGCCGGCTTCCACGATCGGTTCCACGTAGATCCCCTCGGCCGTTCCGCAGTCGTGCTCACTGATGATCACGTCCTGCGCCACGTCCACCAGACGCCGCGTCAGGTACCCCGAGTCGGCCGTCTTCAACGCCGTATCGGCCAAACCCTTACGGGCGCCGTGCGTCGAAATGAAGTACTGCAACACGTTCAGGCCTTCGCGGAAGTTCGCCGTAATCGGCGTTTCGATGATCTCGCCAGACGGCTTGGCCATCAACCCGCGCATGCCGGACAGCTGACGGATCTGCTGCTTCGAACCGCGGGCGCCGGAGTCGGCCATGATGTAGATGGGGTTCAGATACCGGCCCGTCCGGTCGTCCTCTTCCATCTTCTTGAACATCTTGTCGGACACTTCCTCGGTCACGCGCGTCCAGATTTCGATGATCTTGTTGTACCGTTCGCCCTGCGTGATGGCACCCGACTGATACTGGCTCTGGACTTCGATCACCTGCTTTTCGGCGTCCTTCACCATCTGCGTCTTCTGTTCCGGCACCACCATGTCGTCGATGCCGATCGAGATGCCCGCCCGCGTCGCGTACTGGAAGCCCAACGCCTTGATGTCGTCCAGCATCTTCACCGTCGTCTGCAACCCGAACTTCAGGTAGCAGTACTGGACCAGCTGCGTCAGACCCTTCTTCTTCAGCAGACCGTTCACGAACGGCATGTCGTCCGGCAGCACGTCGTTCAGAATGACGCGGCCCACCGTCGTATCCATGTCCTGCTTGTTGTACTCCACCGCTTCGGCGTGCATCAGCGCCTGGCCGTCCTTCGACGTCGTCAGGTCCAGAACCTTGCCCGAGTGGCGCAGCTTGATCGGCGTCAGCGTCTCCACTTCGCCCATCTCCAGCGCAATTAGCACGTCTTCCATCGAGGCGAACTTCTTCCCTTCGCCCTTCGACCCAACACGCGATTTGGTCAGGTAGTACAAACCCAGAACCATGTCCTGCGAAGGTATCGCAATCGGCGAGCCGTGCGCCGGCGAAAGAATGTTGTTCGACGCCAGCATCAGCGTCGATGCCTCAATCTGCGACTCCGGCGACAGCGGAATGTGAAC
>CAZWDD010000060.1:14820-22920 GCA_964632345.1 uncultured Solibacteraceae bacterium | reverse complement strand
TAGTTGTTCTCCATCGCCCCGATGCCCAGAAAGAAGTCAAGCGGCAGATCGAAGAACCGAGCCACCCGCACAATATCCTCGGCCAGCGCGCGGGATTCCGCCCGGTCCAAATGACGCGGCGCCTCCTCCTGCTTCCCCAAAATACGCGGGTCCGTCAGCGACTTGAACTGAATGAACCGCCTCGTCAACGACACCAGTTCCCGCTCCGTCAAATGCTCCAGCGGCCGGTACGCCGGATAGTGATACGCCTCCACCATCCGCCTCGTTTGCGCCCGCCACGCCTCCACCACCCGCGCATCCACCACCTCTCCCGCCGGCCGCAAAAAAGGCAGTGCCGCAGCCTCCCCGTACACCCGCGCCCACCCCGCCACCAGCTCGCCCTCTGGTGCCATCACCAACGAATAGACGATGCCCCGGCCCCGCTCCACCGGCATGAGCAGCATCTCCGGCTCCCCGATCCCCCGCCTCGTCCGCATGTAGTCAAACACCAGATACGCCGTCAACTCGTCGTCAAATCGCGCCAACTCCGCCGTCAGCCGCTGCCCCGGCACCCGTACCGCCACCCGCCCCTCCTCCTCCTCACTCACCGGCAACCCCAATCGCGGGGCCGCCAACGCCGGTGCCGGCCCATACTTCTCCCACGCCCACTGCGCCGGACGCACCGCCCCCAGCACGCTCGCCGCCGCCACTGCCGTCCACATCAGGCGCCTTCTTCTCACCCTACGTTTGCACCGTCCTCTGGGCCTATACTAATCCCATGCTGCGCCTCGCCCTTCTTCTGGCCCTCCCGCTCGCCCTCCTCGCCCAGTCCGATCCCGGCGACCCGCACGCCGCCGATCGCCAGCTTCTCCTCAAAATCCTCTCCGAAGTTGAAGCCAGCATCAACTCCCAAAGCCTCGACCGCATGGTCCAACAGATGGACCCCAACGCCACCGTCGTCTGGGCCAACGGCGAAGTCTCCCGCGGCCCCGCCGAAGTCCTCGCCTACTATGACCGCATGGTCAAGGGGCCCGACCGCATCCTCACCCGCTACACCACCGCCGCCCAATTGAGCGGTCACGCCCGCTTCCTCGGTGACGGCTCCGTCGCCATCGCCGATGGCTCGATGGAGGACGAGTTCTTCCCCATCATCCGCGGCCCCTTCAAGCTCAGCTCCAAGTGGACTGCCACCATCCAGAAGGCCAACGGCGAGTGGAAGATCGTCTCCCTCCACCTCTCCGCCAATGTCTTCAACAATGTCCTCCTCGACGAAGCCAAGTCCGCCCTCCTCTATACCTCCGGCGGAGGCCTCCTCAGCGGCGCCATCTTCGGCTTCTTCCTCGGCCGCCGCCGCAGAAAATCTTGATCGCCTTGGAAACAGTTACCCTGAACACTGCATCTGTCTGCGAGAACGAAAGGACGAGAAGATGAATCTAGTCGATCTATTGATGAGCGCCGGCGGCAATGCGGCCGTCGGACAACTGGGCAGCCGTTTCGGCTTGGACGAGCAGCAGACGCAGGCCGCGCTGCAGCACCTGGTGCCAGCACTTGGCGGCGGACTCCAGCGCAATATCGCCTCCGAAGGCGGCATCGAAGGCCTCCTCGGCGCTCTCTCCGGCGGCAACCACAGCCGCTACATTGACGACCCCAGTCTCCTCGGCGCCGACGAAACCGTTCAGGACGGCAACGGCATCCTCGGCCACCTCCTCGGCAGCAAGGACGTCAGCCGCCAGGTCGCCTCCCGCGCCAGCGCCGAAACAGGCATCGGCGCCGACATCCTCAAGCAGATGCTCCCCGTCGTCGCCACCATGGTCATGGGCTCCCTCAGCAAACAGTCCAGCCAGGCCGGCTTCCTCGGCAACAACGCCGCGCCCGCTCAGCCCGAAGGCCTCCTTGGAATGCTGACGCCCCTGCTCGACTCCAACCGCGACGGCTCCGTCGCCGATGACGTCATCGGCATGCTCGGCCGCTTCATGTCCAACCGGTAACTCTCCCATGCGTCGATCTGGTGGTGGACTCCGCCTGCTCCCCGTTCTCCTGTTCGCAATCTACGGCCTCTATTACTTCGTCTCCAATCAGGAGACCGTCCCTCTCACGGGCCGCAAGCAACTCGTCGATCTCACGCGCGATCAGGAGTCCGCCCTCGGCCTCCAGTCCTATCACCAGATCCTTCGCTCCGAACGCGTCATCTCCTCCGGCCGCCAAGCCGACCTCATTCGCTCCATCGGCCGCCGCATCAGCGCCGTCGCCGAAGACCCCGGCTTCCACTGGGACTACACCCTCATCGACTCCCCGCAAGTCAACGCCTTCTGCCTCCCCGGCGGCAAAGTCGCTTTCTATACCGGAATTCTCCCCGTCGCCGAAAACGAAAACGGCCTCGCCGTCATCATGGGCCACGAGATCGCTCACGCCATCGCCCGCCACGGCGCCGAGCGCATGGCCTACCAGAAACTGGTGCAGATGGGCACTCTCGCCGCCGGCGTCGCCGTCAGCGATATGGAACCCGGACAGCAGCGCGCCCTTATGGGCGCGCTCGGCGTCGGCGCGCAATACGGCGTCCTGCTCCCCTTCTCCCGCGACCATGAATCCGAGGCGGATTACATGGGCCTCATCTACGTCGCCCGCGCCTGCTTTGACCCCACCGAGGCCCCCAAGCTCTGGGAACGAATGGGCCGCGCCTCCGGCGGCCGCGGCCCCGCCGAGTTCACCTCCACCCATCCCAGCCACGAAACCCGCATCCGCCAGTTTCAGGAGTGGATGCCGGAAGCCCTCCGCATCCGCAAGGAAAAGTGCGGCGGCTAACGCAGATCCCCCGGCATCCATTTCCCTCCGCCCAACTCCACTGGCTCGGCCAGCCGCGCGAAGACGTCCTCCAGATTCCGCGCCTCCCGCACCAACGCCCGGTGCTGCGGCCGTAACAGTCCAGCCTTCACTATCCCGTCCAGAAACGTGAACAGCCCGTCGTAGAAGCCGCTCACATTCCACAACACCAGCGGTTTGGCATGAAGGCCGAGTTGCGACCACGTCGCGATTTCGAAGGTCTCGTCGAGCGTTCCATATCCCCCCGGCAGCGACACGAACCCGTCCGCCAGATCCGCCATCAGCATCTTCCGCTCGTGCATCGAATCGACCATCCGCAGATCGGCGAGTTCCAGATAGGCCGCCTCCTTTTCCACCAACAGCCGCGGCACCACGCCCGTCACCGTTCCGCCCGCCGCCAGCACCGCGTCCGCCAGCACGCCCATCATCCCCAGATGGCTGCCGCCGTAGACCAGCCGCAGCCCCCGCCGCCCAATCTCACTTCCCAGCGCTACCGCCGCTTCCCGGAACGCCGGGTCGAACCCCGGATTCGATCCGCAGTATACACAGATGCTGTGCCCCATTACTCGCAGTGTATCCTGAGGTCCATCATGCTCCGCCGCACCTTCCTCGCCGCCGCGCTCCAGTCCGGCTCCCGCCAGACCGAACTCGCCATCGATGGCGACCGCTTCCTCCTCAACGGCAAACCGACATACGCCGGACGCTCCTGGCGCGGCCACAAAGTGGAAGGTCTGCTCATGAACACCCGCATGGTCCAGGGCACCTTTGATGACCGCAACCCGGAGACCATCGCCAACTGGAAGTACCCCGACACGGGCAAATGGGATCCGGACCGCAACACGCGCGAGTTCATCGCCGCCATGCCGCTCTGGCGCCAGCACGGCGTCCTCAGCTTCACGCTCAACATGCAGGGCGGCAATCCGCGGGGCTACGCCGGCCAGCAGCCGTGGCAGACCGGCGCCTTCACGCCGCGCGGCGACATCATCCCCGAATACCTCAACCGGCTCCGGCTGATCCTCGACGCCGCCGATGCGCTCGGCATGGCGCCGATGCTCGGCGTCTTCTACTTCGGCCAGGACCAGGTGCTCGAAAACGATCGCGCCATTCGCCGCGCGCTGCGCAACACGGTCGAGTTTGTTCTCTCGCGCGAGTACCGCAACGTCCTGCTGGAAGTCGCCAACGAGTGCAACAACCGCAAATACGACCACGATCTGCTCCGCCCCGATCTCATCCCGCTGCTGATCCGCGACGCCAAGGCCATCACCGTCCGCCGGCGCCGCCTGCTGGTCGGCTGCAGCTTCAATGGCAACACGCTTCCAACGCCCGAGGTCACGCGCCTCTCCGACTTCGTGCTGCTGCACGGCAACGGCGTCAAATCCCCGGCGCGCATCGGCGAAATGGTCCGCCAGGTCCGCCAGCAGCCCGGCTATTCGCCCAAGCCGATCTTGTTCAATGAGGACGACCACTTCGACTTCGATAAGCCAGAGAACAACTGCACCGCC
Organism: uncultured Solibacteraceae bacterium; assembly: GCA_964632345.1. Taxonomy (GTDB): domain Bacteria; phylum Acidobacteriota; class Terriglobia; order Bryobacterales; family Bryobacteraceae. The sequence continues at coordinate 18,619 of CAZWDD010000060.1, read as the reverse complement.
GCGGTCGCCAACTACGCTTCCTGGGGTATCTTGGACATTGAAGGGTATCAGTCGCCCCCGGTGAATTGGGGCATCGATACGGATAGAAAACGGGGCTTTTTCCACCTCGTCAAGGAGATTACCGGTTCATGACCACAATGGACGATATCCGCGCAGGAGTGCTGCGCTTCCGCGAAGAGATCTTTCCCCGCCGCCGCCTGCACTTTGAGCGCCTCGCCGCGCACCAGGCGCCGCAGATCCTGTTCATCGGCTGCATCGACTCGCGCGTCAACCCAGCCATGCTCTGCCACACCGATCCCGGTGACATGTTCGTCGAGCGCACGCCCGGTAACCTGATCCCGGTCTACAGCTCCAACCGCTCCGGTGTTTCGGCCAGCATCGAGTTCGCGCTCACGAAGTTCGAAATCTCCGACATCATCGTCTGCGGCCACTCCGACTGCGGCGCGCTGAAGGCGCTGCTCGCGCCCCCCGGTTCGCTGCAGGGCGTTCCCGCCGTCGAGCGCTGGATGCACTACGCCGATAAAGCCATCGCGCACGTCAACGAGCACCACGCCGGCCTTCCGCCGAAGAAGAAGCTCGCCCGCCTCTGCGAAGCCAATGTCCTGGCGCAGATCGATAACCTCAAGACGCACCCGAGCGTGAAGAAGCGGATCGCGGAGAAGTCGATCGAAATCCACGGCTGGACCTACAACATCGGCAAAGGCGAGGTGCATCGCTATGACCCCGCCCGGCAGAAGTTCGCGCTCTGGCCGCCGAAGCCGCGCTAAGCGGCGCTCGCCCAGTCCAGAATGATCTTGCCCGAGTTCCCGCTCGCCATCAACTCGAAGCCTTCGAGGAAATCGGTATAGGGGAAGCGGTGCGTGATGACGGGCTTGATGTCGAGTCCCGATTGCAGCATGACGGTCATCTTGTACCAGGTCTCATACATCTCGCGGCCGTAGATGCCCTTGATGGTGATCATGTTGAAGATCACGGTGTTCCAGTCGATCGACATCTCGCCGCCGGCAGGGATGCCGAGCATGGCCACTCTGGCGCCGTGCGCGAGATTGGCCAGCATGTCGCGGAAGGCCTTCGGGTTGCCGGACATCTCCAGGCCCACATCGAAGCCCTCCTTCATCCCGAGTTCCTTCTGCACGTCGGCCAGCGTGCGTTCGCGCACATCGACGGCGAGCGTCACACCGAGCTTGCGCGCCAGCTCCAGCCGGTACGGGTTCAGGTCCGTGATGACGGTGTAGCGCGCGCCGGCATGCACGGCGACGGCGGCCGCCATGATGCCAATCGGTCCGGCGCCGGTCACCAGGACGTCCTCGCCCAGAACGGGGAACGACAGGGCCGTGTGGACGGCATTACCGAAGGGGTCGAAGATGCAGGCCACGTCGCGGTCGATCCTGTCGTCGTGGTGCCAGACGTTGGTCATGGGCAGCACGATGTAGTCGGCAAAACAGCCCGGGCGGTTGACGCCGACGCCGCTGGTGTGGGCGCAGAGATGGCGCCGGCCGGCCAGGCAATTCCGGCAGAGGCCGCAGGTGACGTGGCCTTCGCCGCTGACGAGCATGCCGGGCTCAAAGTCGCGGACGTTGCTGCCGACGGCGGCGATCTCGCCAACGAACTCGTGGCCGATCACCATCGGCGCCGGGATGGTCTTCGCCGCCCACTCATCCCACTTATAGATATGAATGTCGGTCCCACAGATGGAGGCGCGGTCGACGCGAATCAGCACATCGTTGATGCCCATCTCCGGGACAGGCACCTCCTCCAGCCACAACCCCGGTTTCGCCTCGCGCTTCACGAGCGCCCGCATCGTCTTCATGCCTCCATGGTAGCGCCGCCGGTCAGCGGCTAAAGACGAGCCAGAGGGCCGCGGCGGCGGCGGCGAGCCAGACGGCGGCCCAGAGGCCGGCGCGGCGGTAGAGGGCCGCATCCACATCGAGGGGCCGCTCGCCGTACCAGCGGCATTCGACGTCGCGGCCGCGGGACGCAGTCAGGATTTTCGCCAGCTGCGCCGCCGTCTCGCGCGCGTCCGCCTCCGTCCGCAGCGGCGCGAAGGCCTCCCAATGGCGGCCGGCCGCGTCAACGGCGCCGGCGGCGAAATAGACGAAATCCTCGCCCAGCCCGCCGCGCCGCACCACCTGACGGGCGTAGACCGCCTCCACCGCAGCCGAAGGCAGGCGGAAGGCGGGAAGGGTAAACGGGACCGGCCGGTGGCGGACGGATATCGCCTCGGCGTTCGCGGCGGCAGTCGTCCGGTTCCACAGCGCCAGCACACCGGCCCCCAATACGCCGAATATGGGCACGGCGGCGAAGAGGCGCCATTCCGCGCCGCGCAGGGCGGCGGCGAAGGCCACGGCCCACAACGGCGCAACGGCCCAGCCCAACCAGACAGGAGTCCACCGCAGGACGCGCATTATCGATCCGGACCCAGGCATATCCGCCATCTTACGCCCTGCGCAGGACCGGCTGGATTGTTCGCATAATGATTACTTGGCCACCAACACGATTCTGCTCAATGACTTCCGGCGCCAGTGGGCCGAGATTCGCGAGGACGCAATGGCCGCCTTCGACGCCTTTGGCGCCAGCGGCTGGTACATTCTGGGCGGGCGGGTGAGGACGTTCGAAGCGGCGCTGGCGGCCCTGTGGGGACAGCCGGAGGCAGTGGGAGTGGCCAGCGGACTGGACGCGATTGAAATCGCTCTGCGCGCGGCCGGCCTCAAGCCGGGGGACCGCGTGCTGACAACCCCGCTTTCCGCCTTCGCCACGACGCTCGCCATTGTCCGCTGCGGGGGCGTGCCGGTGTTCTGCGACACCGATGCGGCCGGCCTGCTCGACCTCGACGAAGCCCGCGCCGCGCTGCGCGCCATGCCGGGCATCCGCTTCTTCGTTCCGGTGCATCTTTATGGGTTTCCCCTCCGGCCGGCGGGGCTGCGCGCACTGATCGAGGAGTTCGGACTGGTTTGCATTGAGGACTGTGCGCAGTCGATTCTGGCCACCCGCGACGGCGCCGCGACGGGGACCACGGGCGTGGCCGCGGCGACGAGCTTCTACCCGACGAAGAATCTGGGCGCGATGGGCGATGGCGGCGCGGTGCTGACTGGAGACACGGGACTGGCGGAGCGCGTGCGACGGCTGCGCGATTACGGGCAGTCGGCCAAGTACCGCCATACGGAACTGGGGTGGAACAGCCGGCTGGATGAGTTACACGCGGCGCTGCTGGAGGCCGTCTTTCTGCCGCGGCTGGAGGCGTGGACGGAGCGCCGGCGCGAGATCGCCGCCCGATACTTGGCCGGCTGGCCGCTGGAAAGCGTCCGGCCACTGCCGGCGCCGGACGGGGATGCGGCGCCATGCTGGCACCTGTTCCCGGTGCGGACGGCGGCAGGGAACAAGGCATCGCTCGTGCAGTGGTTGCGGGCGGAAGGCGTGGCGACGGGTGAGCACTACCCGATCCTGATTCCCGATCAGGAAGCGCTGCGGGGGACCAACTTCGCCTGCTTCGGCTCGTTCGACCGGGCGAGGCGGCTGGCGGAGGAGGAGATCAGTCTGCCGATTCACCCCTACATGACCGACGGCGAGGCGGACACGGTGCTGGACGCCTTGCGGCGCTGGCCCGGCGCCTAGGCCGAAAGCGTCCGGCCGCTGCCGGCGCCGTGCTGGCACCTGTTTCCGGTGCGGACCGCGGCAGGGAACAAGGCGTCGCTCGCGCAGTAGTTGCGGGCGGAAGGCATTGGACCGGGCGCGGCGGCTGGCGGAGGAGGAGGAGATCAGTCTGCCGATCCACCCCTACATGACCGACGGCGAGGCGGAC
>CAZWDD010000060.1:0-14720 GCA_964632345.1 uncultured Solibacteraceae bacterium | reverse complement strand
GGAGGAGGAGATCAGTCTGCCGATCCACCCCTACATGACCGACGGCGAGGCGGACACGGTACTCGACGCCCTGCGGCGCTGGCCCGGCGCCTAGGCCGAAAGATCAAGGCGCGCGGCGGGCACGTCGGGCGGGGCGACCTGCTGACGGAGGAACTGCATGTGCTGCTCGATGAGCGAGAGATCCATGATGGCGGCGCGGCGCCAGTGCAGAAGCTTCTCGCGCAGGCGGGCGGTGCGTTGGCGGACGTCGTCGAGGTCCTGGAGCGATGGTCCGGCGGCGAGCAGCGCCGCAATGGCCGCTTCCCGTTCCCGCAGCCAGACGGCGATCTCAGCCTCCTGGCCCACGTTGGCGGCGAGCAGAGAGGCGTCGAGTTGCGCGAGGCGCGCGCGGAGCGGCACGTCCTCAGCCATCGTTCTTTCCGAACAGCGTCAACTGCAGACTCTTGTAGCTGGCCTCGACAATGGTGGCCTGCGACTCCAGCGAGCCGAGCAGGGCGTCGACCGACTGGAGCTTTTCGGCCGTGCTGCGCTGCAGGGCCATCAGGCGAGTAGTAAGATCCTCGACGCGGCTGGCGATGCGGCGGTCCGCTTCCTGGTACTTGGTGGTCTGGATGGCGATAAGACCCGTGACGGGATCGGAGAGCTGGCCGAGGCGCGAGGTGAGTCCGCCGAAACCGGTTGAGGCGGAGCCGAGAAAGGCAAACCCGTCCTGTACCTGAGCATCGGAGAGGGCGCCAAAGACCGTTGCATCGAACTTCGCGCGGCCATCGTTGCCGAACTCGATGCCGAGCTGCGCCAAAGATTTGATGGAGCCGGTGCCTTCATAGCCGGTGACGGCGCGGAGGGCATCCTTGGCCTCGCGGACGAGAAGATCGCCGGTGAGCAGCCCGGCCGCTTCGCCGATTTGGGCGTCGGTCGCGTCGAGGACCGCGTTATAGGCCGTGACGAAGCTGTCGAGACGGTTGGAGAGGGTGGAACGGTTGGTGGCCAGCGTAAGGCTAACCGTCTCCGCACCGCTGGTGGTGCCGAGAATGGAGAAGGTGACGCCGCTGACGACGTCGTTGACCAGATTGGAAGATTTCGAAACCTGGACGCCGTTGACCTTGAAGACGGCGTTGGCGCCGGGATCGGTATTGGCGAGCAGATTGGCGGCCGCGCCGTCCGGATCATCGACGAGCGCGATGGGCTTTTCGCCGGAGGTGTTCGAGGTGATGGACAGATAGAACGGATTGGCGCCGGTACCGGTGGTGAGAATGGAGGCCGTCACACCGGCGCCGAGGGAGTTGATTTTGTTCCGGAGGCCGGACAGATTGTTCTCGGCCGGGGTGAGTTCGATGGTGTGATCGGCGCCGTTAAAGGTGAGCCGCACGGTTCCGGTGGCCGAGACAGCGGTGGTGTCGCCGTCGGCATAGCCGGTGGTGGTGGCCGAACCGGCGCGCGCGACGGAGGTGATTTCCGAGATGGTGTAAGACGCCGGACTGTTGGCGGTCACCGTGCCAATGCTGACCTTGGCCGTATTGGACGACGTGCCGCCGAGCGCCTTGCTGGTCCCGAGCGTTCCCAGATCCTTAACCGCCGTCGAGAGGCCGGCAATGGCGGACTGCAGACCGGCGGCGAGCGTCTGCTGCTGGAAGATCTTGGTCTGCTCGGCCTGCAGTTGGGTGATCGGCTGGGAGGCGATCGCCACGGTCCGCTCCAGAATTTTCTGGAAATCGGCCGAGTAGGTGCTAACGCCTGTAAATGTGAGTGGTGCGAATCCCATGGCGATTGGGAGGGGACTCCCTCCATACCTGCCTTATCGGCAGGTTCGGGGAAGGCTTTTAGAGGAATTGTCCGGGTTCCCCAGGCGGGTACAGGGCGTGGGAGAATAGCGAACAAGGAGTTCCAACGCATGAAGAAAACCCTTCTGACTGTCCTTGCCCTCTTCACGATTGCCGCCGCGCCGGCCGCCGAGTTCAAAGGCTGGATCAGCGACGCGTCCTGCGGAGCGGGAAACGCCGGTTCCAACCAGGCCGCCCGCGACTGCGCCGACCGCTGCATTAAAGCGGGCGCCGCGCCCGTTTTCGTCACCGAGAAGGAGCAGAACGTCTATAAGGTGGACAATGCCGAGCTGGCCAAGCAGCATCTGAAGGGCAAGGTCCAAATTACGGGCGAGTTGAAGGGCGACACGCTGCACATCGCCAAGATCGCCGATATCAAAGACTAATCGCGGACGGCGCGGGCTACTTCGTTCCGAAGAGCTCGCGCAGACCCATTTGGCTGGAATCGCCCGAGGTGACCGAACCATCGAGCGAGTTGATGTCCATCTGCGACAGGTCAATCTTGGTAGCAAACGCCTTGCGGTGCACTTCGCGGCACAGGAGGCGGGCCGTATCCTTCACGTCGGGAAGCATGGCTGTGCTGGCTTGAGCCAGCACGGCACCGTCGCGTCCGCGGAGTTGCGCGAAGACGCGGCGGCCCGTCGTTGAAACCGAAAGCGAAAAGCCGCGGCCGCGGTGGAAGCGGGGGGATTTTTCCAGGTACTCGACGGTGGCGTTCGCGGCCGGGGAGTTATCGCTGGAGAGGGTAACGGGGATGGAAAGATCGAGCAGGCGGATGATGCCGGCATTGCGCTCCATGGCATTGCGCCAGGCGACGGCGGCGCGGTCGAGTTCGCCGCTGCTTTCGAGGGCGCGGGCGGCGAGGGCCTCCATGCGGGTGCGGAGCAGCACCTCCTCCTGGGGAAGTTTGGCGCGGGCCTCGGTGAGAGCGGCCAGGCCGTTGGACCAGTCATTGGAAGCGATCAGCGATTCGCCGAGGGCGGCCTGGAGGTAGGGCCGTTCGCGGTTGGCGGCGGTTCCCTTCCGTTCGAGCAGCTTGCGCAGTTCGGTGCGGACGAGGCCGCCGCCAACGGCGGCCGCCAGACCGGGGCGCATCCATTCGGTAACGGGCGAATCCGGGGCGTAGGGGCGGAGGATCCAGGGCAGGCGGCGGTCGGGGACGAGCAGCGCGTTGAGGCGGCTGTTGGCGGCCCAGAGTTCGCGCTCCACCTTGAGACGGTCGACCAGCGAGAGCGTCCAATCGGGCCAGGACTCCCACACCATCTGTTCACGCAACTGCTCGCGCTGCATGCGGAGGGTCTCGCGCCACAGGAACAGGAGCCCGATTTCGGCCTGCTCCTGGGTGCCGGAGGTGGTGCCGCGGCGATCCGGCTTGCTGCGGATGCGGCGGACGATCTGGAGGGCGGCTTCGGGGTAGCCGGTGGCGAGCAGGACGATGGCGGTGGCCTGCTGGCCGTCGTTCCAGCGCTGCTGTTCGAGGGTGGGGTCACTGCGGCGGTCCCAGGCGTGCATGCTGCGGATGGCGGAGATGGCCTCGGCGAGGCGGCCCTCGGTGACGTAGAGCAGCGAGAGCGACATCCAGGGGTTGGAGTAGCTGGAGGGGTGGAAGTACTTGGTGGCGAGCAGCGTGTCGCTCTCGGCGACGTCGAACTTCAGCAGCACGTTGGCCACTTCGGCGCGATTGCGGACGAGGGTGGCGATGTTGATGACGTCGCGTTCGGTGAGTTCACTCTTGAGGACGGTGAACCAGCGGAAGGCCTCCTCATAGTTGCCCAGTGACATTTCAATGGACCCGAGGGTATTGAGCGCGCCGCGGCGGGTATCGGGATCCTTGGACTGCAGATACTTCAACATCAACTGGCGGGCCTCGTTATGGCGGCCGAGTTTCATGAGCGACCAACCGGAGCGCTCGCCCATGTCGACGCCGAACAGGCGGCTGTACTCGGCGACGAGTTGGATCTGCTCTTCGTGCTTTTCGGTAAGGCCGGCGACGAGGAGGAGCTCAAACATGATGTAGGCGTAGAGGTCGGCGCCCTGGTCGGAGACCGAGGCGGCGGGGTTGCGTTCAACGAGGGTGCGGGCGCGGCCGAGGTAGTAGCGGGCGAGCGGAAGGTTGCCTTCGCCGCGCTGCATGGCGACGCCCATGAGGTAGTTGCCCATGGCCGAATCCTTGTTTTCGCGGAGGATGGCCTCGGCGGTTTCGCGGACGCGGATGAAGCGGCCGGATTCGATCCACTGGCGCACCATGGCGAGATCGGTCTGCTGCTGTTGGGCGGGCAGCATTCCGGCCACGAGGACGGCGATGAGCAGGAGGCGGAGCATTACCAGTTCTGTCCGGCGGCGGGAGGCTGGGGAGGCAGCGCCGGAGGCATGGGGTGGGCGGGAACGACGTTGGCCATGGTGGAGCGGGTGAGGACTTCGAGCGGACCCTTGAGGCACTCCTGGACGACGGTGCGGGCGTCGCCGGCGCCGGGGGCGACGACGAGGCGGTGGCTGAAGACGAACGGGGCGAGGTACTCGATGTCCTGGGAGGAGACGTAGTCGCGGCCGTTGAGGAGGGCGACTGCCTGGAGGGCGGGGATCATGAGCACGAGACTGCGGGTGCTGAGTCCCTGGAGCACCTTCTTGTGGGCGCGGAGGTTGCGGGCGGCGTCGACGAGGCAGGTGTGGACGCGGGGATCGACGAGGACATGCTCCTCCATGGCGTGGCGGGCGGCGACGACCTCATCGCGGGTGACGAGGCGTTCGGCGGGCGCCGAGCGGCGCACCTTGCGGGTGGCGAGCACGTCGATTTCAGCGTCGCGCTCGATGTAATCCATGTTGATTTTGAAGAGAAAGCGGTCGAGCTGGGCGACGGGCAGGGGGTAGGTGCCGGCGAGGTCGCGGGGGTTCTGGGTGGCGATGACGAAGAAGAAGTCATCAAGAGGATAGGTGTGATTGTCGACGGTGACCTGTTTTTCGGCCATGGCTTCGAGCATGGCCGACTGCACCTTGGGGGAGGTGCGGTTGATTTCGTCGGCGAGCAGGACGTGGGCGAAGATGGGGCCGGGGCGGAACTCGAAGCGGCCCTGGGAGACGTCGAAGATAGACACGCCGGAGACGTCGCTGGGCAGCAGGTCCGGGGTGAACTGGACGCGGCGGAAGGGGGCGATGTGCTGGCCTTCGGCGTCGGTGACGGATTCGCCGAGGGCCTTGGCGAGGGTGGTTTTGCCGGAGCCGGGGTAGTCCTCGAGCAGGACGTGGCCATCGGCGAGGAGGGCGGTGATGATGAGGTCGATGACCTCGTCGCGCCCCTTGACGGCGGCGCGGAGGCGGCGGCGCAGGATCTGCGCGGTTTCATAGGGCGCGGCCAGCGGATGCACGTTCTGCGCCGGGGCCTGGGGCGCTACACTCGATTGCGGATAAGAGTCCATTCCATCCCTTTCCAAGATGCGTTAACTGACTTTCCACCACGACAGGGGATGCAAGACGCCGGCGGCGCGGCGCCACCAGGGGAGCGGGGCGGCGGCCTTGCGGGCGACCTCACGCGACAGGCGGAGATACTCTTCGCGGGAACGCGGCGGGGCGGGGCGGCCGAGCGCGTTGCGCATGTGGACGGCGGTGAGTTCGCGGAACTCGGGGGCGCGGGCGGAGACGAGATCGGCGAACTGCTCGCGGGAGGCGCCGAAGCCGCGCTGGATACCGAGGTCGGCAAGACGGTCAAGCGTGGCGCGGTAGGCGGCGACGGGCAGGCGGTCCGGCTTGCAGAAGCGGGGCTCGACGCGGCGCCAGATCTTCATGAGATACATGGCGACCAGGGTCATGGCGAAGATGGGAGCGAGCATGCGGCCGAGCGCGCCGAGGGTTTCGAGGAACGCTTTGCGGACATCGCCATCGCCGGCCGGCGGGTTCTCCTCCTTGGGCGAACCGGGCGTTTGGCGGGCCATCTCGCCGAGCATGCGCTGGAGTTCGGGGTCCGGTTTCTCCTGCTGTGGGGGCGTGGCGACCTTTTCCGGCGCAATGTCGAGCACCACCCAGCCGAGCCCCTTCACATAAACTTCGGGCCAGGCGTGGGCGTCGCCGTTCCGGATGAGGACGGCCGAGCCGCTGCCGCGCTGGCGGGCGTCGACGGCGTAGCCGACGCTGACGCGGGAGGGGATGCCGAGGGAGCGGAACAGGTAGGCGGCCGAGTGGGCGAGGTGGACGCAGTAGCCGTTGCGGTCCCCGAACAGGAAGCCGGCGACTGGGTCGGACTCGTCATCGGGACGAGGCACATTGAGGTTATAGGTCGTATTCTTGTCGAGCCAGAATTTGACGGCGAGGGCCTGGGCCAGGACGAGGTTGCGCAGGTGGGGAGGGAGGAGATTGCGAGCCTCGTCGGCGATCTGGCGGTAGCGGGGATCCTCCGGCATACGGGTATAGTTCTGCCAGACCTCGGGGGTCCACTGGTCGCTGCCGGTGGGGCGGTGGAGAAGGTCGCCGAAGTCGGTATCGAGGACGATGGATTCGGTTTTGTAGGCGCGCTCGAAACGCTTGGGATCGGGGTTGTTGGCGGGTTCGAATTTGGCCGCGTCGATGAGGGCGAAGGGCTTGGAGTGCGGCGTCATGAGGGCGACGGTGGTGCGCATGCGGTGGGCAAGGCGCTTGCCGTTGGGCTGGACGGCGGTATCGGCGCGGTCGCGCATGGGGACTTCGATGGCTTCGGCGGGAAAGGGGACGCCGATGTCGGTATCGAGTTTGGTGCTGGCGTCGCGGACGAGGCGCTTGCCGTTCCAGACGCTGAGGGCGTCCTGGCGGAAGTAGAAAGTGCCGTAAGGGGGGGTGTAGTCGTCGTGGAGGTTGACGACGGCGACGGGAATGCTGCGGCCGCTGGAGCCGTTGGAGGGATCGGGGTCCTGATTGCGCTCGCCGCCCTGGTCCTGCTTCTGCTGTTTCTGGCCGCCCTGGCCGCCGGAGCCGCCGCCCTGCTGTTTCTGGGATTTCTGCTTTTCGCTGCCGCTGCCGGCGGCGGCCCAGGCGTTCAACTGGCGGACCTTGCCGTCGGGCAGGAAGAGGAAGAGTGCCACGATGACGGCCATGAGGATGAGCGGATCGAGAAGAGTCTGCTTGGCGGAGCGGCGGCTGAGGAGCCAGACGATGAGGAGCACGCCGAGGGCGGCGCCGGCGGCGAGGAAGAAGGGGAGGGGGTCGTAGTTCCGTTCGAGGAGCCAGTCGGTGACGAAGTAGGGCCGGTGGAGGGAGCCTTCGCGGTGGGCGGCGAAGACGCTGGCGAAGATGCCGACGAGGAGGGCGGCCTCGATGGAGAGGAAGGTGGAATAGCGGGCGCCGGAGAGCAGGAGGGGGGTGAGGAGGGCGACGGGGAGCATCAGCCAGACGGTGGACTCGGTGAGGGTGTAGACGCCCGGAGCGCCGAGCCATCTAGCGGGCAGATCACTGGCGCGGACGAGGAGGCTGAGCAGAACGGTGAGGGCGAGGGCGGAGGAGGCGAGCAGCCAGAGGCGGGCGAGGCGGACGGGCATGTCGCCAAGACGGTGGCTGAGCACGAACGCGGCCAGCACGCCGGCCAGAGCGGCCCAGATGCCGGCAGGGGAGGTGAAGTTGACCGCCGCCAAACCGGCCGCCGTCATCCAGATCAGGATGCCCGGGACCTTCCACCAGATGGATCGCTGTTTCCCCACGCCGGTTAACCTTTATACCCAAGCATATCGTTCCAGGCGTGGCCGGAGTTACGTTCGACGACAATGAGTTCGGTGGCGAGGCCGCGAGCAGCGGCGGCGCGGGCGCGAATGTCGGAGAGGGGGAAGCCGCCGGCGGCGGTGGGGCGGACGAGCCAGCGGGAGACGCGTTCGGCCAGACCGGTGGGGGGAGGGGTGTCGGGCAGGACCTCGCTGGCGGCGGAGAGGATCTGGTCGCGCATGGTGGCGGTGGCGGCAGCCTGGGCGGCGAGGGCCTGCCAGGCGGCATCATCGGGCGGGACGAACAGGAGGCAGAACTGATAGCCCTCGGATTCGCGAAGGGTCAGGAAAGAGGCGAGGCGGCCGGCGCGGTCCTCGGCGTGGGCCTCGCCGCTGCGGGCGATGATTTCGAGGGCGGCCTCGCGGTCCTCGACGGCGTCGCGGCTGACGCCATCGGCAGCGAAGCACCAGTCGTCGCCGAGCAGGCCGCGTTCAATGGCGACGCGGGCGGCGGCCGCGGTGGCGTCGTCGTGGGGACTGGTGACGAGGTAGGCACAGCCGCGCTTGCGCTCGGCGACGCTGCGTTCGGGGGTCCGCACCATCATCTTGCCGCTGCGGGCATAGACCTTCCACAGGACCATGCGGAGGGGATCGCCGGGGGCGTACTGGCGCATTTCGACGCGGTCGCCCTTGGGCTCGGCGTAGGGATCGGAGAGGTCGTCGCCTTCGGCCATGCCGGCGGGCGGGGGCATCTGGGTCAACATGCCGCGGTAGGGGAGGACGCGAAGGGAGACGGCTTCGGTGCGGCGCCAGGAGATCTCGGTCATGCCGAAGAGGTCATGTACGGCGAAGCGGCGGACGATGCGCTTGACAACGCAGCGGCGGGCTGGGGAGGCCATTTCGACCAGGTCCTTCCCCTCGACTTCCAGTTCGACGCGAGCGGCGGTTTCGCCGCCGCCGTCGTCCACCCAGGTCCACTCCACAACGGAGAACGGGATCCACTTCACGCGCGGGAGGCGGAAACCGGTGGGTTGGGGGATGCCGGTATCGAGATCCAGTTCGCCGGGGGTGGAGGCGCGGCCTGAGCGTCCCCAGACGACGGCGGCCGAAAGCATCGTGCTAAGCAGCAGGAGCAGCAGCACGACGGCGCCGCCCATGCCGGCGACGAGGAGGACGAGATCCCGGACGAGAACGCCGTAGACCCAGAGCGTGACGGCAAAAAGGATGAGGAAGGCGAGGCCGGTCTTCGTGAAGGGGAAGGCGCCGGCGATGGCGAGCACGGGGCGGCGCAGGAAGCGGCGCCAAAGGCGGCCCACCGGGGCGATGGCCCTACGCGATACCTTTCTGAGTCCTGCCGGCCAGCGAACGTTCATTCCAGGGTCTTGCTATCCTTCTATTTCCATTTTGACGTACGAACTTCGGCAACCGGTACGATGACCCAGTCTAACCCCACTTCCCGGCGCGCATTTCTATCCACGGCCTGCGGCGCTTCCACTCTCTTCGGCCAAAACGCCCGCAAACCGAACATCATCCTCATTCTCGTCGATGACCTGGGCTGGCGCGACTGGGCCAACTACGGGCACCCGTATCATGAGACGCCGCATCTGGACCGACTGGCGGCGGAAAGTTTGCAGTTTACACAGGCCTACGCGGCGTGCCCGGTGTGTTCGCCGACGCGGGCATCGCTGCTGACGGGGCGGTATCCGGCGCGCATCGGCGTCACCGACTGGATTCCGGGGCGGGCGCAGTGGCCGTCGGCACGGGTGCTGACGAAGCCGACGGAGAAGCAACTCGCGCTGCGCGAGGTGACGCTGCCGGAGTTGCTGAAGCCGCTTGGGTACCGGACGGCGAGCGTCGGGAAGTGGCATCTGGGCGGGGCGGGATTCGAGCCGACGGCGCAGGGTTTCGAGGTGAATATCGCCGGGGATCACCGGGGGTCTCCGCCGGGGTATTTTGGGCCATTTAACCTGGTGAATCTCACGGGCGGGAGCAAATCGGACCTGTTGACTGACCGGCTCACCGAGGAGGCCGTGAAGTGGATTGGCAGCGGGGATGGACGGCCGTTTCTGCTGTATCTGCCGCACTATACGGTGCACACGCCGATTCAGGCGCCGGAGGGCTTGATCGAGAAGTATCGCCGCAAGATGGCTGCGTTGGGAGTGGACGGCAATCCGGCGTATGCGGCGATGGTGGAGACGCTCGACAATTCGATCGGGCGGTTGCGGGAGAAGATTCAGACGGCGGGGCTGGAACGGGAGACGGTGTGGATCATTACGTCGGACAACGGCGGGCTGCGGTATGAGGGGAAGGCGGCGAAGCCGGTGACAGATAATGCACCGGCGCGGGCCGGGAAGGGACATCTGTATGAGGGCGGGATCCGGGTGCCGCTATTGATCCGGTGGCCTGGGGTGACGCGGGACGGGACGAAATCCGACCTGCCGGTGACGACGCCGGACCTGTTCGCGACGATTGCGGCGATATGCGGGGCGCGGCCGGCGGCGGCGATAGACGGCCGTTCGCTGGTGGCCGAACTGCGGGGGCGGAAGATGAAACCGGCGCCGATTTACTGGCACTATCCGCACTACAGCAATCAGGGCGGGGTGCCGGGCGGGGCGATCCGGGACGGGGAATGGAAGCTGATCGAGTTCTATGAAGACGGGCGGGCGGAGCTGTTCCATCTGAAGACGGACCCGGGCGAGCGGGTGAACCTGGTGAACCGGGAGGCGGGTCGCGCGCGGCGGATGCGGGCGCAACTGGATGCGTGGCGGAAATCGGTGAACGCCGTGATGCCGCAGCCGAACCCGGCGTATAATCCGGCGACGGAGAACCAGGGGCTGACGGGAGCCGAGAAGCCGACGCCGCCGGCCTAGTTTTTCTTGAATGCCTTCAGCAGATCGGGAACGAACTCGCGGAAGACGTTGCCGAAGAAGCGGCCGGAGTAGCCGCCGCCGATGCGGATGAGGCAGTCGCGGTTGGAGGTGATGCTGTCGGGCATCCAGAGTTTCTGGGCGAAAGAACCGCTGACGATGCCGACGGCCTTGGCGGCGCCGAAGCGGTTGCGGCCGTCATCGAAATGGCTGAGGAAGGTCATCTTGGCGGCGTGGGAGAGGCGGCGTTTTAGGGAGCCCTGGCCCATGCGGAAGTAGCGGGGGTCCTCATCCCACATGGCGCCGGCGAAGCCTTCGACACCGTTGGTGACACTGTTGTTGACGAGGCGCATGCCGTAGCGTTTGCCGAAGCCGTCGAGTCCGCTGCCCCACTCCTCGGGGCGGTTGTTCCTGGTGCGCCAGCCGGCGGTGAAGGGGCCGGAGACGAAGAGGCTCTTGGGGCCGTAGGTGGATTTGGCAAACCATTTGACGCGGGCCTCGGCGGTGAGTGGCTCATAATTCTGCGCCATCAACAGCGGGGCCGATAGCAACAAACATTTGAAGAACGTCATGCGCTGACTCTACTTTGGCAGAAACAGGAGCAGCGTGGCGACAAACGCAAGGGCGACGACGAGGTTGACGAAGAGTTTTTCGGGCATGACGGCGAGCAGTTTCCGGCCGGTCAAGGCGCCGGCGACCACAAGTGGCAGCAGGGCGGCGTCAAACAGGAGGGACTGGCGGCTGAAGAGGCCGAGATTGGTGTAAACGGGAATTTTGCTGAGGTTAACGACGAAAAAGAACCAGGCGCCGGTGGCGACGAACTCCTCGCGGGGGAGTTTTTTGCTGAGCAGATACATGTTCATAATGGGTCCGGCGGCGTTGGCGACCATGGTGGCGAAGCCGGCCGAGGCGCCGTAGAAGCCGGCATGCCGCCAGTCCTGTGGGGGCAGGGCGGTGGTTTTGCGCTGGCGCCAGAGGAACAGCAGCAGCATGACGAGGGAGATGGAGCCGACGACGGGGCGGATGAGCTGGTCCGGGTAGCGGAGCATGACGGCGCCGCCGGCCATGCCGGCGCAGACCCAGGGGAGGAGGGAGAAGAGGGCGCCAGCCGAGGCGTGGCGGCGGAAATAGAAGACGGCGAAGGCGTCGGCACAGATGAGGAGCGGGAGGAGCCAGGCGGCCGAGAGGCGGGCGTCGCCGACGGTGAGGACGAAGACGGGGACGGCGAGAATACCGAAGCCCGGGACGCCGGTTTTGGCGACGCCGACGCTGAAGGCGCACAGAGCCCCGAGCAGCCATTTGTAGAGGGGGAAATCGGGCATGCAACCGAAAGACGAAATGGCGAGTCTATCATGCAAGGCATGTTTTCTCTTGGCGCGGTCCTAGTGGCCGCACAGTTCCTGACGAGCCTCGCGCCGCGGACGGCGGAGGCGTATGAGGCGTATCTGCGTCCGGTGGACGCGCAGATGACGGCGCGCGCGGCCGATCCGGCGCCGCTGAACGGAAACGGGACCGGTATTTCAGCCACCAGCGCGGGGAAAGAAGTGAAGGGCGGGATGATCCACGACTGGACGGCGGCGACGTTTGTGCCGGGCGTCCGGAAGGCTCGGGCGATCGCGGTGCTGGAGGATTTTTCGCGGCACGCGTCGATCTACCCGGAGGTGATGGAGGGGCGGGTGGAAAAGCGCAGCGGCAATCGCATCACCGGGTTCCACCGGCTGCGGAAGAAGAAGGTGTTGGAAGTGAAGATGGAGGCGCGGTATGAGTTGGAGCGGCTGCCGTCGCCGGCCAACCGCTACGCCAGCCGCACGGCGGCCACCGAGATCGTGGAACTGGACGACGACAAGCCGCTGCCGCCCGGGCGTGGGCACGGGTTCCTGTGGCGGCTGCAGACGTATTGGACGGTGGAGGAGACGCCGCAGGGGATCTGGATGGAGGTGCGGTCCGTGACGCTGACGCGGGATGTACCGATGGGGCTGGGATGGGCGATCCGGCCAATGGTGCGGGACCTGCCGCGGGAGTCGCTGGAGGATCTGCTGGCGGCGACGCGAAAAGCGATCGCAACCGCGCCCTGACATTCGATACGCTGATTGCTCATGCGTATCTCCCGGCGAGTCTTTTTATCTTCCGCGGGCGCGGCGGCGCTACCGGCGCAGGCGCGGCGCCCGAACATTGTGTTCGTGATGACCGATGACCAGGGTTACGGGGACATCGCCCGGCACGGCAACCCGGTGCTGAAGACGCCGCACCTGGACGCGCTGCACGACGTTTCGCTGCGGCTGAGCAATTACCACGTGAGCCCGACGTGCGCGCCGACGCGAAGCGCGCTGCTCACGGGGCGGTACACGAACCTGGTGGGCCCGTGGCATACCATTCAGGGCCGCAGCATTCTGCACCACGATGAGATCACGCTGGCCGATTGCCTGCGCGGGGCCGGCTACCGGACGGGGATCTTCGGCAAGTGGCACCTGGGGGATAACTATCCGTCGCGGCCGCAGGACCGCGGGTTCGACGAAGTATTGATCCACGGCGGGGGCGGGATATGGCAGACGCCGGACCACTTCGGCAACGACTACTTCGACGACACCTACCGCCACAACGGCAAGCTGAAACAGTTCTCGGGCTTCTGCACGGACGTGTTTTTCCGGGAGGCGACGCGGTTCATCGATGAGTCGTCGCGGGCGGGGCGGCCGTTTTTCTGCTACATCCCGACGAACGCGCCGCACGGGCCGATGTGGTCACCAGAGGAGAAAGAGACGCGCTACCGCGGCGTGAAGGGATTGAAGGAGCCGGGCTTTTACGGGATGATCGAGAACATCGACGACAACGTGGGCCGGCTGCGGCGGCACTTGGAGACGGCGGGGCTGGCGGCGAACACGATCTTCATCTTCACGACCGACAACGGCACGGCGGCGGGCGCGCAGGTGTTCAACGCGGGGATGCGCGGGACGAAGGGATCGCCCTATGAAGGCGGCCACCGCGTGCCCTTCTTCCTGCACTGGCCGGGGGGCGGCTATGGGACGGGGAGGAGTATTGACGCGTTGACGGCGCATATTGACGTGCTGCCGACGCTGCTGGAACTGACCGGCGCGCGGCGCCCAAGGGGCCCGGCGCTGCACGGGCGTTCGCTGGTGCCGCTGTTCCGCGGCCGGCGGTGGGCGGATCGATCCGTGGTGACCGATTCACAGCGGGAAGAGAATCTGATTCCGTGGCGGCAGGCAGCGGTGATGACGCAGCAGTGGCGGCTGGTAAGCCCTGGGCCGGGCGGCACAGGCGAGCCGCCGCGGGTGGAGCTTTACGACATACTGGCCGACCCCGGGCAGAAGAACGACGTGGCGGGGCAGCATCCCGATGTGGTCGCGCGGCTGCGGCGGGATTACGAGGCGTGGTGGAAGATGGTGGCGGCGCGCGCCGGGGAGTATGCGCGGATCGTGATCGGGGATGCGAAGGAGAATCCGGCGACGCTGACGGCTCATGACTGGCACGGCGGGGACGGGGCGTTGAAGACGTGGAACCAGAGGTCAATTCTGCAGGGTCCGGCGGCGAACGGATTCTGGGCGGTGGAGGCGCGCGCGGGACGCTACACGTTTGAGCTGCGGCGGTGGCCGCGGGAGTTGGACCTGCCGCTGAACGCTGCTTATGCGCCGCCCGCGGGGAACCGCGAGAGCACGCCCGGGCGGGCGATTGGGGGGATCAAGAAAGCCCGGCTGCGCATTGGCGCCGTGGACGCGACCGTCGAGGTGGATGACACGCAGCCGGCGGTGCGGTTGACGGCCGATCTGCCGGCTGGGCCGGCGGAGTTGCAGACGTGGCTGGTATCGGCCGACGGTACGGAACGCGGCGCGTATTATGTGTACGTTCGCCGCGAGCCGTTATCATGAATCCTATGACCCGTCCGTTGCTGCTCCTGGCCTGCGTCGCGCTGACCGCCTGCACGCAGCTTTACTACAAGGCGCAGGAGAAGATCGGCAACGAGAAGCGCGATATTCTCGTGGACCGCATCAAAAAGGGCCGCGAGGATCAGGAGAAGGCGAAGGAGCAGTATAAGACGACGCTCGAGGCCTTTCAGGCGGCGACCGGTTTTGACGGCGGCAAGACGGAAGAGGTCTACAAGAAGCTGAAGAGAGAGTTCGACGACGCGGCGGACCGGACGAAGAAGGTGAGCGACCGGATACAGTCGATCGAGCAGGTGTCCGGCGATATGTTCAACGAGTGGGAGCGGGAGTTGGGCGCGATGGGCAACGCCGATCTGCGAGCCAAGAGCAGCGCTCTTTACAAGTCAACGCGGCGGCGCTACACGGATCTGATCCGGAAGATGAAGGCCGTGGAGGCGAAGGCGAAGCCGGTGCTGAAGACGTTCGAGGATCAGGTGGTGTTCC
>CAZWDD010000059.1:0-22937 GCA_964632345.1 uncultured Solibacteraceae bacterium | reverse complement strand
CGCACCACGCCCTTAACTATTTCCTTCACCATGGATTCTCGGGGATTCACATTCTGGCATCCGTCGTGCTTGCGGTTACGGGCGGCGAGGCGCTCTACGCGGACATGGGCCACTTCGGAATTAAGCCGATCCGGTTTGTCTGGCTTGGTTGCGTGATGCCCTCGCTCCTGCTGAACTACTTCGGCCAGGGCGCCCACGCGCTTCGCGATCCCAGCTCTATGGGGAATCCGTTCTTTGAAATGGTTCCTGGCGGCTGGGCCACCTATGCGCTTGTAGTCCTTTCCAGCATGGCGGCCATCATCGCCTCCCAGGCGCTCATTTCCGGTGCCTTCTCCCTTACCCGCCAAGCCATGCAACTCGGCTTTTTCCCGCGCGTCCAGATCCGCCACACGGCCTCGCAGATGGAAGGCCAGATCTATATTCCGCACGTCAACTACCTGCTGGCCGTCGGCTGCCTCGGTCTCGTAATTGCATTTGGCTCTTCTTCCCGGCTTGCCGCCGCGTATGGCATCGCTGTTACCGGCACCATGGCGATCACATCGGCCATGTACTTTCTCGTCGTCCGCCAGAGTTGGAACTGGTCTCTTGGCAAGGCCCTTTCGCTCCTGTTTCTCTTCCTCGCTTTTGACTTGCCGTTCCTGGCCGCCAACCTCGGCAAGTTTCTCGATGGCGGTTGGGTCCCCGTCCTCATCGGCGGAGCCGTCCTCATCGTCATGGTTCTCTGGAACCGCGGCCGCACCCTCATCGCCCATCGCTACCGCCTCCGTTTCCCCTCCAAGGAATCGGCCCGCCAGCGCGTCGAGGCCCGCCTATCCGCCCGCGTTCCCGGCACCGCCGTCTTCATGGCTTCCAGCGCCGACATGCTCCCGCCCGTCCTCGTTCACCATGTCGAACGCAGCCGCGCCCTCCAGGAACACGTCGTCCTGCTCACCATCCAGGTCGCCGGCGAACCCATCGTTCCCGAGACCGAACGCTACTCCGTCGACCACCTCGAGGACGGCTTCCACCGCGTCGTCGTCCGCTTCGGCTTCATGGAGGAACCCAACGTCCTCCCCATTCTCGAAGCTGCCGTCCGCCAGAACGGCATCCCCTTCGGCGACCGCGACGTTACCTACTACCTCGGCCGAGAAAACTTCGTCGCCTCCTCCAAAGGCCACATGGGCGTCATCGCCGAAAGCATCTTCGCTTTCCTCCAGAAAAACGCTGTCGCCGCCGACCGATTCTTTGGCCTCCCCCACCGCCACGTCGTCGAAATCGGCACCCAGATGGATCTATAAACGCAACAAGGGCGCCGGTTGTGCCGGCGCCCTTGCGCTTTAAATCTTGTCGGGGACTTACTTCGATTTCTTCTGCTTCTGCTGACCGACGCGGACTTTGTTCATGGACGCCTTCTGGTCGTTCCACGTCTTCCAGTCGAAACGCGTGGATGCTTCCTTCAGATAGGAGTCCAGTTCAACTCCCTTCGGGACAACAGCCATCAACGTCGCCGTGTCTTTACCGTCCGGGCTGGTGATCCGGAACCGCTTCACATTCGGAATACCCATAACAACCTTAGAGTAGCACATCCCGCAACGCCGCGCCCAACTCCGGATGGCGAAACCGGTACCCGGCCGCTTCCGCCGCCGCCGGCCGGCAGCGCTGCGAATTAAACAGAATCTGCGACATCTCGCCCGCCCCCAGCGCAATCACCCACCGCGGCGCAGCGAACAGCGCCGGCCGGTGCACCGCCGCCGCCAGCTTCCGCGTGAACTCCGCGTTCGTCTCCGGCTGTGGCGCCGTCCCGTTCCACGCCCCCCGCGCGTTCTCGTTCTCCAGCGCATACCGGATCATCCCCGTCATATCGTCGATGTGAATCCAACTCATCCACTGCTTCCCGTTCCCCAACCGCGCTCCCGCCCCCAACCGGAATGCCGGCAGCATCGCCTTCAAGGCTCCGCCCTCCCGTCCCAACACCAGCCCGATCCGCACCTTCACCACCCGCACGCCCAACCCCTCGGCCCGGTCCGCCTCCTCCTCCCACTCCCGGCACACATCGGCCAGAAACCCGCTCCCCGGCGTTGCCGTTTCCGCAAGCCACTCGTCCCCGCGGTCTCCATATAATCCCACCGCCGAAGCGCTCACCAGCACCTTCGGCCGCCGCGCCAGCTTCGCGATCCCCTCCACCAGGTTCCGTGTCCCCACTACCCGCGAATCCCGGATCCGCTGCTTCACCTCTCCGGTCCAGCGCTGCGACACCGGTTCCCCCGCAAGATGCACAATCCCGTCAATCGCCGGCTCCGCCGTCAGTTCCGCCGCCCCCGCCATCGGGTCCCACTTTCGCTCCCCCTCCTTTCGTCCGCTCCGGCTCAGCCGGAGCACCCGGTGCCCGGAACCTTCCAATTGCTCCGTCAGACGCCGCCCCACAAACCCCGTCGCTCCCGTCACCGCAATATGCATCGCCACCCTCCTCAATTCACCCGGAACGGGTCTTTCCCCGTCTGTTCCAGATGCTCGATCTCCCGGATGTAGCCCGGCACATCCGTCTTCCGCTTCATCCCGTCATAGCCCATGTACCGGATCGTTCCGAACACCGGACGCTCCCCCCACGGCCGGTCATGCAGCCCGAAACACCACAGTACTCCCGTATAGGTGTTCGGATCCCGTCCGTCCAGCGCATACCGGTCGTGCAGATGCAGCATCGTCTCCAGCGCCTGCTCCATCGACGGTGACCACTCCATGATCTTCTTCCCCCAGTACATCCGATAGTACCCGTGTATCTTCCCCCGCAACAGCATCTCCCGCTGGCACGCATTCCACAACGGGTCGTGCGTCCGCCCCCACTCAAAGTGGTCCGGCGTGTACAAGTACTGCCGGTGATCGTTGGCGTGCTTCCGCAGCGTCAACTGCACCCACTCCGGTAGTACGTCCAGCGTATCCACCCGCCGGCTGAACCGCGCGAAGTTGAACGCCAATTCTCGCCGGACTATCAGCTCCTCCAGAAACTCCGCCGCGCTTACGCCCTTCTCCGCTGCGTACCCTTCGGCGGCCAGCGCCACCTCCACCGCGCTGATCTGCCCGAAATGCAGATACGGGCTCAACCCCGATGTGGCATGGTTGCTCGGCGAATTCCGCTCCTCTCCGTACCGACGCAGTCGTGCCGTCAGAAACCGGTGCAGATGCTTCTCGGCCGCCTCTCGCCCTCCCGTGAACGTCAACGACGGTTTCACGCTGTGGTCGATCTCGCATTCCGCCACCAACCCGGCGATCATCCCCTCCGTCACCTCCGTGTGCCACTCCGGCCGCGGCCCTTCCCACCGCCGCTGCAGCATAATCCGCTCCACCGGCTTCAGATGATCCTGCAGGACCTTCTGTATCTTCGGCCGGATCGTGTACGCCGCCCACTCCTGCTTGGTGAAGTGACTCATCGGCACCACGCAGCTCGCATCTACGGCATGGAAGGCCACCCCGATCCGCTCCGGCACCCGGCTGTTGTGTTCCGCCCCGATGAACGTAGGGTAGTCGTCGGTCACCACCATCGCCGCCTCCGACGCCAACCGGTACAGTACATCGTTCGCGTCCTGCTTCCGCTTCCGCAGGTAGAAGCAGTATCCTGCGCCCAGTGCCTCCATCCGCCTCTGCTGCTCCGGCACGCCTTCCAGCACGAACGTGTGCATCCGGTCGTTCGCTTCCCGGTAGGTGCAAGTCAGCCCCTCGTAGACCAATAGCGGCAACTCCAGCCGGTTGGCCTCACGCGCCGCATAGGCCAAGGCGTGATTGCTGTCGGCGCGCCGGTTCATCTGGGCCCAATAGAGCACATACTTTGCTGGCTGCCGCGGCGGAAGCCGGTTTAACGCTCTGACGCGTTCGTCCATGTATCTGATATGGATGACCCGCTGGACCGGACGATACAATATTGAGGAATGCGCTTCTGGAACCGGGCGAAACTACTGGCGGCCTATCTCGGACGGCGCACGCGGGTCAACGCTCTCCCTGTTGAATATATCGTTGAAACCACCGCCAAGTGCAACCTCTACTGCCCCATGTGTCCCCGCGAGACCCATAAGCAGCCGAAAGAGGACATGGGCGACGTTACCTTCACGCGCCTTGTCGAGTCCGCCTCCCACTCCGCCGAACACATGATGCTGATTGGTCTCGGAGAACCGCTGCTCGATCCCAAAATCTTCGATCGCATCGAGTTCTGCCACCGCCACAAAGTCTTCACGCTTCTCTCCACCAACGGCACCCTCCTCGATGAGTCCGCCACCGAACGCCTGCTCGATTCCAATCTCGAACACATCACCCTCAGTTTTGACGGCTCGACGAAAGAGAGCTTCGAGTTCTACCGCAAGGGCGCCAGGTTCGAAAAGGTGCGCGACAACTTCGTCCGCTTCGCCCGCCGGAAACACGAGCGCCGGTCTCCCCTCCAGGTAGTCGTCCAGATGGTCCGTATGGAGCGCAACTGGGATGAGGTCGATGCTTTCACCCGCTTCTGGAAGGCCGTTCCCGGCGTCGATGAAGTCCGCATCAAGGCCGACGAAACGGACCTCATGCGCCCCGATGCCGCCCACGCCCCGCAGGACTGGCAGCACCCGTGCCACTACCTCTGGCGCGGCGCGATGTACGTCAAGCACAATGGCGACGTCTACCCCTGCTGCCAGAGCTACAACCTCGGCGGCGCCCCGGTCGGCAACATCGTCGCCTCCGGCATGCCGGAGATTTTCAATTCCCCCTCCATCGTCGCCATGCGCGAAGCCCACGTCCGCGGCCGCGCCGCCGACATCCCCGTCTGCGCCACCTGCCGCACCGCCATTCCCCATCCTATCCTGGTCGCTGGCAGCCTCCTGTTCCACGGACGCACGGTCCGCAAACTCCTCCCCCTCGTCGAACGCCTTGCCTACTTCGGCCGCTGGTCCGGCCTGCTCCGGTCCGTTGACGATCAACGCCGCCCCAGCCCGGGGCTTGTCCAGATCGAGCCACCCAAATAGAAAACGGCGCGAAGGTTGCCCCTCGCGCCGTGCGTCGTTCCGGTGAGGATACCGGACTCTACTGGTAGTTCAACAGCTTCATCGTCACGGTGGAGTAGGTGAAGACACCCACATCCAGCCCGGGGGCCGTGAACAAAGCCGGATCGTTCGTGATGCCCACGCCCAACTGGCCGGTCGGCACGCCCTCGATTGTGCTGCTCACCGGCATCGCCAGAAGGATCGACGACGGTACCGTCAACCGGCCCGCGCTACCGCGCTCCATGCAGAAGAACGCAGTTCCTACCTTAGCCGTGACATCGGCGGCGGTTCCCGTCACAAAAACGTAGCCGTTGGGATCCGCGTTGCTCCACGTGATCTGCAGGTTACTCGCCCGGTTCACGCTTGCAATGCTGCCTTCATTGCTCCAGGTAAAGGTGCCGGGGATTGTCATGTTCGCCCGGAAGCCGCCCACGTCAGCGCCGCCGCTGCCGTTGTCGGCCGTGTACGCACCTGGGTCAATGTAGCTCGCCGAGGCACCGCCGCCGCCAGGCAGGCCCGGCAACCCCGGGATTCCCGGAATGCCAGTCGACGTGCTCAACGTCTCCTGATAAACGCCCAACTGTCCCTTTGGCAGGCGCTTGGCGCCCTTCGGGCCGCTGAGGTTGATCGTCGCGCCGGCATCCAGATAGCGCGGCAAAATCGGATCGGTCGGGGACTGCTGGTCACCGCTATAGGTGAACAGCGAGCAGGCGCCAACCGAGACGGCGGTTCCATTGGCGCCACGGGAAGCAACCAACTGGTCCGCAGTGTAGGAAACGAACGAACCCACACCGACTTCCGTTGTCGAGTCGATGCTGAAGCCCTGCACATTCCCCTTCACCGTCGTCTTCACCAGCGCCACATTTCCGACGTTCAGCTTTCCATTCGCCTGCGCCTTGCTCAACTGGTCCGCCGTGTAGCCGAGCGGATCCGAGCAAGCTCCACCATTCGGCGCAATGGCCAGCGACGTGTAGTTGCTCACGCGGTTCCCGTTCTTGATCGCCAGCGGCACGTAGCAGCCCTGCACGCCGGAAGGAATCTCGAACACAATCTGGTCGACCCCGGCGCAGCAGCCTGAGCGGCCCTTGTAAATGACATTCGCCGGCCGGCCGCCCACCAGCACTTCAATCGGCTGGTTCAGGCTGCCAACGGGCGGAGCGCCGTTGTCCGGACCCTGGATGGCTCCCAGACCCGTGCCCCACAGGATCATCGCCTGTCCGGGCTTGGCCGAGTTCAGGATCGTGTTCACCGGCCGGTCGCTCTCCGAGTTCACGTTCTGCACCACCGCCGGGCCGCTGCCCGCCTGGTTGATCGTAAAGATGCCAAACTGGCTCGCCACCACCTGCACCGCAAAACTCGCGCTCGTCTGCCCGTTATAGGTCACCGTCAACTGCCCGTTGCCCACCGGAGTGTTGGACGGCACAATCGCGCCCACCTGCGTCGCCAGGCTGTAAACCATCACCAGGTCCACTGTCTGCCCGCCGGACGTGATCTTTGCCGAGGTTCCGCCCAGCGTTGCCGGCAGCGGGAACGAGTTGGCCTGCACAATCGAGGCCGGTCCCAAGTTCCGTCCGAAAATGGCAATCATGCTGCCCTGCGCCAACCCGCTGCTGGGAAGCCCCGGCACGGCGTAGCTGGCGGTATTCAACGCCCCGGTTACCGCGGGCTGCGCTGCCGCAATCAGTCCAAAAGCTGCGCTGAGGACTGCGCTCCGAATCATTCTGTTCATATTCTTCTCTCTAGTCTTTAGTGCTTGCCGGGATCCCGAGGGCCTTCATTTTTTTGTACAAATGGCTCCGTTCAAGTCCCAGCAACTCCGCGGCGCGACTGATATTGCCCCGCGCCTCCTCCAACTTCTTCACGATGTATTCGCGCTCGGCCGCCTCCCGAACCTCCTGCAGGCTCGAAAACTGAGGCATCTCGGCGTCGAATACGGCCCGCCGCGATGGATTGATCGGGATATGGCGAGCGTCGATCCGGATTTGTGGGTTCATGATCACAATCCGTTCGATCAGGTTCCGCAACTCCCTCACATTCCCTGGCCAGTAATAATCTTCCAACATTCGGACCGCCTCTGGCGATAGCTCCTTCCGTTTCCGGCCATACGCCGTCGTGAACTCGTTCAGGAAATGCTCGGCAAGCAGGGCGATGTCCTCCCTCCGGTCCCGTAGCGGCGGCACGTGAAATGGAATCACGTTCAGCCGGTAGAACAGGTCTTCCCGGAAATTGCCGCGCTCGATCTCCTGCTCCAGGTTCTTGTTCGTCGCCGCCACCACTCGCGCGTCCACCTTTACCGACACGCCCGCCCCCAACGGTTCAATCGTCTGCTCGTCGAGCGCCCGCAATACCTTCGCCTGCGTCTTCAGGCTCATGTCCCCCACCTCGTCCAGGAACAACGTGCCTCCATCGGCCTTCTGCAGTTTCCCTGTCTTGTCTTCATGCGCACCTGGAAACGCGCCCTTTACATGCCCGAAAAGCTCACTCTCGATTAAATCGTCCGGTATCGCCGCGCAGTTCACCTCAATGAACGGCTCGGCCGCCCGAAGGCTCATGGCATGGATCGCCCGCGCCACCAGTTCCTTCCCTGTGCCCGACTCTCCGAAAATCAGTACCCGCCCGTTCGTTGCCGCCATCAGCCCCAACTGCTGCCGCAGAGCCTTCATCGGCACACTCTCGCCGACGATCGGGTAGGCGGCCTGCCCGCCGGCGCCGAGTCGCTCCAACTCCAGACCCATTCGCCGCTGCGCGATTGCGTTCTTGACCACGAGCAGTACCTTCTCAATCGTCAGCGGCTTTTCGATGAAGTCGAACGCCCCCATCCGCGTGGCCCTCACCGCCGTTTCAATGTTCCCGTGGCCGGAGATCATCACCACCGCGGGACGATCGTCGCCGACGCGCTCCTGAATCCGGTTCAGCACTTCCATTCCGTCGATGCCCGGCAGCCATACGTCCAGAAGGACGCAATCGAAGACGCGCCCAGCCAGTAGGGCCAACCCGGTCTCCCCGTCCTCGGCCGTCTCCACCTCGTAACCTTCGTCTTCGAGCACCGCGCCCAGCGAGCTCCGGATTCCCGGCTCGTCGTCGACGATCAGCAACCGTCTTGTCTTCATGCCTTAAACTTTGACCTCGGCCGGAGCGGACGCACCAACCGCCGCCGACACCTCTATGGTGAACCGGGCGCCTGTTGGCGTGTTGTCTTCCACCCGGATCTGGGCGCCATGGTCGGTGAGAATGTGCGCCACAATCGCCAACCCCAGTCCCGTTCCGCGCCCCTTTGTGCTGAAGTACGGCAGGAACAACTTCTCCCGGTCCTCCGGCGAGATGCCAACGCCAGAATCGGCCACCACGAGTTCCACCATTTCCGGCGTCAGCGCCTGTGTCCGGATCGACAGGTGCCGCCACGGCACGCTCTGCATCGCCTCCGCCGCGTTGTCGATCAGGTTCACCACGGCCCTCCGGAACTGCTCCCGGTCCAGGTTCACCACCGGCAAGGTCGGTTCCAGTTCCTTATGGACAGTAATTCCCTCCAACCGGCCCGCAAACACTGCCAGCGCGGACTCGACGATTTCGTTCAGATCCGAAGGCTGCGGTTGCGCTGCCGGGAACCGTGCAAACTGCGAGAATTCATCCACCAGCGTCTTCACGCTGCCGACTTCCTCCTGGATGATCCGCGTGCAGTCCCGCACAACCCGTGCGAACTCCGGCGATGTCGACGCCCGTTCCAGGTGGCGAGCAATCCGCTCCGCGCTCAGCGATATCGGCGTCAAGGGATTCTTGATCTCATGTGCGATCCGCCTCGCCACCTCGTGCCACGCCGCCGCCTTCTGCGCCCGCAATAGTTCTGATGTATCCTCCAGCACAATCACGAATCCTGACGTGACCCGTTCATCGATCGGCGCAACCGTTACCGACAGGTGGAGCGTCTGCTTGCCCTGCGGAATGTCGATCTGCCGGGACGCAACGCCGGTCCGCCGCGCCCGGTTCATCAGGTAGCGGATTTCGGTTACCTCTTCCATCTGGAACAACTGGTCCAGTCGCGTCGCCTTCTGCACCCGCTCGTCGCCCAGCATCTTCAGCAGAGCCCGGTTTACCGTCTGAATCCGCCCGTCTGCCGCCACGGAGATCACGCCTGTTGGAATCGATTCCAGAATGGTCTCCGTGAATCGACGCCGGGCTTCCAGTTCCTTGCTCGACGACTCCAGGTCCTGCGTCATTTCGTTGAACTGCCGCACCAGCGTCGCCAGTTCATCCACCGCCGCCACCTGCACCCGGTGGCGCAGATTCCCCTTTCGAACCTCGCGCGCCGCCTCCAGCAGCGCCGCGATCGGTACCGTGATCTGCCGCGCCAAAAACAGAGCCACCCACGTCGCTACGAACAGAATGAACAGCGTGATCAGCGCCAGATAGGTCAGATAGAACCGCCGCGTCTCATGGCGGTCCAAACCCAACTGGTTGTACTCGGCTACATACCCGGAGATCTCCCGTTCCTTCTGCTCCAGGTCCACCGGTAGATGCGTCGTCAATACCAACTTCCCACCCGTCCGGATGTTGGCCGATGCAATAATCCGCCGGGCCGAATTGGAACGGTTGCGCGCGTTCCAGCCGCACACCGTCAACCGTCCGCGCGCCGCCGACAGAATGTGGACCTCCACAATGTCGTTATCCTCGCACAGCTTCTCAAACAGGTCGCTATTGGCCGGGCCGCCATGCGCGAAGACCTCCACTTCAGGAATCGAGGCCAACCAGTTGGCCTGCGCCCGCGCCCGGATCTGCGACTCCTTGAAGAGAGCGACGCCCGTATCCGACAACGCCAGCTTCACGTTCTCCGCCGGACGCGAAAACCAGGACTTGATGTTCATGTTCAGCACCGAGTAGCTCCATAGCACCATGAACAGCACCGGCAGGAAGGAGAGCAGCAGCGCGCCTGTTACCAGTTTGGTCTTGATGTGCGAGCCCTCGGTCTGTTTACTACGCTCGACGTACAGCTTGACCATCAGACGGAAAAGCATGAAGGCCAGCGTGACCATCAGCAGGAAGACCAGCGTCGACATGGCCCAGTACAGGTAGACCTGTCCGACATTCGCCGGGCCCAGCCTGCCCATATTGAACGAGCCCTGCCAGATGACAAGCCCGGCCAGGATCAGCAGCGTGACAACGGCGGCCGCATTGAGCAGACGCTTCCGCATAAGTTTCTTCAATTATAGGCGTACCCGCGGCCGGGGCGGCGTTCAGAACTTTACCAGAGCGGCATTGGAACTCTGCTCGCCGCCCGGGAAATTGCCGAGCACGAGGCCGTAAAGGAAGTCGCCACCGAACCGGATGAGCACCGCGCTTGCCGCCCCCGGCACCGTCAGCGTCTGAACGATCTGGCCTTTGCCATTGACCTGCTGAAATCCTCCTGTTGCTGCGTTGGCGATCCAGATCGAGGCGCCATCAAACTCAAGATGCGCCGGCTGCCCGCCGACCGGGAACTTCTGCAGCGTCAATTCCATGCGATTTCCGCTTCCGAGACTTGACACCACCCGGACCACTGCCCCTTCCTCCCGGCACGCGGTCCAGACGGCGACTCCGTCAAAGACCAGCGAAGGCATACCCACTCCGCCCGTACACGCCTCCACCTGACCAACCTCAGTGCCATCGACCGGATTGAGCCGCAGTAGCCGGCCATCGGACGGGCGCGAAATCCAGATCGCTGTACCGTCGAAGACGATGTCGCCAATCGAGTTTCCGTGGTCCACCTCCAGAACCTGCTGCCCCGAGCGGTCATACTTGCGCAATCGGCCGTTACCATCTACCCAGAAGAACTCGCCATCGAAGGCGATCCGGCGGGACTCGACCGGGGGCTGGCCGGGACTCGGCGATCCCCCGATCTGCACCAGGCCGTTTCGGAACGTCCACAGATCCGAGCCATCATGCACGATCGTTCGGCCCCTGTCTCCGGCAGACACTGGGACGAATTCCTGCTCGTCCGCTCCAGGAATGGGGATGGCCGTCTGCGGTTGTAAGCCGCGCTGGCGGAACGGCAAAATCTTTGAGAGCTGCGCCAGATAGATCGCTTCGCCGTCCGATTCGATACCGGTTACCGGAGATGCCTCCGAGACACTGAGCGGCGAGACCTGCAGGATTGACCGCCTGGACCCCCATCGCCGGAGCAGCGCCCCCTGGGCGAGGACAGCGTCGCCACTCCCGTGGGTGGCGGCTCCGGGAGGTCCCGGCGGCCCTTGTGGACCGGCGGGCCCGGCTGTGCCCGGCACGCCGTTCGTACCCGCAGGACCGGCAGGCCCTGGTGGTCCCGGAGGACCGGGGGCACCGGAGAACTGCAATTCGATCCGCGCCGGCTGGCTGGTGGCCTGGTTTTCCTTACTGTCGATCAGGAAAAGGGTCCGTGTGTCGGCAGATGTCAGCGCCAGTCCGAAGTTTTGACCGCTGGTCAGCCAATCGCGGACCAGTTCCGTAACGTCGACACTCACAAAGCGGTAGGGCGCCGCCACCGGAACCCGCGCCGCCACCGCTGCGCCGACAGCTGGGAAAGTCGAGTCTGTCACGGTATTCTCCCCCCATCGCGCCCGGACCGGGACCACCTGGAAGGCCCCGCCCTGCACGACACGACTTATATAGAGCTGTAGCGTCGCCCGCTGAAAGTTCGATCCGGCGGGGGCCGGAGGCACCGGGAACTGCAGAAGCGCGCGCGCGCCGCCACCTACCTGAAGACTGACGTCGGCGCCATTGTTCGCGCTGACGGGAATGTTCTGTGTGAAGGTGTCCTCTGATACCCAGACCGTCTGGGCGCCTGCGCTGCAGACGACGGCCAGCAGCGGGAGTATTCGGGCGCGGAAAGTGGTTGTCATATGAGTCCTACACCGGAAACCGCGGAACCCGGCGGCGAAACGGCCCAGTAATGATTCCGCTATAGGCTGGCCGCGCTCCGCCGAAGATGAAAGCGGCTAAAGCTTTCCCACTCCGTGCCGATACCTAAGAAAAGAGGGTGTCCTGCCCGAGACCGACCGGCGTTGACCTGATGGACTGCAAGCAGCTTCTTTCGGACTGCGACTGGTAGGGCGATTCCCAGCGAAGAACGGAACGGAATAGTGAGCAAGAAGGTAAAACGTGTTGTGGCGGCAGTGGCTCTCGGTTGGGTGAGCGTTGCACAGTCTGCGGGGCAGTCTGGGATAGGAACGGGGAACGGCGCGGCGCCGCACGCCGAAATACTGGCCTTGGACAAGTGCGTTGCGATCGCATTGGAGAAGAACCGGCGGCGGCCGGCGTCCCAGTTCGCGGTGGCCATGGCGGAGGCGCAGCACCGGCAGGTGCTTTCCACATACTGGCCGCAGGTCAAAGCCACCGCCGGAGTTCAGCGGATGGATCAGCCGCTAAACTTCCTGTTCCCGGCAAGCAATCTACCAATACCCGCACAGACGATTCAGACTCCTCCGGGGACGGTGGCGGTTACGGTGCCGGCAAATGCGTTCGGCCCCGGATTTCCACCCGCCGATATTCAGATGCCGGTGACCGTGCCCGGGCAGACAATCCGGACCGAGGGGCAGAATTTCGCGATACCTGCGCAGGATATTCAGGTACTGAACCGCAACGTGACGGTCGCGTCCACGGACATGAAGTGGTTGCTGTTCGATGGTGGAATGCGGAAGGGACTGCGGGAGCAAACGGCTGGCAACATCGAGATGATGCGTCAGGAGGCGCGGCGGACGGACCTGGAGGTTGTGGACGGCGTGACGAGGATGTACTGGGGGGCGATACTGGCGCGGCAACTTCACCACCTCGGCAGGGACACGCTGGCGCGAATGACGGTTACCTTGCGACTGACGGAGAGCCTCTATAAGGAGGGTTCCGGGACGGTGACAAAGGCGGATTTCCTGGATAACCAGGTGATGGTGGAGTCGCTGCGGGCGATGGTGGCGAGCCTCGAGAAAAACGAGAGAATGGCCGAGGCGGCACTGGCCAACACGATGGGTCTGTCCTGGACGGCGAGCGTGCGTCCGGCTGACGAATCGATCCCGTTTCAACCGCAGGGAAGGGGACTGGAGGAACTGGTCGGGGAGTCTTACCGCTTCAACCCGGACTGGGGCAAGCTGGAGGCCGCCCTCAAGGCGGCAGAAGGAGCTGTGCAGACGGCCCGTAGCGAGTACTTCCCGAAGATTGCGTTGACGGGTGAACTGCATCGCTGGTGGAACGGGGGGGCGCAGGTGGGCGCCTCAACACGCCAGAACAGGGCCGGATGGAGTGTCGGGATGGGCGTGGAGATTCCGATCTTCAACGGATTCCTGACGAAGGCGAAGATCGAAGAGGTCCGCGCGCAAGTCAACCGGCTGAAGCAGTCGCAATTTCTCCTCAAAGAGGGCCTGGGGCTGCAGGTCAAGGACCTGGTGCTGGGGATTGACGCAGTGGAGAAGGCCGACCAGGCATCCGCGAATGCAATGAAGTCTGCGACGGAGAACCGGGAGTTGAATTCCCGCGCGTACGATAGCGGCCTGGTGGAGACAGAGAAAGTGATCCGCGCGCAGTTGGTTGAGTCGCTGATGTCGGCCCAGCACTATATGACCCGGTATCAGCACGCAGAACTACGATCGCGGCTGAATGTGGTGGTTGGGGCCGCAATTCAGGAGGGCAGCCGGCGGCCATGACTCCTCGTTCCGCATCGTGCCACCTGGTAGTAGCACTGCTGGCCTCATGCAGCCTCCGGGCGGCCGGTGACGGTGACATCGCCGTGCGGTATGCGCTCTCCGAGCGCCTCCTGGTGGGGTTGAATCCGAATGATGCCAGGGCAGCCTTTGCGGTTTGGGCGGACCAGATCGTAGGGGCCAGCGGGTTGCGTTTGAAGTTTGGCGATGACGTTGTCTTCACCCGCGAACGGTTGGCGAAGTCGCTGCAGGCAGGAGAACTCGACCTGATCGGGTTGGGCATGACCGAGTACTGGGATTTTCAGAGTCACCTGGAAGGCAGTCAGTTCATTTCCGACCCGCGGGGTGGAGATGAGCTGGTGCTGTTGGTGCGTGCCGATGGCGGAATCGAGAAACTGGAAGACCTGCGGAATCGGTCGGTTCACCTCTGGCAGGGTGCGGGTACAGATCTGGCGGAGCCATGGCTGTATGTGAGCCTGCGCAGGGCGGGGCTCCCCGGTACCCCGGAGTATGTCGGCCGCGTAACGCGAACTCCGAAGCTGTCACAGGCGGTTTTTCCGGTGTTTTTCGGGCAGGCGGATGCCTGCTTGGTAACGCGTCGAGGGTTGGCCACTATGGTGGAGCTGAATCCCCAGGTAGGGAAACGCCTGAAGGTGCTGGCTACTTCCGCCCGGGTTCATGCGGGGATCTTCGTCTGTCGAAAGAACTATCCACCGGCGCTTCGGAAGGAGGTGTTCCGGCGCGCGGTCAGCGTGCAGAAGAACGCTGGGACCCAACAAGTTTTGACGCTGTTCCAGGCGACAGGGTATGCCGAGTTTCCGGGAACGGAGTTGAAGGCTTCGCTCGACATTTTGGATGAGTATCACAGGCTTCGAGCGCTGGATGCCGTGCGAAGCCGGTGAGGAGCTGATGCTGCTGATGACCGAAAGAACAACGAAGGAGTATTCGCGCCGGTGGTTGCTGCGTGCTGGAGGTTCGGTTCCGTGCGCGCTCGCAACAGCGCGTGAGACGTCCGGACAGGCAGTACTCAAAAAAACGCGTTTGGACATTTTGACCAGTACGAGTCTGTTCGGATCCGTGAATCCGAACGATATTCGGGCGGCGTTGCGCGTGTGGGTTTCAACGATTGGACGCCGCCGTGGCTATGAATTCGACCCGAAAGTGGAACTCGTCACGGGGGTCAAAGAGTGCCGCCGCCATTTAACGCGTGAACCCTTCGGGCTCGTCGCCCTCGATGCATTCGAGTACTTTCAACTTGGCGATCAGTTCCAGCTGCAGCCGCGATTCTGGGGCTCGCTCAGGGAACACGGCGATCTTGGGCGGATTCTGCTGCTGGTTCGGAGCGACAGCGGCGTGGCAACAGTGGAGGAGTTGCGAGGGAAGAGACTTCATGTCTGTGCGGAGAGCCGCGCCCGGCTGGGACTGGCCTGGTTGGACGGGTTGCTGGCAGGCAATGGTGCCGGGACGGCGGCACAGTTCTTCGGCGCGACAGAGATCGTCGATAAAGCATCCGCTGCGCTGCTGCCGTTGTTTTTCGGCAAGACGGATGCCGTGGTTGTGAACGAGGCGCACTTCCAGACGGCAAAAGAGTTGAACCCGCAACTGGGGTTGCGGCTGAAGTCGCTGGTGAGCTCCGGAGGGCTCTTCGAACAGGTGTTGTGCTTCGATCTACGAGGATTGGAGTTTCCGGATGTGGTGGATGAGTCGGTACGTGCCCTTCACCAGGAGCCGGAGGGCTCGCAGTTACTGATGGTAATGCGATACAAGCGGTTTGCTCCCATGACGAAGCCGGTACTGGAGCGAACCCGGGAACTTTGGCGCCGGCACAAGGGAATACCGGCCGGAACGGGGAAGAGCACATGACGGGATTGCCGCAATTTCGGCCATTTCGCGGGATCAGCTTTCGGATCACCGTCACCTCCTGGCTGGTAACCCTGCTCGCTCTGGCGTTGTACCTGGCCGTCAACCTCCCGCAACAAAAGCGGGACCTGCAA
Source organism: uncultured Solibacteraceae bacterium (assembly GCA_964632345.1). Lineage (GTDB taxonomy): Bacteria > Acidobacteriota > Terriglobia > Bryobacterales > Bryobacteraceae. The sequence goes on along the minus strand of CAZWDD010000059.1, from coordinate 7,325 downwards.
GAGGCGTTGCGGTCAAAGGCTCAGGGCGTTTCCTCGTCCCTGCAGGATGTAACGGCTGGCGCGGCGTTTTCCGAGGACTACAGCACGGTCGTCGAACACTGCATTCAGGTACTGAAGGGGGACGAAGCGATTGACTATCTCGTCATCACGAAGACCGATGGATACTCAGTCGTCGTGTTCCGTGACGGTTGGCGAATTGAGACGCTTGATGAGTTCTGGCGTCCCAAGGGCCGGACGGTGATCAGTGAGATTGCCCATGTTCCGTTGATAGGGAAGACGGTATTTCGCTACTCCCGCCCGTTTGACTACTCGGCACTGCATTGGGGCTGGATCAACGTCGGACTGTCGACGGAGGCCTACGACCGAAGCGTCTCCCAGGTGTACCGCCGATCGGCGGTGCTGGCCATTCTGAGCGCGATTCTGAGTCTCGTCATATCGCTGGCGCAGTCGCGGCGCCTGGTGCAGCCGATTGTCACGCTGCAGGGCGTAGTTGGTGAGGTGGCGGGAGGCGATTTCAGCGCGCGCGCGAATCTTAAGAGCGGGGATGAGATCGAAGAACTGGGCAATGCATTTAACCGGATGGCCGATACGATCCTGGACCGCAACCGGATTCTGGAGAGTGTGCGATTCGCGGGGCAGCAGTTGTTGAGTAGTGACGATTGGACACAGGTGGTGGATCCCGTCCTGCGATCGTTAGGGGAGGCTGCCGCCGTCAGCCGGGCGTATGTGTTTGAGACGTGCAGTGACGAAAGCGGGGCGCCGGTCAGCCGGCAGCGATACGAGTGGCTCGCGCCGGGGGTGGAGTCGACCAAGGGTCACTGGCAGAGATTCGAATGGGAAAAGAGTGGAGTTGCCGATTGGGTGCCAAAGCTGCGCCGGGGCGAGATGCTTGCCGTCAGGCGGCCGCATGAGGTGGAGCCGCTGATCGATGCGGGCATTCAACTGGTGTTGGTGACGCCGATCCGGGTTGGAGAGCAGTGGTGGGGGCTGCTCGGTATCGATCAGTACGCCGGCAACCGTGAGCTGACCGAAGCCGAGCGGAACTCGTTCCAGGCTGTGGCGGACATGCTCGGCGCCGCCATCGCCCGGCAACGGGCCAAGCAGGCACTGGTCGAAGCGAATGAGAGCCTGGAGCAGCGGGTGCGGGAACGGACCGTGGAACTGGAAAGCCAGGTGGTGGCGCGGGATGAAGCGAACCGGCAATTGGCCGCCGCACAGCAGCGGTTGATGGACATGTCGCGGCAGGCGGGAATGGCGGAGGTGGCGACCGGCGTTCTCCACAACGTTGGAAACGTGCTCAACAGCGTGAATGTCTCGGCGACGATCGTCGCCAACAAGGTTCAGGAAAGCCGGGTTGCGAACCTCCTGCAATTGTCCGAATTGTTGCGGGCGAATGCGGCGGATCTGCCCGCGTTTCTGGCGAACGATCCGAAGGGAAAGCGTGTACTCGACTACCTCTCGCGGCTCGGTGAACATCTCGACCAAGAGCGGAAGACGATGTTGCAGGAACTGGACCTGCTGACAGGGCATATTGGTCACATCAAGGAGATCGTGGCGACCCAGCAAAGCTATGCCAAGGTGTCGGGTGTCACGGAGATCATTCCGCTGACGGATCTTGTGGAGGACGCGATCCGGATCGTGAAGCCGGGGCTTGACCGGCACGGGATCGGGCTAGAGCGGGAGTACGAACAGACGCCGCCTGCCTCGATCGACAAACATAGCGTGTTGCAGATCCTGCTCAATCTCCTCCGGAACTCCAAGCAGGCACTCGACGATAAACACGGAGAGCCCGACAAAGCGCGCAAGCGAATCCGTGTTGTGATCCAGAGGCACGGCGAGGACCGGGTACGGGTAACCGTCTCCGACAACGGAGTCGGAATCCCGGCGGAGAACCTGACCCGCATCTTCTCTCATGGATTTACTACCCGCCGGGACGGACACGGCTTTGGACTGCACTCCGGAGCCAATGCGGCCCGGCAGATGGGCGGAGCGTTGTGGGCTGAAAGCCCAGGCCCGGGAGAAGGAGCCAGTTTTACGTTGGAGTTACCCGTCAATCGGAAGGAATCCGTATCCCCGAAAGTCGTAAATGCGAAGGAGACCGAGGCCCATGCCCTTGCAGAATACTAATCCACCCGTCTACCGAATTCTGGTCATCGACGACAACCAGGCGATTCACGAGGATATGCGCAAGATTCTGGTTCGCGGGGACGGCGGCAGTGATGCGCTACTCGAAGACGAAGCCTTGCTGTTCGATGCGGTTCCGGTGATCGGGACGCCATTCGAGATGGATTCGGCGTTTCAGGGGCAGGAGGGACTGGAGAAGGTGGAGAAGGCAAAGGCCGAAGGAAAGCCGTATGCGCTCGCCTTTGTCGATGTGCGGATGCCGCCTGGTTGGGACGGCGTGGAGACGGTTCTCCATTTATGGAAGGCGGACCCGGATCTGCAGGTAGTGATCTGTACCGCCTACTCTGATTACTCGTGGAATGACATTGTGCGGAACCTGGGTTACTCCGACAGTCTGGTGATCCTAAAAAAGCCATTCGATAACATTGAAGTCATTCAGTTGGCGCATGCTTTGACCCGCAAGTGGACGGTAAGCCAGGAGGCGCGGGTGAAGCGGATGGACCTGGAGCGGATGGTCGCCGAGGCAACGGCGGTACTCAGCTACCGGGCGACGCATGACGCGCTGACCGATCTGCCCAACCGCCGGCTGTTCCACGACCGGATGGAGCAGGCGATCGCCATCGCGCGGCGGAATGTGGAAGAGGTCGCGCTGTTGTACATCGACCTGGATGGCTTCAAAGTGATCAACGACACGCTGGGTCACGCGGCGGGGGATGTGCTGCTGTGCGAGGTCGTGAAGCGACTGAAACAGGATTTGCGACTGAGTGACACGCTGGCGCGGATGGGGGGGGATGAGTTTACGTTGGTGGCGCCTGTCGGGAAGGAAGATGCCAGTCATATGGCGCTGGCGGACCGTTTGCGGCACTTGTTGAGCGATCCGTTTGTCGTAGAAGACAATGCGCTCTATGTCAGCGCGAGTATTGGCATCAGTGTCTATCCGCGCGACGGCCGGGACGCGTCGGAATTGCTGCGGAGTGCCGATGCGGCAATGTACGAGGCCAAGCGGTTGGGGAAGAACCGGACGGTGTGTTTCACTCCCGAGATCGGGCAGGCGGCAAACCTCCGGATGAATCTGGAGAACCATCTTCGGTCGGCGATTGAGGATGATGAGCTTTCGCTGCACTTTCAACCGCAGTTCGAACTGGAGACGCAGCGGCTTGTCCGTTTCGAAGCGCTGCTCCGGTGGAAGCATCCGATTTTAGGTTTCGTTCCGCCAAGCAAGTTTATCCCGATTGCCGAGGAGTGTGGGCTGATCGTGCCCATCGGCAACTGGGTGATGCGGCAAGCCTGCCTGACGGCGAAACGGTGGCAGGAGGCGGGGTGTACTGGAGTGCCGGTTGCGGTGAATGTGTCGGCATTTCAGTTTTCGCGGGAGGACTTCGCCAGTACTGTACTGGCGATCCTGGACGAGACGGGCCTGCCCGCTGCGTTACTGGAGCTTGAACTGACTGAGACCGCCGTGGTGCGGGACATTGCAGAGATGGCGCCGAAGATCGAAGCGCTGCGGCAGTTGGGAATCCGCGTGGCGATCGATGACTTTGGAAGTGGGTACTCGTCGTTCAGCTACCTGGAGCAATTGCCGGTCGCGTCGGTGAAGATCGACCGGTCCTTCATCAAAAGTCTCGACTCAGCACCCCGGGCGCGGTCGGTAGTGAAGGGAATGGTGACCCTGGCACACAGCATTGGTCTGCGGGTTGTTGTGGAGGGCGTGGAGACTTCAGCGCAGCTTGATGCGCTCTTTGGATCCGGAGCTGACGATGTGCAAGGATTCCTGCTTGGCCGGCCGGCGCCGGTTGAAAAACACCTGCCGGAACTCAGCACGGATGCCGAAGTTCCGGACCTGGCCACACTCCGCCTGCTGAGCTGAGTGCCGGAACGCTCGTCTCGGCAGCCTCGGATCGGCGGTTATCCTAAGATTGAGGGTGTTGGATTTCTTGAGACTCGCCTACCCATCGAGAGTTTGCCTTGTCCCGCTTACCCACCGAACTGAGTCCGGAGCAGGGAGCTGCGCCTGATGGAAGACCAATTCACCGGATTCGTGCCGTCAGCCAGCGCCGGGGATCGGGAGTTGGCACGGCGGCTGCAGGAGCGGGATCCGCAGGCGATGGCGGAGCTATACGAGGAGTATGGCCAGATCGTCTTCTCTCTGATCGTCCGAATCGTCCGGGACGAAGGCGTGGCCGAGGACGTTACGGAAGAGACTTTCTTGCGCGTCTGGAATCGCGTGGTTGGTTTCGACGCCGAGCGGGGTTCGCTGGGCGCCTGGGTGCTGACCGTCGCGAGGAACCGCGCAATCGACTACTGGCAGAGCGTGGAGGGCCGCGACTGGCATAGCGCGATCGAGTACTCGGCCACCGAAGCGCCGGCGATGTTCGTGGATCTGGAACCGGATCTGTTGGCGCCGGACCGCGCGGCCCGACTGCGGGTAGCGTTCGCTTGTCTAACCGACCGGCAGCGGACGGTCATGGAGATGACCTTCTTCGAGGGCCTGACGCTACGCGAAACGTCGGGGCGGTTGAAGCAGCCGCTCGATACGGTGACGGCGTGGGTTGCCACGTCCCTGCAGGCTTTGCGTGCGGAACTGAGGCGGGACGCGGCGCCGGGGGTGGATCCGGTGGACTTGTTCGAGCTTTACGTGATGGGCCAACTCGAAGATCCTGGTCGTGCGCGAATCGATGAAGACCTTCGGCAGAGCGATCCGGAGGCCCGGGCCCGGTTGCGTGAAGCGCTTGGCATGAATACGGCGCTGGCGCTTCTGGCACCTCCCGTCGAGCCTTCCAAACAGTTGCGGCGGCGGGTCATGTCAATCGCTGACCCGGATAAGTCTCGCTGGTTGTGGACGCTCGGTTGGGTGCTGCTCAGTTCGGGGCTGATTGCGGGTTTGAGTTATACCTCTTTTCAGCATCATGAACTGGAGGTGAAGGAGTCTGGGGAGCGCACCTCCCTGGACTTTATCGCACTGCCCGAGACGCGCCTGTTTCAGGCGGGCAGTCTGGGTGGTCCGGCCGCCAAGGTCTTTGTCAATCGTTCGGGCATACTTTTGGCGGGCGCCAATCTGAGCCTGCCGGAAACGGGCGGGCGGTTCGCACTGTGGGTGCTACCGCGCGAGGGTGCGTCGCGGTTGGCGGGGATGTTCGTGCCGCAGGCCGGGGGCATGGCGATCCACCTCCATCGGGGTGGCGTCGACCTGGCGACGCTGTCCGGATTCGCTTTGACCATAGAGCCCTCGGAGGCGTCTGCCGCACCTACTTCGGCTCCGCTCCTTCTGATTCCGGCGGCCGAGTAGCCGATGGACTGCCGGTCCGGTTGCGGCGCCTGTTGCATTGCCCCATCGATTTCCAGTCCCATTCCGGGGATGCCCGGTGGGAAACCGGCTGGCGTCCGATGCGTGCAATTGAATGAGAGCAACCGCTGTCTGCTTTTCGGAGACCACCGCCGGCCGAGCGTCTGTACCGGCCTACGGCCCGGACCGGAAATGTGTGGGTCCTCGACCGCAGAGGCCATGGTGTATCTGGCCGACCTGGAGCGGCGCACCCGCCCGCGCTGACCGCCTGAGATATACTGACCCCGATTCCTTATGGCGACCGTGATGCAGATACAAGGCTGGCGTTGCTACTTCAACTCCAACGAAGGCGAAGAGTCCATGCACGTCTACGCGCAGAAGGGGCAGTCGGAGGCGAAGTTCTGGCTGCATCCGGATCAGTTCGTGGTTGAGGAGGACTTTGAACACAACCTCACTGCTCGCGGGCGCCGTGAGATCCGGAAGATCGTCTATCTGCACTTTGACGATATTGCCACTGCCTGGTACGACACCTTCGGGGGCCGCCGTGCCTTCTAGTCTTGTTGTCTACGCTCGTGAGATACAGGCCAACGAGACGCACCTCATCATCGTCACGCATCGGGGCAGGTTCGAAATCCGGTGGGAACTCTGTTCGGAGCGGCTGGCCCAGGCCACCCAGGCCGAACGGCAGTTGGTTGTCCTGTCGCCGTCGGGCGCTTCGATCCGATGGCCGCTACTGGATGAGGACCTTGCCGTTGGCCCGTTGATCGTGGCCCGTTAGCCGCGGCGCGCTAGGGTTTCCCTGCGACTGCCAGTAACGTTTCCAGGTGCGGCGCTTCCTGCTCACGATGGACGAGGGAAACCTCGGCGCCACGAAACTTGGCTTTCCGGAGAAAATCGAGCAATTCAATCTGCGTGAACCCCAGCCACACGTCCGCGTACAAGTCACGCGCCGCTTCGAATGTGTGACGATGCAGGTCGAGGATGACGATCCTTCCTCCCGGCCGCAATACCCGTGCAGCCTCGAGGACAGCCTTCTGCGGGTGGATGGCATGGTGCAGTGACTGGCTGAACAGGGCCAGGTCGACCGACGAATCGGCGAGCGGCAATTCCTCCAGGTCGCCTAGCCGGAATTCGACGTTCTTGAGTCCGCTCCGTCGGGCGACTCCTTGTGCGTACTCCACCATTTTCTCCGAGTTGTCGATGCCGGTCACATACTCGGCGCGTTGCGCCAATAAGAGAGAAAGCGTCCCTTCCCCTGCGCCTATATCGGCGATTTGCATGGGCGGCAGCAGGCGGATCAACATTTCCGACAGGCCCTGCCACGATCGCCCTGGAACGTAGTCCCGGCCAAAGCGCCCGGCCAATTCGTCAAAGTAGGACCGGATCCGGTCCTTCCGCTTTCTCAAGACCAACCGCAATGCCTCGTCGTCCTCGCGGGCTCCGGCAATCTCCTCGGTGGCGCGGGTGAGGACGCCTGCCACCGTTGCGTCGCCCGTGAAACGGTAGAGGCTCTTCTGCCCCGCCCGCCGCAAGTCCACTAGGCCGGCCTGGCGCAGTTGGGAGAGGGCCATCGAGATACGGCTTTGGCCCATGGCCAGAATTTCTTGCAACTCGGCCACCGAAAGCTCCTCGCGCGATAGGAGGAGCAGCAGCCGCAGTCGGTTTTCATCGCCCAACAGTCGCAGCGCCTTCAGCAGTCCAGCCATGTCTCAATAGCGTATCAAGAAATCATGATCCATTGATGCATGTATGGTAATCTATCGGGTAGGAGTTTTTCACCACCTATGAGTTCCACTGCAAACACGCTGGCGACCGAGTACAAGGTTGCCGACCTGAGTCTGGCCGATTGGGGCCGGAAGGAAATTGCGGTCGCCGAGCACGAAATGCCGGGCCTGATGGCGATTCGTGGCAAATATGC
>CAZWDD010000058.1:10858-23087 GCA_964632345.1 uncultured Solibacteraceae bacterium | reverse complement strand
GAACTTGGTGAAGTTCGCCGCCGCCCGCTTCTCGTCCACATCGCACAGCGCGACGATGTTTTCCGTCGCCGCGGCGTTGTTGAGAATCACTCCGCCCTGCCCGCCGCAGCCCACGGCCGCCACGTTCAGCTTGTCGTAGAAAGGCTTATAGCCCAGCGCCCGTAGCGACGGGACACTCCCATAACCAGCCGCGGGCACGGCGCCCGCGAGCAGCGATCCGAAGAAGAAGTAGCGGCGGTTCATGTCGGGAAATATCGTATCAAACGCCCCCGGTGGATAATGGTTCTCGATGCGACTCGACAATACCGCCCAGGGCCTGTTCCCCATCGCCCCCACGCCGTTCCACGCCGACGGCCGGATCGACTTCGACTCCATTGACCGCCTCACCGATTTCTATCTCAACTGCGGCGCCACCGGCCTTACCGTCCTCGGCATCATGGGCGAGGCGCCCAAGCTGGAACAGTCCGAAGCAATCGCCGTCGCCAAACGGTTCATCGACCGCGCCCCCTCCATTCCCGTCATCGTCGGCGTCTCCTCCCCGGGCTTCGCCGCCATGGCCTCGCTCACCCGCGCCGCCATGGATGCCGGCGCTGCCGGGGTCATGATCGCGCCCGTCCCGTCGCTGCGCACCGACGACCAGATCGCCACCTACTTCCGTCAGGCCGTCGAGGCCATCGGTCCCGATGTCCCCTGGGTCCTGCAGGACTACCCGCTCACCTTATCCGTCGTCATCACCCCAGGCGTCATCCGCCGCATCGTTTCCGACAACCCCTCCTGCGTCATGCTGAAGCACGAGGACTGGCCGGGCCTCGAAAAGATCTCCGCCCTCCGCGCCTTCAGCAAGGAAGGCTCCATGCGCGAAATCGCCATCCTCTGCGGCAACGGCGGCCTCTTCCTCGACTTTGAAATGGAGCGCGGCGCCGATGGCGCCATGACCGGCTACGCCTTCCCCGACATGCTCGCCGACGTCGTCCGTCTCCAGAAGGCCGGCCAGCGCGATGCCGCGCACGACCTCTTCGACGCACACCTCCCGCTCCTCCGCTACGAGCAGCAGCAGGGCGTCGGCCTCGCCGTCCGCAAGTACGTCATGATGCGCCGCGGCATGATCGCCTCCGACGCCCAACGCAAGCCCGGCGCCGGCCTCAGTCCCGCCGCCAAACAGGAAGTCGAATACCTCCTCGGCCGCCTCGCCAGGGTCGATAGCCGGGCCCGGTTGGGGTAGGACTAGGGCAATTCCCTTGTTGAAACCGAGCAATCAATTTACTTGCGGCGTTCGAATTCCAATGATAGTCTGAGGGCACGTGGAGTGATTTAGGCTCCGGCAACGGGCCGGGCCAAGCTACTTGCAACCACGGTAAAAAGTGCTAAACGCGAATCGGGTCTGCCTCAGGACTTACCTCTCACGCTCTCCCTGAAAGCCGGTTTGCAACACCTCAAGGAGATCGGTATGTCGTCTGCGTTGACCTCTAGGGAGGAAGGCGAATTGCTACTGGCAAGTCTGCGCGTTGACTCGCGCCAATTGGAGGACGTGTTGGAAACGCTTGCGTCCCTTCCCTTCCCCGTGAATCCGTACCTGCGCCACGAAGGCCTCCAGAGCCTCGTCGAGTTTCCCGTGTTCGAGCACCGGCTCGCTACCGTCAGCCGGGCCGTCGAGCCCTTTGATCTGACGGTCGAGTCCCGGCCGATGCTCGAAGCGATTCGCGCGAACTGATCACAGCGTCGGCAGCGTCACCCGGTTGGAAACGCGCCCGTTCGACTCCACTCGCAGCGGCGTATCGTCGCCGGCCGGCACGCCGGCGGGCACCACGAAGTTGATCTGGTCCAGCCCGGCAAAGCCCGGTGCGCGGCCGGCGTAGAGTACTTGCGCCTCCACTCCCCCGGCGAACACCTTCGGAGTCAACTTCGCCCACTGCAGGCCATCGCGCGTCTCAGTGGCGCCCAGTCCCGTCAGGTACAGGCTGACAATATCCCCGGCGCGAACCTTCGCCTGCGTCGTCACCACCACGCCGGAAACGGCGTTCAGCGCCGAGGCAGGGCCGGAGCCGGTGCCAGTCTGCGTAAAGATCGCCGGCACCGCCGGCTCCATCAAAACGTTCAGCACGTGCGTTCCGCCTTCAGCCTTGACCGTCAGCTTCACCAACCCGGAAGCATCTTCGGGCAGGATGGCATTGATCTGCGTGGGACCGGCGAACTGCAGGCCCACCGGCTGCTCCCCGGCCAGCACCTGCGTGCCGGCCAGCGTCGTCGGCAGCGGCAGCGCGGAGGCGGCCGTATTCGCCGTTGCCAGAGAGGCGCCGTAGATACTGACGAACATGCCCGGCGCCAGCGTGCGCGTCGGCACGCGGCCCGCCGCCGGCAGCGCCGCCGCCGCAAACGGGCCAGGCTTCACAATCGCCACCGAGTAGAGTCCCCCGGTGACCGTCTGCGGCGCCGTCACCGGCCCGCCGGGCGTATTGATGCTCAGGTTCTGCGCACCGGTGGCGATCTGTTCGGCGTAGTAGTGGTCGGTCACGCGCTGCAGCGTTGTGGTCCCCGCGGTGACGCCAAGCACGCCGTTAATCGCGTTGTTGTCCTTATCCCGCGGCACGACAAGCAGGCCGCCCCTCGTCGACGCGGTTGCGTCCTCGGAAACCGCCGTGCCCAGCGATCGCCATTCGTCCGTTCCGGTCAGAAAGCTGCGGATGATGCGCCAGCTCAGGTGGTCGTCGCCGTTGACGTTGGCGATGTAGGGCGGCCGCGAGCACGCCGCTGCGGCTAGCGCCAGCAGCCCGACATCGGTATGGCAATACGGCACGACGCGCGTCCGGTCCGGCCCCGCCGCGAATGACAACGATGCCGACGGCACGGGCACCAATCCGTCCGTATTCCCCGCCACACCCCCCGCGACGGCCACCGCGTCCACACCGTTCAGGTTGTCGCCTCCCTGGTTCCACGTCGCCAGGTCCAGTATGAACTGGCTGCCCGGCATAATCGCGCGAACCTGTGGGTCCTGCCCGCCAAAGGCCAGCAGCGTCGGTGCCAGTCCCGGGCCGAACTGCGGCGTGGCGAGGAAGACCGCCTTGCGCACTTTGTGTGCCGCCGGCGGACGAAACGTCCCCGCAGCCGCCTGCTTGCCCGAGAGATACGATCGCAGAATCAACCCGCCCATCGAATGCACCACCACATCCACCTGCGGAGCATTGATAGAGGCAATTCGCTCCCCCAACGCCGCCCCCATCGTTTCCAACGACGGGCGGGCCGCACCGGCCGGCGCCGGCACCGCACAGTTATTGAAAAAGACAACCTCCCGTCCCATGTCCCGCAGCCGCTGCGGGAGTTGCCCGAAGGTACTCTCGGCCGTGACCGTATCGCACGGCGGAACCTGATAGCCGTTGATCAGCACCACCGGCTGGCAGAAGACGGGAACCGCAAAACATATAAGCAACAAAGTGCGCATGGGCCTATTGAAGCACGAATCAACCGCGCATCCACGGACGCGCCGGGTCCCCGGTCGCCTCCATCCGCTCCGCCAGCGCACCACGCATTTCCGCCGCCACCTGCCGGTGCAGCGCCGTCGGCCGCTCCAGCAGGTTGTTCGTCTCGCCGGGGTCCTCGGCAAACGCATAGAGCGCTTCCTTGCCCGATTCCCAGAGGATGTATTTGTAGTTCCGAGTACGAACCAATCGGTACGGCTCCACCTGCTGATTCCCCGAAAGCGCGCCAACTCGGCCATCAGCCCAGACGGAGTAGGCATGCTCAAACGACGCCGGCTTCCCCTCCAGCAGCGGCCGCAGGCTGCGCCCGGCCAGCGCGTACGCCGGCCGCACGCCCGCGTAGTCCAGAAACGTTGCCGGCAGATCGATGCTCGCCACCGGCGCGTCACTCTTCCCCCTGGCCCGCACCACTCCGCCGGCCACGAGGTACGGCACGCGGATCGACTCCTCCCACGCCCGCACCTTCCCATTGATCCCCTTTGTCCCGCACAAAAACCCGTTGTCCCCCAGGAAGACAACCAGCGAGTTCTCCCACTGCCCCGCCGCCTCCAGCGCCGCTATCACCCGGCCGACCTGCGCATCCATATGCGCAATGACGGCGTAGTAGGTTGACCAGTCAAACGGCGCGGCATCCTTCGGATGCGCCGGCGGCGGTTGCGGGTTCTTCGGGCGATATCGCTCCGGCGCCGACCACGGCGTGTGCGGCGCATTGTAAGCCAGCCACAGCAGATACGGCCCCCGCGCCGAGCGGATCACCTCAATCGCCGCGTCCGTCAACAACTCCGTGATGTGCCCTGGCGTGGTCTCGTCGCGCCCCGCCAGCCCGCGGCGCAGTTGCGGGTCGATGTACCGGCTCGCGCCACCGCGCAGCCACAGCGGCGCACCCGAAAACCCGCACTCCCCGGGCAGATTCTCGATATGCCACTTGCCCACCAGGTGCGTCGCGTAACCGGAACGCCGCAACTGCTCCACCACTGTCGGCCCGAGGCCCGCGCGGAACCCGGTCGCCTTGTTCGACAGCAGCCCCGACTGGTACGTCTCCAGCCCCGAAAGCAGAATGCCCCGGCTCGGTGCACACTGCGACGTCGAGATGATCCCCTGCTCGAAGTTCACGCCTCGCCCCGCCAGCGCGTCCAGATGCGGCGTGGCGATGTAGGGGTTTCCGTTCGCCCCCACGCATTGATAGTGATGGTCGTCCGAATACAGGAAAATCAGATTCGGCCGTCTCGGCGTCTGGGCGGAAGCGGCGACGGAAGCAGCAAGAAACTGGCGGCGGGTCAACACCTGCTGATGATACCGGAAACACGAAGGCCGCCCGGTTAGGGGCGGCCTCTGCAAATCAATCCTGCCAATCAGGTGTCAGGGACGGCCGACGTTTTCGGCCTGCAGGCCCTTCGGGCCAGTCTTGACCTCGAACTCCACCTCCGTACCCTCGTCGAGAGTCTTATAACCATTCATTTGAATGGCGGAAAAATGGACGAAAACGTCCTCTCCACTGGCACGCTGGATGAAGCCGTAGCCCTTCGCAGCGTTGAACCATTTCACGACACCTTTTTCTCTCACTACCGATCTCCTAATGCTAAACACCTTCCGCCCCGGACACACCGTAAGGAGTTTTCCTCCGGCTGGATGGGAAATCTGCGGTTGGCTTGTTGCTCGCCGTATTTTCTCAGAAGGCCGCCCAGAAGGCAAACAATTTTTTTACACCGTTAATCAATTTTCAGGCAAGTAGTTTCTTTACCACCTCGCCATGCACGTCCGTCAGGCGGAACTCGCGCCCCATAAACCGGTACGTCAGCCGCGTGTGATCAAACCCCAACAGGTGCAGAATCGTTGCCTGCAAATCATTGATATGCACCTTGTCTTCCAGAATATTCAAACTGAAATCATCGGTTTTGCCGATCGTCTGGCCCACCTTCACTCCCCCGCCGGCCATCCAGATCGTATACCCGTTCGGATTGTGATCCCGCCCCGCCCCTTCAGCGTCCTCCGGCCTCCGCATCTCCGACATCGGCGTCCGCCCGAACTCCCCCGCCCACACCACCAGCGTGTCCTCCAGCAACCCGCGCTGTTTCAAATCCTTGATCAACGCCGCCGACGGCTGGTCCGTCGTCTTCGTCTGCTTCGGCAGGTTCTGGTTGATTCCGGAATGGTGATCCCAGGAAGCATGCATCAGCATCACGAAACGCACCCCACGCTCCACCATCCGCCGCGCCAGCAGGCAGTTCGTCGCGTAGGCGTTCGGCTCCTTGCCGATCCCGTACATGTCCAGCGTGGCCTGCGACTCCTTGGAAAAATCCAGCAACTCCGGCGCGCTCGACTGCATGCGGTAGGCCAGCTCATAGGAGTGGATCCGCGCGTTGATCTCCTCGTCTCCCGTACTCACCTGCCGCATCCGGTTCATGTCACGAATCGCATCCAGCCGCGCCCGCTGCGTCTGGTTGCTGATCCCCGCCGGGTTGGACAGATAGAGAATCGGGTCGCCCGAATTCCGGAACTGCGTGCCGGCATACGTCGAGGGCAGAAAACCGCTCGAAAAGTTATCCGTGCCGCCGCTTGTGCCCACGCCGCTCGATAACACCACAAAGCCCGGCAGGTTCTCCGACTCGCTCCCAAGCCCGTAGATCGCCCAGCTTCCCATCGACGGCCGCCCCACCTGGTTATGCCCGGTGAACAACTGCAACTGGCCCGGATGGTGGTTGAACTGGTCACTCTGCATCGACCGGATCAGGCAGATGTCATCGGCAATCGACGCCGTGTGCGGCAGCAGATCGCACAACTCCGCCCCGCTCTGGCCATACTTCTGAAACGTCCGCGGACTCGCCAGTACGGCGGCGGTCGGCTTGATGAACGCCAGCTTCATGTCCTGGGTCAGCGACGGCGGCAGCGACTTGCCATGCCACTGCCGCAACGCCGGCTTCGGGTCGAACAGATCCATCTGGCTCGGCGCGCCTTCCTGGAAAAGAAAGATCACCCGCTTAGCCTTCGGCGCAAAGTGGGGCTTTCGCGGCGCCAGCGGGTTCTGCGGCGCCGTCGCCCCATAGCCGTTCCGCGCCAGCAGATCGCCCATTGCAATCGTGCCCAGGCCGCCGGTGATTGCCTGGAAAAACTCGCGGCGCTTCTGAATGGAGAACAAGTCCATGGTGCGTTACTCCCGGTTCACAAATTCGTCGAGATTGAGCAGAACGCTCGCCAACCCTGTCCATGCGGCGTGTTCGGTCCGGTCAATGCCAGGCACCGGATGCACCGGCAACTCCTTCTCGGTGGCGAACAGCGTCCGCTGCTGGTCCAGATAGCGCGACAGCCGCTCCACTTCCGGCGGCGCCGCCTCCCGGTTCAGCACCAGTTGCGCGGCCATCTGTATCCGCCCGTTCACCGATGCCGGCCCCTCGCGCAGCAGCCGCAGCGCCAACGCCTCGGCCGCCTCCAGGAACACCGGATCATTGAGCAGATTCAATGCCTGCAGCGACGTATTCGAACGCAGCCGCCGACAGGCCGCCGTCGTCGAACGCGGCGCGTCAAAGTTCATCAGCAGCGGATACGGCGTCGTCCGCTGGAAGTGGATGTACAGGCCCCGCCGGTACTGCTCCGTCCCCGGTGACACCTCCCACTTCGTCCCCCGCGCATAGCCGATCGAGGTCACCCCGTCCGGCTGCGGCGGCCGGATGCTCGGCCCGCCCACCTTCCCGAGGTCCAGCAGGCCCGCCGCGGCCAGCGCCGAATCCCGGATGCTCTCCGCCGTCAGTCGCACCCGCGACTGCCGCGCCAGCCACTTGTTGTCCGGATCCTTCTCCACCGCCTCCCGGCTCGCCTCCGACGACTGCCGGTACGTCGCCGACATCACAATCATCCGGATCAACTGCTTCCGGCTCCAGCCGTTCTCACGGAACGACGCCGCCAGATAGTCCAGCAGCTCCGGGTGTGACGGCCGCGCTCCCATTACCCCGAAGTCCTCCGCCGTCTTCACCAACCCTTGCCCGAACAACTCCTGCCAGATGCGGTTCACCGTCACGCGCGCTGTCAGCGGATTCTCCGGCGCCACCAGCCAGTCGGCCAGCTCGATCCGCGTCGCTCGCCCGCCCTTCCGCGCCAGGGGCGGCAGGAAGCCTGGCGCGTCCGGCTCCACCGGAATGCCCATCTGCTTGAAGTCCCCGCGGATGCGCAGGTAGCTCTGCTTCGGCTCCGGGTTCTCCAGCAGCGTGTAGGCCTGCGTCAACTGCGGATACGCCGCTTCCAGCTCCCGCAGCTTCCGGTCCAGCTCGTCAAACTTCAACTCCTTGTACGCCTTCTGCCCGATCGCAAAGTGGTAGTTGCGGATGAAGTGCACTTCCAGAATCCGCTGCTCCCGCGCCGTCCGCTCCCCGGCCGGCTTCTTGATGATCCGCTCGCCATCTCCGCCTTCGGTCAGCTTCAACAGGCAGTCCCAGGCCAGGTCCCAGTCCGTCCGCCGTCCCGGATTGCGGAACGCATCCAGCATGTCCACTTCCCACGCCGGCTGCTTCGCCCGCACCGGATACTGGGCAATCAACTCCTCGCGCTTCTTCTCGTACTCGGCCGCCTTCCGCAGCCACAGCCCCGTCTCGCCCGGCAGCGGTGCGTCAATGTCCTCTTCCTCGGCGTTATCGAAGAACGCATACATCTGGTAAAAATCCTTCTGCCGGATCGGATCGTACTTGTGATCGTGGCACTGCGCGCAGCCCATCGTCAGTCCCAGCCACACGGAGGCCACCGTCGTCGAGCGGTCCGCCACATTCTCAAACCGGAACTGGTTGTTGTCGATGCCCCCCTCACGGTTGGTCAACGTGTGGCGATGGAATCCCGTCGCTACCTTCTGTTCGATGGACGCCCCCGGCAACAGGTCGCCGGCTATCTGTTCCCTCGTAAACTGGTCGAACGGCATGTCGCGGTTGATCGCGTCGATCACCCAGTTCCGCCACCGCCACGACCACGGCCGCGCCCAGTCCTTCTCGTACCCGTCGGAATCGGCATAGCGCGCCTGGTCCAGCCAGTGCCGCGCCCACTTCTCCCCGAACTGCGGCGAAGCCAGCAGCCGGTCCACCTGCCGTTCATATGCGTTCGGCGCCGCGTCGGCCAGAAACGCGCGCACCTCTTCAAGCGTCGGCGGAATCCCCGTCAGATCCAGCGACAGCCGCCGCAGCAGCGTCGCCTTCGGCGCCTCCGGCGAGGCCGTCAGCCCCTGCTTGCCCAGCGCCGCACGCACGAAATGATCAATGGCGTTGGCCGGCGCCTCCGGCTTCCGCACCGGCTGAAACGCCCAGTGACGCGCCTGCGGCGTCTTCGCCTGCGCCGCCTGCCGCGCCGGATACCGCGCCCCCTGATCGATCCAGGCCTTCACCAGCGCCGCCTCCTCCGGTTTCAGCCCCTTCGATCCCATCGGCATCGCCAGCAGCCCCTTCGCTCCCGTCACGCGATGGTACAGCTTGCTGTCCGCCCCGTTCCCCGGCAGAATCACCTTCCCGCCATACCCCCCGGCCAGCGCCGCCGCACCGTCGTCCAGCCGCAGCCCCGATGTCTGATTCGACGGCCCGTGGCACGCATAACACTTCGCCGCAAATATCGGCTCCACATCCTTGACGAAATCAACGGGCTGCGCGGCAAGCGCCGCTGCCAGAAACGGAAGACTCATTACGCTGCGTGGCACGATACTCCCAGTTTAGTCCCGCCGCGCCAGGTGCGGCGCGATCTCCGCGAGAGGAATGAGTACAAACGGCCGCTCCGCAATGCCCGGATGCGGAATCGTCAGCCGTGGCGTCCGCAGCGTCAGCCCGTCGAAATACAGAATGTCGATATCGATCTTCCGCGGCCCCTTGTCGATCGTCTTTACCCGCCCCATCGCCCGCTCCACCCGCTGCGTCCGCCGCAGCAGCTCCGTCGCAAAATGCGCCGTCCGCGCCTCTACCACCATGTTCAGAAACTTCGGCTGGTCGAGCACATAGGCGGGCTCCGTCTCCAGAATCGAGCTTCGCCGGACAGTCTCCACGCCCTCCTCGGCCAGACGCCGGATCGCTTCGTTCAGCAGCGCTTCCCGGTCCCCGAGGTTCGAACCCAGCGCAAGGTAGACGGTGGTCAAGACTCTTTCAGTGTATCGGCCGCCGCCACTATCCGAAAAGGTTCGGCTGCGGGGACGGCGGCGGCGTGATCTTGAAATACTCATACGCCCGCCGCGTGGCCACACGGCCGCGTGGCGTGCGGTCCAGGAATCCCAGCTGCATCAGGTACGGCTCGTACACATCCTCAATCGTCGCCTCTTCTTCATCGATCGACGCCGCGATCGTCTTGATCCCCACCGGCCCGCCCGAGTACTTCTCCAGAATCGTCACCATGATCTTCTGGTCAATCTCATCCAGCCCGAAACGGTCCACTTCCAACAGGTCCAGCGCCGTCATCGCCACTTCATGCGAAATATGGCCCTGCGCCCGCACCTGCGCGTAGTCCCGCACCCGCCGCAGCAGCCGGTTGGCGATCCGCGGCGTGCCCCGCGCACGCCTTGCAATCTCGGCCGCCCCGGGCTCGTCCACCTTCACCTGCAGCAGATTCGCGCTGCGCAGCACAATCGACGTCAGGTCCTGTATATCGTACGGATTCAGCCGCAGCACCAGCCCGAAACGCCCCCGCAGCGGCGCGCTGATCAACCCCTGCCGCGTCGTCGCCCCGATCGCCGTAAACCGGCTGATGTTCATCGAATGCGTCCGCGCCCCGGCCCCGGTCCCGATCATGATATCGACACGAAAATCCTCCAACGCCGAATACAGGATCTCCTCCACGTCCGGCTGCAGGCGGTGGATCTCGTCGACGAAGAACACCTGCTTGTCCCGCAGGTTCGTCAGTACCCCCGTCAGGTCCAGCTTCTTCTGCAGGATCGGCGCCGCCGTCTGGTCGAAGGCCACGTCCAGTTCCCCGGCAATGATGTTCGCCAGTGTCGTCTTGCCTAACCCGGGCGGCCCATACAGCAGCACATGGTCCAACGACTCTCCCCGCTGCCGCGCCGCCTCGATCGCGATCGACAGATTCTCCTTCAGCCGCGCCTGCCCCGTGAAATCAGCCAGCCGCCCCGGCCGCAGCGCCGCCTCGAACTGCCGTTCCCCTTCTATCGCCGCGCCTGAGATCATCTGCCGGTCTTTCATCAGCGCACCAGCTCCATCGCCTTCCGGAACAGCGGTTCAAATCCGGCCTCCGGCAGCACCGCCCGTGCCTTCCGCACCGCCGCCTCCGCCGCCGGCCGCTGCGACCCCAGGTTCACCAGCGCGCTCACCAGGTCCAGATCCAGCTCCGACAGCAGCGGCCCCTTGTCCACCGCCACCGCCGCCGTCCCGGCAATCGCAATGTCCAGCTTGTCCCGCAGCTCCACCACCATCCGCTCCGCCGTCTTCTTGCCCACCCCGGGAATCCGCGTCAACTGCGCCACGTCCCCCGTCCGGATCGCCTGCACCAACTCCACCGGCGCAATCCCCGATAGCGCCGTCAGCGCCACCTTCGGCCCAATCCCGCTCACCGTAATCAGCTTCTCAAATAGAAACTTCTCTTCCGTTGAGTGGAACCCGTAGAGCAGCATCGCGTCTTCCCGCACATGCATGTGGATGCGCAGTTTCGCCTCGTTCCCCGCCTCCGGCAGGCGCAGATACGTCGACACCGGAATGTGGACCTCATAGCCCACGCCCCCCGCCTCCAGGATCACTACGTTCGGGTGCTTTTCCAGCACGCTGCCACGCAAATGGGCAATCATCGTAAACTCACATTCTACATGGCAAGGCGATTGTTCTTTGTTCCCGAAGTCCGGCGTGACGAGGCTGAGTTGACCGGCGACGCCGCCCAGCACCTCGTCCGCGTCCTCCGCGTCGAGGCCGGCCAGCAGTTTGAAATCTCCGACAACCGGCACCGCTTCCTGGCCACCGTCACCTCCGCCCGCAAGAGCTCCGTCGTCTTCTCGGTCGACGAGCGGCTGCCGGACGATCCACCAGTTCCCGAGGTCACCCTCCTGATGAGTCTCTTCAAGTTCGACCACCTGGAATGGCTCCTCGAAAAGGCCGCTGAACTCAACGTCGCCCGCATCGTCCCCGTCATCGCCGAACGCAGCGAGCGCGGCCTCGAGCAGGCCGCCCCGAAGCGCCGCGAGCGCTGGGAACGCATTCTCCTCGAGGCCAGCCAGCAGTCCCGCCGTGCCGTACTTCCCGTTCTTGACGGCACGGTCCGGCTTCCCGAAGCTCTCGCCTACCCGGCCACCCACCGCATCCTGCTCGATGAAGTGCGCCAGGGTCCGCCCCTCGTGGGCCTCCCGCTACAACCCGGCGACAGCGCCGCCCTGCTGCTCGGCCCCGAAGGCGGCTGGGCCGACAAGGAACGTGCCGCCGCCCTGGACGCCGGGTGGCTACCCCGTAGCCTCGGGCCGAATGTCCTTCGCGCCGAAACCGCCGGTATCGCCGCCCTCGCCACCGTCAGCCAGTTGTTCAGCCGCCACTCGGGCGCGGGCCCGGCCTAACGCGGCTGCTTCAACTCGCTCATGATGCGAGCGAACTTCTTCCGCTGCCCCTCGTTCAGCACCTGGTCGATCCGCGACTTGCTCGTCGACATCACCTCTTCCATCTGCGCGTGCAGCATCTGGTAGTACAACGAAAAGTCGTCAAGCGCCGTCTCTATCTCTTCCGCCTGTTCCGGCGTGAGGTCCAGCTCCCGCTTCAGGTGGGTCAGCGTCTGTTCCTTCGTCGTATCCTTCCATCCGGCCGCCATCTGCTTGGCGG
>CAZWDD010000058.1:0-10758 GCA_964632345.1 uncultured Solibacteraceae bacterium | reverse complement strand
GTCAGCGTCTGTTCCTTCGTCGTATCCTTCCATCCGGCCGCCATCTGCTTGGCGGAAACCGGCTGCGACGCCAGCTTATAAATCACCGCTCCGGCCACCGCGCCGCAGCAGAACACCAGGGTCAGGGTGAGGACAATCTGCGGGTTCTTCCAAGCCGGCTGACTTCGTCCTATCATGATTTCCGATTATCGCCTACGTTCCTTCCAGCCTACTCGGAAAATGAAGCCAGCGTCACCAGAAAGTGTTCCCGGTCCCGCTGCATGTCTTCGCTCACCGCCGCCGGAACCACCGCCGGCTTCGCCATCACCTCAACGGGAGTCCGCGCCAACTGCGGCTGCTCGCCGGTCGTCGCCACCAGGAAGGTGGCCAGCAGCAGAAAAGCCGTCCCCGTCGCGTACACCAACCGCCGCCCGAATACAGGATCCAACAGCAGATTCCAGAACGACGGCATCCCCTGCGCTTCCACCCGTTGCAGAACCCGCGCATAGAAACCGGCCGATTGCTCCGGCACCTCGGTCGCCTGTAACGACCGCACCAACGCCGCCTGCCGCCGCATCACCCGTACCTCCGCAGCACATTCCGAACAAACCGTCAGGTGCGCTTCCACCGCCGCTCGGTGCTCCAGCGTCACCCGGCCCCGCAGAATGTCTTCCAACTGGCCCTTCACCGGTTCATGCATCGCATTTCTCCAGACCCCAACTTCCACCGCACCTAAAGGCTCATCGCCAGTTTACCGGGCAGCCGGCCCAGCCGCTGCGCCGCCTTCACCAGCTTCTGCCGGGCACGGAAGAGCTTTACCTTAATTGTATTCTCATTCATGCCCGTCATTCCTGCCAATTCTTCCACCGAGTGCCCTTCCACTTCCTTCAACAGAAGCAGGTTCCGGTCCTCCTCGGAGATCTTTTCCAGCAGCTTCACGGCCAGGTCCCGCTGCGCCAGGCTCTCATCAATCGCCTGCGCCGGATCCACCGCTACCCCGCTGTTTTCCATCATCATCGCGTCGTCTTCCGAAAAATCGCTCTCGTAGACCAGCTTGCGTACCTTCTTCTTCCGCAGGTAGTCGTAACACTCGTTCACCGTGATCTTATAAATCCACGTCAACAGCGAGCTGCGGAAGTCGAAGTTCCGGATCGAGAAGTAAACCTTCGCAAACACCTGCTGCGCGATGTCCTCGGCGTCGTTGTGGTTCCGCAGAATCCCGTAGATGATTGAAAAGACCTTCGACTGGTAGCGCTCCACCATCTCACGGAACGCCATCTCGTCGCCGCTTTGAATGCGGCGTACCAGGGCCCATTCTTCGTCCCGATTGGATTCCACTCTGGCCTTGCTCCGCGTTTCCGTTCCCGTGATTGGGAAATTCAGGATATCAGCCGTGCTGCTCATACCCCATCCGACGTATGGGAACCGTTTTCCGTTTCGCTTTTCCATGGTTGCATCCAAACGCCCTCCGCCGCATCTATACCAGTTGGAAGTTGCCACGACTGGCGTTAAACTGGGAGTGGAACGATCGCAAGGAGAATTCTAGATATGGTTCAGCTTACGGAACGTGCTGTGGAAAAAGTGAATGAGATCCTCAACACCCAGGAGCCGAAGCCGGCAGGCCTGCGCATCTCGGTGGTCGGCGGCGGCTGCTCGGGGTTCAGCTACTCAATGGCTTTCGAAAACAACCCGACCATGATGGACAAGACCCTCAAGTACAACGATCTAAAGGTCTTCGTCGATCAGGCCAGCCTCATTTATCTCGACGGCGCCGAAGTGGACTACGTCGAGTCGCTGGAAGGTTCCGGCTTCAAGTTTAACAATCCGAATGTGAAATCCACCTGCGGCTGCGGCAGCTCTTTCAGCGCCTGATCGCCATCGTTCGACAATCCGAAAAGCCCCGGCCCGTCCGGGGCTTTTTTCGTTTCCCCCCGCCGGTGCCTTACAATCGTAAAGTCGATGCGCCACCGGGACCGCTGGTCGAAACTCTATGAGACGGATTCCAGCGTAGCGATCGTTTGGCTGGCTACGCTCCTGCTCCTCGGCGGTCTCCTTTATCCAGCCTCGGTAGCCGCCTGGTACACCAACCTCGGCAACTCCGTCGAAAGCGACTGGGTGCATCACATGCTCCTGCGCAAGGAAGCCGCGCTGGCCCTGGCGCCGCAGCCCCCCCGTGTCCTCATCGTCGGCGGCTCTGGCTGCCTGTTCTCCGTCGATAGCGCCGTTCTCTCCCGCGAACTCGGCAAGCCGGTCATTAATTTTTGTACCCACGCCGGCATTGGACTGGAGTATTTCCTGGCCCGGGCCCGCCGCCACGCCCGCCCCGGAGACACCGTCCTTCTTTCCATTGAATACCGCGTCCTCCACGTTACCGACGATCGCCCTCCCGACCTCGGCTGGAAATACTTCACCACCTGGGACCGCGCCTACTACGCCGACCTCGGTATTCCTGGCGCCTTCCGCGCCCTCTACCGCATCCCCTTCGCCGGCCTCTGGGAAAGCCGCCTCGCCTGGCAGCGCCAGGATTCCTACCGCGAAGTGCTCGCCAACTCCTACGATGTCATGGCGCTGACCCCGGAAGGCGATCTCCACGAATCCATCGGCAACCGCGGCGAACTCATCGGCAACGTCGCCATTCAGTTCCTCCCCCCCTCGGCCCGCTCCAAGGAACTGCTCACCGCCTTTGCCGGCTGGGCGCGGGACCACGGCGTCGACGTCCTCGCCACCTACCAGGCCGCCGCCCTCAACCCGCCCGACCACTGGCGCGCAAAGGACTACTTCGCCCAGCTTTCCGCCTGGTGGGCCTCCACCGGCATTCCCGCCGCCGGCTCTCCCGATGCCGCCCTCTGGCCGTCCGCCATGTTCATGGATACCCTCCAGCACGCCGGCCCCGCCGCCGCCTATCAACACTCGGTACGCATCGCCGCCGCACTCCGCCCCCCGGCCGCCGGCGCCCCCGGCAGCGTTCTGCTCCTCCCGCCCCACCCTGCCCGCCACGAACTCCCCTTCCCCCCGCGCAACGGCGCCACCGTGGAGATCGACTCCGGCGACGACGCTCTCATCCGCGCCCATCTCGCCGCCGGCCGCCGCGTCTTCGCCGCCACAGCTCCGCTCGGCGAACGCCTCCGCGCCCGCGGCTTCCGCCTCCACTCTCCACAGGAATCCGCCGTCACACCCGCCGAGGTCATCCACGCCAATCGCGACAAAATCATCGCCCTCTGCGTCCGCCCCGGCTCGCCCCGCGTGCTCGACGGCATCCCCCCCGGCGCCGCCACCGCCGCACTCTGGCGCGACGGAAAGTGGGAAATCCAGTCCGGCCCCGCCTCCGCCTCACTCTCCGCCGCCTTCTCCTCCACCCTCGCCTCCGGCAAGCCCCTCCCCTACCGCCTCCAGATCAACGCCTCCTCCGCTGCCTGCGAGTTGCAGTTCTATGAGCGCGAACGCTACCCCTCCCCCGCGCCCGTCCGCATGGCCGTCATCGACCCCCTGCGCGGCATCACCACCGGGATTTACCACTTCGAAGCCAATCTCCGCGCCATCACCGCCTGGCAGGCCGAGGTCTCCCTCCCGTGATCTTCCACAGCTTCGCCTTCCTGTTTCTCTTCCTGCCCTGCGCCCTCGCCCTCTACTGGATTCCCACCCGCCTCGGCAGGCGCCAGTGGAGCGTCCCCCTCCTCGCCATTGCTTCCTTCGTCTTTTACGCCATGTGGCACTGGCCCCACGTCTTCGTCCTCGCCGGCAGCGTCGCCATGAACTACGCCATCGGCTCCCGCATCGCCGCCACCACTTCCCGCTCCTGGGTCCGCCTCGGCGTCGGGCTCAATCTCGCCGTCCTCGCCTGGTTCAAGTACGCCGCCGGTCTCGGCTTCGATGTCCTGCTCCCGCTCGGCATCTCCTTTTTCACCTTCACCCAGATCGCCTTTCTCCTCGACGCCCGCGAAGGTGACATCAGCGAACTCTCCCCGTGGCGTTATGCCCTGTTCGTCTCGTTCTTTCCTCACGCCATTGCCGGCCCCATCCTCCACCACAAGGAGATGATGGACCAGTTCGCCGCCCCGGAAAGCACCCGTTGGGACCCCCGGCTTTGGGCCAGCGGCCTCGTCCACATCACCATCGGCATGGTGAAGAAGGTGGCCATCGCCGATACCCTCGCCCCCTGGGCCAACTCCGCCTTCGGCCCCTCCGGCCCGGGCTCCGCCCCGGAAGCCTGGCTCGGCCTCCTCACCTACGCCCTCCAGCTCTACTTCGACTTCTCCGGCTACTGCGACATGGCCAACGGCCTCGCCCAACTCTTCCACATCCGGTTCCCGAAGAACTTCGACCGCCCCTACCGCGCCACCAGCATCATCGAGTTCTGGCAGCGCTGGCACATGACCCTCTCCGCCTTCCTGCGCGACTACCTCCTGTTCCAACTCCCCGGAAACCGCAACCGCTCGCGCATGCTAGGTAACATCTTCCTCACCATGCTGCTCGGCGGCATCTGGCACGGCGCTCATTGGAACTTTGCCATCTGGGGCGCCCTTCATGGCCTCTTCCTCGTCGTCAACCACGCCTGGCGAGCCACCGGTCGCCGCCTCTCCGACGCCGCCGGAGGCGCCATCACCCTCCTCGCCGTCCTCATCGCATGGGTCCCGTTCCGCGCCGAATCGCTCCCCGCCGCCGGACGCTACCTGCTCGCCCTGTTCGGCGCCGAGGCGCCCCGCGGCCTCCCCGGCGGCCCCTGGCAACTCGCCGCCGTCGGCCTCCTCTGGCTCGGCGTTCTCCTCCAGCCCTCCCACTTCACGGGCCGCATCCGCCGCTGGCATGCCGTCGCTCTCGGCGTTGCCTTCTTCCTCTGCCTCCTGCTCCTCCGCGAAACCGCCCTCAACCTACGGCAGAGCGAATTCATCTATTTTCGCTTCTGATTCCACCCGCCTCCCATCCGGCAGCGTCAGGTTCATCAGCAGCGAGTCCCGCAGATTCTCGACAATCTCCCCGCGCGCCCGCCGCTCCTGCACGCCCCGCGTGTCGATCAGATACAGCGTGTGCTCGGCGCCCTTCTCCTCGTACTTCACAATCTCGCTGGCATGAATCCCCAGCAGCTTCAGGTACGAACATAGCAGCCCGTCGCTGATGTGGAAGCTCAGGAAGCGCAGGTTCCCGCCATCCCGCGTCCAACCCGTCGACAACTCCATCGCGTGCTCGCCCGCTTCAAACACCCCCGTGTCCAGCACCAGCATCTCCCGCGCCAGCGTCACCAGCCGCGCAATCGCCCACAGCGGACACAGCATGTGGTTCACCACCTCCGACGCAAACACAATGTCGTGCGGCTCTATCGACAGGTCCACCAGAAAATCTGCGTTCCGGAACTCGATGGTCCGCCATCCCAGCACGCTGTTGGCCCACACCGCCGCCTCATGCTTCCGCCTCTGTACCTCCACCCCCGTCACACGCGCCGCCCCCAACTCCGCAAAACGGAAAGGGAAAAAGCCGTTATTCGAACCGATCTCCAGAATCGACTTGCCGCGCACGTCCGGCAGCAGCGGCCGCAGATACAGCCACTTCGGCCACGGCCGCAGCAGACAAGCCTCCTCGCTCGTCAGATGCCGCCCCAGCCGGTTCACGCCCCCCTCGTCCAGAATGCACCACGCCGGGTCCGACATCGTCGAAATCCCGTGCTCCGGAAAGTCGATCCGCTGGAACCACTGCCCCACGTGACGGCGGATCCCATCCGCCACCGGCCCCTCCAGCGCCCCGGCCGGCAACTCCTCCCGGTCTCGCCGCAGCATCTCCCGCAGCTCGGCCAGCATCTGCTCCAGCCGCTCCGGAGGAAACAGCGGAAACGCCGGCGACGGCTCCTCCACGAGGTCTCGCCCTTGGGCGTATACATAGTTTTCGAACGTGTGGAGGACTGGCGGTCGCATGGCGGCGTTCCATTGGAGCGGACACACGCGCGCACCGGCTGGCCGAGCCCGTGGTCCCCTGCTTAGTGAAATTGGATACCGTAGTATATTCCATTTCCAGCTCTCTTATGAACACCCGCTCGGCAGTTCAGATCTTCAATGGTCCCGGAGCCGGCAACATCGGCGACGAGTTGATGATGCACGGCTTCTGGAACGCTCTCCCGGAGGATTTTCACCTCCACGTCTTCCTCCACGAAAACGCAGTCCGCCAGCGCCAGCCCTACCCCGCCCGCTTCTCCTACGAGACGATCTCCCTGCCCCCGGCCAGCTTCGAACTGGCCCCCTGGCGCGACCGCCCAGGCATCCTCGCCGGCACCACCTGCATCACCGATGCCGAAGGCTGGGGCTGGCCCCTCGACTTCCTCGCCCCCCGCCTCCAGCACTTCCACGATCTCGGCCTTCCGGTCGACGCTGCCGGCATCGGCGCCGACTTCCTGATCACCCCCGAAGGCCGCCGCCTCTTCGCCGATCACTTCCGCCACATCCGTTCCTGGAGCGTGCGCAACGAGACCTCGCGCCAGGCCCTCCTCGATGCCGGCGTCGAGCAGGACCGCATCGTTGTCGGCGCCGACTGGGCCTGGCTCTACCAGCCTCCCGCGGACCTCTCCCACTGGGCCGCCAGCTACCTGCAGTCGCTCGGCATCCGCACCGTCGAACCGCTCCTCGTCGTCAACCTCTTCTGGCAGGGCCAGGGAACCACCCTCCCGATCTGGGACACCATCGCCGCCGTGCTGGACCACATGCATCGCCACGAGGGAATGCAGGTCGCCTTCTTCTGCAACGAATGCCGCCACCCTGGGTTCGACCGTACCGCCGCCGAGTACGTGCAATCCCGCATGTCCTCGCCGTCCGTCCTCATCCCCAACCTCTACTTCGCCCCCGCCGAAGCCATCGCCATCCTCCGCCACGCCACCGCTGCCCTCGGCCAGCGCTACCACTTCTGCGTCGAGGCCGTTCTGGCCGGCACGGTCCCCGTCAACCTCGGCCGCTCCCCCAAGATCGCAGGCCTCTGCGCCGAACTCGGTATCACGCCCTGCGGAACGCTTCACGAAGTGGATCGTGACGAACTCGCTGCCGCCATCACCGCCGCCGTGGCCAACCGGAGCGCCCACTCGGAACAACTCCGGCACCGGCACGCCGCCCTCGCCGGCAGAGCCGCAAGCAATCTCCAGCTTCTCCTGGGCCAGTAAAGAAAACCGGCCAACCTTTCGGTTGGCCGGTTCGCTGTCAGGCTAATCCTGTTTGGTATTAACCGTTGCGGCGGCGCAGAGCGGCAATCCCCACCAGGCCAGCGCCCATCAGGACGAAGGTCATCGGTTCGGGAATGTCGTTCTGAGGAGCAGCGGCGGCAAAGGTGTTGGTGTAGGACGTGAACGACGAGGTGCCGTTGTTGCCGCCCTGGATCTGCACCACGTCAACCACGCCAAGGCGGGTGATGGCATTCGGAAGCGGGATGTTCACGTTGGTCGACAGGCCCGGGATCAGAACGCCGGGAACCGCCAGCAGCGTCGCGCTGTTCAGCGTCGGGTTGCCGGGATCAGACGCGTTCGTGATGATCTTCTGCAGGCTGATGCTACCATTAGCGCCAGCGCCGGTCGTGACGTTCGGGTCCGCCCATTCCGACATGATCGTCTGGATGGCCGGGCCGCTCTCGATCACGAAAATCGACTTCCACGTCGCCGTCTGGTTGGGGTCACCGCTCGAAGCGGTGAAGTAGTTGATGCCGCCTTCCGCGTCGGAGAAAGTCACCGAAAACGCTTCCGCGCCATTCCCCATCGTGAAAGTGTTGAACGCCACATAAAGGTCGTCAGCCCCGATCGTGCCGCCGAACCCAACCGTGTCGGGCGCAACGATACCAAACGTGCTCAGCGTCCAGCTACCGAGTGTGCACATGCCACCGTCGCCGGCGTACATCTGTGCGGAGAGCAAGCCGTCGGTACACGCAGCACCAAACGAACTCATCGATGCAGCAGCCATTAGGGCTGCTGTCAGAAACAACTTTTTCATTTACAAAACCTCCGAAGGTCGAACCTGTGATTCTGAAGCAACCGTAAAACGCGTTATACGACTGTCTCCATTACCACCACAGTATACGTATGGAACAAAAAGGGTGTCAAGCAATCGTTTTAGGACTTCTCAGTGAGTACTACTACTCCAGTCCCTAAGATTAGAACGATCGCCGTCTTTTGAAATCAACGTTTTAGCGAATTTGTAACGAATCCGCCCTACCACGCCCCGCTTCGCTCGCGTCCCCCACCTGCCGCAACCCCCGCGCTTGCAGAGCTTTATGAGGGCTTCACCTTAGAACCAAGGTCCCGTCGCTGGCCCCCCACAATGTACGGTAGCCAGTCCCCGCCGCCGTGGCCCGTGCGTTGTGCCCCTGGTACTATTTCCTCGTTTCGCATCTGCCCGCCGCCGTGCGATCCTCAGAAAGTGAGTGCCGAACGCCTTGGAGAACTGAGTACGGAGCAGCGGAATCCAGCCACAACCGCCATTGACCGGATGGGCACGCGCCGCCTGCTGGAGACGATCAACGCGCAGGATGCCGCCGTGCCCGCGGCCGTCGCGGTCGCGATCCCGCAACTGGCCGCCTTTCTCGACCAGCTCGTCGACCGGATCCGCACCGGCGGCCATCTTATATATATAGGCGCCGGAACCAGCGGTCGCCTCGGCGTGCTCGACGCCTCCGAATGCCCTCCCACCTTCGGCGTCCCGCCCGAACTCGTGCAGGGCATCATCGCCGGTGGGGAACCAGCCCTCAGCCGCGCCACCGAAGCCTCCGAGGATGACCCCGCCGCTGGCGTCAGGGACCTCCTCGCCCGCGGATTCCGGCCCGGCGACGCCCTGGTCGGCATCGCCGCCAGCGGTCGCACCCCCTACGTCATCGGCGCCGTCGAGAAGGCGCGCGAACTCGGCGCGCTCACCGCCGCCCTCGTCTGCGTCACCGGCAGCCGGCTCGCCAGCGCCGCCGAATTCCCAATCGAGGCGCCCGTTGGCCCGGAAGTCATCACCGGATCCACCCGGATGAAGGCAGGCACCGCGACCAAGTTAATATTGAATATGATCAGCACCGGCCTGATGATCCGCCTCGGCCACACCTACGGCAACCTCATGGTCAACGTCCAGCCGCGCAATCAGAAACTGGTGGACCGGGCACGCCGGATCGTGGCGCAGGCAGGCGGCGTCGACGAGATCCGCGCGGCCGAATTGTTCACTGCCGCCGGCCAGGACGTTCGAACAGCCATCGTCATGGCCAGGCTCGGACTCCCTCGCGCCGAAGCCGCCACCAAACTCGCTGAAAAGAAAGGGATCCTGGCCGAGGTACTGCATGGATAGATTCGTTGTCGAAGGCGGTGTCCGCCTGCATGGACAGGTGGAGGCAAGCGGCGCGAAGAACTCCGCCCTCCCCGTTCTGGCCGCCTGCCTGCTCACCGGGGAGCCCGTTACCTTGCACCGCATCCCGCGCGTCAAGGACATCCGGACCATGATGGACCTCCTGCTCCACATGGGCGCCCGCATCGACGACGCCGGCGATGGCGTCATCACCGTCACCGCCGTCGACTCCCTCCAACCCGAGGCGCCCTACGAAGTCGTCAAGACCATGCGGGCCAGCAGCCTCGTACTCGGCCCCCTGGTCGGCCGCTTCCGCCGTGCCCGCGTCTCCCTGCCCGGCGGCTGCGCCATCGGCGCCCGCCCCATTGACCTCCACATGCGCGGCCTCGAACAGCTCGGCGCAACCATCGAACAGACACACGGCTACATTGAAGCCACCGCTCCCGACGGATTGAAGGGCGGGCCCGTTCACTTTGACCGCATCACCGTCACCGGTACCGAAGATATTCTGATGGCCGCCGTGCTCGCCGAAGGGGAGACCATCATCAGCAACGCCGCCCGCGAACCCGAAGTCGTCGACCTCGCAGCGCTACTCACGAAAATGGGCGCGCGCATTGAGGGCGCAGGCACCTCCACCATCCGCATTCAGGGCGTCCGGTCCCTCCACGGTGCCGAGCACACCATCATTGCCGACCGCATCGAGGCCGGCACCTTCGCCATCGGCGCCGCCATCACCGGCGGCGATATCGAAATCACCCGCTGCGTTCCCGAACACCTCACCGCGCTCACCGCCAAGCTCCGCTCCGCCGGCGTCGAGGTCTCTGAAACCGGCCCCGAATCCCTGCGTATCCGCCGGAACGGCCCGCTCCGCAGCGTCGATATCGTCACCGAGGAACATCCCGGCTTCGCCACCGACCTACAGGCACAGTACATGTCCCTCATGACGCAGGCCGACGGCATCGCCATCGTCTCCGAACGCATCTTTGAAAACCGGTTCATGCACGCGCCCGAACTGGCCCGTATGGGCGCCAGTATCCGGATCGATGGGCGCCAGGCCATCGTCGCCGGCCCGCGGCCCCTTACCGGCGCCCATGTCATGGCCTCGGACCTCCGCGCCAGCGCCTCCCTCGTCCTCGCCGCCCTCGTCGCCGAGGGCCAAACCATCGTCGACCGCGTTTATCATATGGACCGCGGCTACGAACGCATCGAAAGCAAACTCGCCGGACTCGGCGCCCGCATCCGCCGCGAACGCGCCTGAACACCACCCCCGGAGGCTCCCGTGCAGCACACTCCTGGATTCCGGGCTCTCGTCGAAGAGACCCGCACCCGCGTCAGTGAGTTGACCGTCGAGCAGTACGGCGCCCTCTCCTCGGCCGGCACACCCCATACCCTCCTCGATGTCCGTGAAGAAAGCGAGTGGGCCGCCGGCCGCGCCGCCGGCGCGCAGCACCTCGGCAAAGGCATTCTCGAACGCGATGTCGAATCCCGCATCCCGGATCGCTCC
>CAZWDD010000057.1:0-23145 GCA_964632345.1 uncultured Solibacteraceae bacterium | reverse complement strand
CCCCCGCTCCCGCCGCCACCGCGTCCACCACCACCAGCCGCCGCCCAGTCGGCCGCCCCTCCGGCGTCAACGGCTGCACCAGCAGCAGCCGCTGCGAGGCCAGCCCCGGATCCTTCACCGTGGACCACACCCGGCCGATGACTCGCCCCAGATACATGCGCTACGAACCCTTGCTTCCTTCGTCGATCGATACCGAATCGACAATGCCGATAATCGCCGTATCCACCGGCTTGTCCTTGCACCCGTCCGCCATCCGCGCGCTAGACCCGCTCACCAGAATCACCGTCTCCCGGAATCCCGCGCTCACCGTATCCACCGCCACCACGTAGCCGGATTCGTCCTTCCCCTCCGGCGTCACCGGCTTGCAGATCAGCAGCTTCCGCCCGTCCAGCCGCGGGTCCTTCCGGGTGGCGACAATCGTGCCCACAACGCGCGCGAGGATCATTTTCCGTTCGCCTTGCCGATCGGCAGCACGCCCTCCAGCCCGCCATGCGGACGCGGAATCACATGCACCGATACCAGTTCGCCCACGCGCCGCGCTGCCGCTGCTCCCGCATCGGTCGCCGCCCGCACCGCCGCCACGTCGCCCCGCACAATCACCGTCACGTATCCCGACCCGATCCGCTCCCAACCCACTACCGTCACCTTGGCGGACTTCACCATCGCGTCGGCGGCCTCGATCATCGCCACCAGCCCGCGCGTCTCAATCATTCCGAGTGCTTCGCCCATGTCTTCTCCAGAATCCTAACGTATGTCGAAACCGTCCGCCGGTCACCGGCCCATCCGCGCCGTCACCGCTTCCTCGATCAGCGAGATCAGTTCGTCCCGCGTCACCGTGATCCGGTCTCCGCCGGTGTCATCGGCCGTAATCGGACACCCTGGCTCCATCGTCGTGTTGGACTTCACCCCGTAGCGCGTCCGCGCGTCAAACAGCTTGTCCACCTCCGCCCGCGGCAGCAGCTTCGGCCCGCCCAGCAGCTCCGCCACCAGCGCAATCCGCGCCACATGCTCCAGCGTCTCCATCCGGAAAAAGGCCTGCCAGATCTGCTGCCCCGCGCACACCGCGCCGTGGTTGCCCAGCAGGATCGCGTCATGCTTCGGAATGAACGGCTTCAGCGTCTCGCTCAGCGCCGGTGTCCCCGGCAGCCCGTAATCGGCCAGCGGCACGCACCCCAGCATCACCACCACCTCCGGCAGAATCGCCTGGTTCAGCGGCCGCCCGGAAACAGCGAACCCCGTCGATATCGGCGGATGCGCATGCACCACCGCCCCGACGTCCGGCCGCATCCCGTAGATCGTCAGGTGCATCATGATCTCGCTCGTCCGCTCCCGCCGCCCCTCCACCTTCGTCCCGTTCGCATCGACGATGATCAGATCGTCCGGCGTCATCATGCCCTTGCTGATGTTGGTCGGCGTGCACAGATAACGGTCCGCGCTCAGCTTGATGCTGAGGTTGCCGTCGTTTGAGGCGACCCATCCCTTTTGATACATGAGACGGCCGATCTCGCAGATTTGTTGGCGCAGCTCGCGCTCGGTTTCGGCCATGGACTCCCCATTTTATCAGAGGGGCCGCTCGCCAACCGCTGTTAGACTGGGGAAAGTGAGTAGCAGCCGCTTCTGTCCGAATTGCCGGGCGATGATGAACGCAAACGCCAGCGAATGCCCCTATTGCGGCGTGCCCATGACCGCTGCCCGCCCCCGCGCCGGCGGCCCCTCGTTCACTGACCGCCTCATGCCCAACGGCAAAATGGCCGTTGCCCTTCTCCTGCTCGTCAACGCCGCCCTCTTCGTCGCCATCACCGTCTCCGGCTCCCGCATGCTGCCCCAGTATGGCGCCAAGTGGCTGCCCGGCATCCTCGGCGGCGAATGGTACCGCCTCATCACCGCCGGCTACCTCCACACCCAGTTCTTCCATATCCTCATGAACATGATGGGCCTGTACAACATCGGCCCCATCGTCGAGGAGATCTACGGCACCCGCCGCATGTTCGCCCTCTACACCGTCGCCACCATCGTCGGCTTCATCCTCAGCTGCATGTGGTCCCCGCGCGTGCCCTCGCTCGGCGCCAGCGCCGGCATCTTCGGCCTCCTCGGCGCCCTCATCGCCTACGGCATCCACAGCAAGTCCGCCATCGCGCGCCACCTGCAGACGCAGTGCCTCATGAACGCCGGCATCGGCTTCGTCATGGGCGGCCTGCTGCCGCAGATCGATAACGCCGCCCACTTGGGCGGCCTCGCCGGAGGCTTTGCCGTCGCCTATCTGGCCGGCCTGCCCCGCTGGGTCGATGACGCCAAGGAGAAGCTCTGGGGCCTCGTCGCGCTCGTCTCGCTGCTGCTTACCTTGTGGGCCTTCTTCGAGCTTACCTACCGCATCTTCCTGCGCAACGCCGGGTAAGGAACCTCCGGCCCCTTCACCGAGTGCCAGATCGCCTCGTTCAACTGCCCCTCCGGCGCCACGTCCGGCTCCTCCAGATCCATTGCCTGTGACGCCCGCGCCAGCTCCAGCATCCGCCCGCCCAGCGCTCGCAAAGGCGGATTCATCTCGTCCAGCGCAACGCCGGGCGTCAACGCCCGGTACGGCCCCGCGTCGGCCGGCTGCCGGAACACCGTGAACATCGGGTCGGCCGCCATGTCGAACTGGTTAGACGGCGGCAGTCCCAGTATCTGCTCAATCGTCCGGTAGAAGTTGATCGTTGTATAGAACGTGCTGTCCGTCCCCCGGCCCCGCGTGTACGGGCTGATCACCATCGCCACCGTGCGGTGGCCGTCCACATGGTCCACCCCCGATTGCGAATCGTCCTCCACCACGAAGATCGCCGTCCGCGGCCACAACGAAGACTTTGAGACGGACTCCACCAGCCGCCCCAGCGCCAGATCGTTATCCGCCATCATCGCCCGCGGCGTCGGGAATCCCGGACTCGTCCCCGCCGTGTGGTCCTGCGACAGTAGCAGCACCATCAGCTTCGGCACCGTGCCAGCCTTCTCGGCCGCCCCGAACTCCTCCAGGAACCGGTCCACCCGTACCTGGTCCGGCACGCGCAGTTCATAGGCCGGCACTTTCGACGAATACACCTCCCGCAGGCCCACAATCACCGCCCGCGGCGCAATCGACACCTTGTTCGTCCCGTTCTTCCAATCGGCGTAGATATCGCTCCAGGTGGCGCTCGATGGCGTGATCGTATTCAGCCCGCGTTCGCCGAACGCGCGCACACTCACGCCGTGCTTCCGCGCGTGATCCCAGATAAAATCAGTGGGCGCGAACAGCATCGGGTTCTGGTCGTTCCTGCCGTTGCCGTACTTCGTCACCCAGTCGCTCGCATAGCCCTGCGTGCACCAGCGGTGGCCCAGCGCCGATTGGTCCGCCGGCTGGTAGAAGTTGTCGAGCAGCACAAACTGCTCGGCCAGCGCATGATGATTCGGCGTCACCTCCCGCCCGAAGATCGCCAGCGACGCATCGCCGTTCCCGCTGGCCACGTCGCCGAACACCTGGTCATACGTCCGGTTTTCCTTGATCACGTAGATCACATGCTCAATCGGCTTCGGCGTCTGTCCCTTCGCCGCCGGCGCCGCGCCAGGCGCGTGATTGTCCGCCAGCACCTGCGCCGTGTGCCGCGCCAGGTGGTTCAACTCCGTCAACGGCACCAGCGACACCACCCCCGCTCGATCCTTGTAACTCCGCCCCGCGCCCTTCGCCGGCGCCACCGAGCCGAAGCCATAGCCGTTGGCCACCAGCAACTGCTGCTTGTCCAGGCTCAGCGCCACCGCCGACGGATACCAACCCGCCGGCAGAAAGCCCTTCACCTGTCCCCGCGGCAGGTCCACCACTGCCACCGCATTGTTCGCCCCGTTCGCCACAAACAGCGTCCGGCCATCCGGATGCACCGCCAGCGCGTTCGGCGAACTGCCGAGCGGCGCCTTCCGATACAGCGGCACCGCGATCGCCCGGTCCACCGCCAGCTTCGCCGTGTCCACCTGCGCCACCGTATCGGAGTTCGCATTGGCCACGTAGAGCTTCCCGGCGTCCGGCGAAAGCGCCAGCGCGCTCGGGTGCAGCCCCACCTCCAACTCGGCAAGCGCGCTGCCCGTCGCCACATCGAACACCGAAACAGTCCCGGAGTTTGGAATGCCCGTCCGCTTGTCGACCACCACGGGATGAATCCCATCGGTCGTGTCGCCGGGCCGCGCCTTCCGCCCGCCCCAGTTGGAGACGAACAGCTTCCCTTTGGCGATCGCCACCGTGTACGGATAGTTCCCCGTGGGCCAGAAATCAATCTTGCGCGTCGCCAGCGTGATGCGCGCCACCGCGTGCCGCAGGTTGCAGGCCACAAACAGGTGTTGCCCGTCCGGACTCAGCACCAGGCCGCTCGGAGCGCTGCCCGGCAGCGGAATGGACCCATCGGCCGCAAACGGCGCGCCCGCCTTCCGCGTGAACACATGCACCGCGTTCGACGACCCGCCGCCCACATACAGCGTATTGCCATCTGCCGTAAACGCAGCACCAGTGAAGCTGTCGGCCACCGGCAGCGTCTGCGCCAGCGTCGCCGAGGCCAAATCGATCACGTGCACCGCGCGCGCGGCAAAGTTCGACCCCGTCACCACCGCCGCCTGCCGCCCATCCGGCGACATGGCAATCCCCAGCGGCCGGTCATTCACCTCCACCGTCCGGCCCAGCGGCCGCACCACCTGGCCCGTCGGCAGCAGGTACGAACCGTCGGCCTGCCTGCCAACTATCCTCTTCCACACCGGCTGCGACACCACGGCAACCGCCGCGGCGGCCAGCACCCACCAGTAGACGCGGCGCATTCAGTTCCCCTTCGCCGCGGCCAGCGGCAGGTTGTCATCCACAATCGTCTGCGTGCCCATCTCGGAGATCACGCCGCTCAGGTGCGGGTTCCGCAGCGCCCATACGTACGCCTTCATCTGCCGCTTCAGCGGGCCCGGCATCGCGTTCTCGATCAGCGCAATCCGCTCCGGCGTATCCGTCTGGTTGGGCCGTCCGCCGAAGATGGGCCGCGCCACCTTCATCGCAATCACGCCGAGGCCCGCCTTCCGCGCCCGCTCCACCGCCGCCCCCGTCCGCGCGTGGTTCACGATGTTGTAGGCCACCATCGCCGCCGCATAGTGCCCGCTCCGGGCCGCCGCATCCAGGACCCCCGCCGGATCGGTGTGCGCCGAAGCGCCGAACTGCCGCGCCTTGCCCGCCTTCTTCAGCACCTCGAACGCCTCGAAGATCTCCGGATAGTTCGTCAGCTCCGACGGCGTGCTCGCCCCATGCGGGCACATCAGCAGATCCAGATGATCCGTCCCCAACCGCGCCAGCGACTCATCCACCGACTTCAAGATCAGCTCCTTGTAGTTCTTCTTCCGGTCGATGCGCCGCCCGTACTCCTTCTCCATCACATCCGCCAGCACCGCCCCGTCCAACTCCCCGCGCTGCGACGGAAAGTAGTTCACCAGATACTCCGGCGCATCCGTCTTCCGCCGCGCAATCTCATCGAGCGCCTTCGTCCGCAACTGCTTCTGCTTCGCCTCCGGCAGCGACGCGAAGATGTCCTGAAACAGCTTCGTCCGGTTCAGGTCCCACAAGCTGATCTTCGAATTCAGGAAGAACTGGTCGCGCTTCCGCGCCCGCAGCACTTTCGCGTAGCCCTGCTCGCTGAGCGTGTTGCCGTAGGCCGGTGCGGTGTCGAGATAGTTCAGCCCGCGGTCGATCGCGCTCAACACATGCTCATAATTCACCGGACTGATCAGGTTCCCGCCCATCACCACTTCCGAGATCATGTAGCCCGTGCGGCCCAGTTGGCGGTACGCCACCCCAGTCTGCCGGTTGCGCCACTCGCCCGTTGCCGCCGCCGGCGCTGCGTCCGCCTTGGAGGCAATCGCCGCCGCCAGGCCCGCGGCCAGAAACTCTCGTCGATCCATCATGCCGGCTACTCCTCTTCTTCGAACAGTTCGGTGCGCGCAACCCGCTCGCCGCGGAAGAAGACGGCCGAGATGCGCTCCGTATCCGTGATATCACGAAGCGGGTTGCCATCCACCAGCAGCAGGTCCGCCGCCAGCCCCGGCCGCAGCAGGCCCGCGCGCCCGGGCACTCCCATCGCACGCGCCGCCCGCCCCGTTGCCGCCTGCAGAGCCTGCGACGGCGTCAACCCCGCCTCCACCAGCAGCGCCAGTTCCCGATGGATACCCGGCCCGTGCACCACGAACATCCGCCCCGCGCCGGACCCCGCCACCACCCGCTCACCCATCGCCGTCAGCTCCGCCATCCGCATCCGCAGCGCCTCCGGGGAACCTGCCGCCTTCGCCACCAGCGGCCGCGTCCGGTCCAGCAGGCCGCGCGCCGCCACCTGTTGCACCAGGCTGCGCTCCAGCAGTTCGGCCCGCGGATTCGTCTCCGCCTCCAGCGCCGCCAGCAGGGAGACCACACTGCCCGCGGCCGGCTCCCCGAACAGAATCTCGCTCCCCAGCCGCTCCCCGGCCAGCACCTTCCCGGCCAGCTGCGTCAGCTGCGGCGACGCCGCACCGGAGGCCCGCACCATCGTCACTCCGCTGTAGAGATAGGCGACATGGTTCCACTCCAGCAGCCCCCGCGGATCGCCCGCCGGCACCCCGCCCGGCTGCTCCAGCGACACCGCGGCATCAATCAGCCCCGGCAGCAGCGTCTTCCCGCTGCCCTCCACCGGCTCGGCCTGCAACTGCTTCGGGTCAGGCGAGTCCCCTTCGAACACCTGCGCAATCCGCCCATCGCGGATCAACAGCCCGCCCCGCTCCACCACGCGCCCATCGCCGAGGAACAGCCGCGCATCCCGGATCAACACCGTCCGGCTCCGCTGCACCTCCCGCTGCAGAACCTTCGCCTGATTCAGACTCTCCCGGCTGTAGGCCTGATACACGCCCAACACCAGAAACGGCGCCAGCGCCGCCACCACCCACAGCTTCGCCGATGGCTTTACCTTCTCTTCCTTTTCCCACCGGAACAGCTTCACCGACAGCAGCATCCCCACGCCCAGCGTCACCGCCAGCGCCAGCAGACTCTTCCATTGCGACCCCAGCCCCTCCTGCCGCAGCAGGATCGCCTGCAGCCCCGCATACAGATGCGACGACGGGATGAACTGCGATACGATCTGCACCCACCCCGGCATCGCACTCACCGGGAACGTCGCTCCGCTCAGAAACAGCATTGGCAGATAGCACAGCTGCACCAGGATCTGGCTCTCCTGCATCGAGTTCACCACCGAGGCGATGATGAGCCCCAGCGACCGGAACGCCAGCACCGCCACGCTCAGGAACACGAACAGTGTGAACGGCCGCTCCGGCCACGGCATCTGGTAGCCGAAGTGTCCGAGCGCGATCAGAAACAGCGCTGACGGCAGGTAGTTGATCCACCCCGTCACCAGCCAGCCGATCAACAGCGGCGCCGCGTTCGTCGGCGCCACCTTGAACCGCCGCAGGATGTTCTGCTCCCGGTCCGACACCGCCCGCATGCCCGCCCCGAAGAAGCCGTTGCCCAGCACGCCGAAGATCAGCACGCTCGTCACCACCTGCTTGGCCAGCCCCGTCCCCTGCCCGGCCGACATCATCTGCGCGAACAGGAAGAAGAAGATCAGCGGAAACACATAGCCGAAGAAAAGCGCCATCCGGTCGCGCGACATCAGCCGCAGTGTAATTGCAATGTTGGTCAGGTAGGGCCGCATCTCAGTCCCGCAGGCTCCGGCCCGTCAGCTCCAGGAACACGTCTTCCAGCGTCGGGCGCTTCAGGTGAATATCGGCCAGTTCCAGCCCTTGCTGATCCACCCACTTCACCAGTTCCACAATCGACCGCGCCGGCTTCTCCGCCGTCACCGCCAGAAACGTGCGGTCCGCAGACAGATGCGTCTTCGTGCCCTCGGCCTCCGGCGCCGCGGCGCCCGCCGGCAGCGGCGATGCCAGCCGGATCTCGATCCGCGACGATCCGAACGTCGAGGCCACCAGATCCCGCGGCGTCCCGATGGCGATCACCTTTCCCCGGTCCACAATCGCCACCCGGTCGCACAGCCGCTCGGCCTCTTCAATGTAATGGGTCGTCAGCACAATGCTCCGGTTGCGGTCGCGCAGCTCCAGGATCAGCTTGTGAATCTCCAGCCGCACCTGCGGGTCCAGCCCCGTGGTCGGCTCGTCCAGAAACAGCAGTTGCGGATCGTTGATCATCGCCAGCGCCAGCGCCAGCCGCTGCTTCTGGCCGCCGGAGAGCGAACTGTAGAAGGCATCGCGCTTCTCGGCAAGTTGCAGCCGCGCCAGCAGCTCGTCCGGATTCACCGTCCGCGAGTAGAACGAACCGAACAGCCGCATCGCCTCGTGCAGGCGGATTTTATCCGGCAGATTCGTCGCCTGCAGGCACACTCCGATGCGCTCCTTCAGCGCATTGGTATCCGCCGCCGGGTCATAGCCCAGCACGCGCACTTCGCCCGAGGTCCGCTCCCGCAGCCCCTCGAGGATCTCCACCGTCGTCGTCTTCCCCGCCCCGTTCGGCCCCAGCAGTCCGAACACCTCGCCCTGCTCCACCGTAAAGTCGATGCCCCGCACCGCCTCCACCGGGCCGTAGCTCTTCGTCAATCCCGCAACCGCGATGCAAGGTTCCGCCATGCGCTCTACTTGGCTTCCGCCGCAAAGCGGACGTAGTTCCAGACGGCCTGCAGATCGTCGTTCGTATAGCTGCGTACGGCGCCCGCGTGCCGCCAGTTCGCCCCACGCAGAATGGAGCCCACCTCCTCCGCCGGCATGCTGCGCAGCACCGGCGGGGTGGAAGTCAGGTCGTACACCCGCAGCAGCGCCGCCGTCCGCGACACAATCACGCCCGGGAACCGCTCCCCATCCTTCCGCACAATCGTCCGCACCGTGCGCGGCCTTCCGTAGCGCAACACTTGCGCTGCGTCGGGCGCTTTCAACGCCGACACCTTGGTTACATCCGGCCCCACCGCAACCCCGATGCCCCCCATCCGGTGGCACACCGAGCAGCGCGACTCCCGCGTCAGGTCGAAGAACTGCTCCCGTCCCCGCCGGTGCTCCTCCGGTATCTCCACCACCTTCTCCGCACCCTCCGGCAGCGGCGCGCCCGCCGGCGCCGGGCCCGTCTCTACGGCCGCCGGCGCGTTGGCCAGGCTCTGGATGTAGTCGGCAATGTCGCGAATGTCGGCGTCCGTCAGCCGGTCTCCCCACGCCGGCATTGCCGTGTTCGGGATCCCGTCCCGGATCACCCGGATCAGATACTCCCGCTCAAACGTGCGCCCGCGCAGGCGCTGGCTCCGCGCCGCGGACCCGCCCGCCCCATGGCAGTAGCCGACAGCGCAACCCTGGGCGAACAGCTTGTCCCCGCGCGCGACGGACGCCGCCGTCCCCAGCGGGGCGCCCGTTTGCGCCATCGCGGCGGGCAGCATCACAACCGCCAGCCAGGCCCTCATTTCGCCGCCTCCGGCAGCGCGAACACAAACATCGTGGACCCGTTTCGCAGCCGCTCCGTCTCCGGCCAGATCTGCGGCAACAGCCCGGCCAGCGCCGACCCCCATCCGCTCGGCGTCGCCACGTACTGCCGCCCGTTCACCGCATACGTCACCGGCCCGCCGCGGTGTCCGGACCCGGTCTGGAACTGCCACAGCTTCTTCCCCGTCCGCGCATCCAGCGCGAAGAAGTAGCCTTCGGCATCGCCCGTGAAAATCACATCGCCCGCCGTCGCCAGCACCGAGGCCAGCAGCGGGTACTTGTATTCATACACCCACGCCCGCTTGCCCGATACCGCATCGTAGGCCCCCAGGTGCCCGCCCGCGTCCCCCTTCAGCGGCTTCCGCGTCAGCTTGAACGTGCCCCCGAAGTACACCTGCCCCTCCTTCGGCGTCTCCGGCACCGCCACCACCTCTTCGCACCATTCAATGCCCGTCGTGTAGAACATCCCCGTCCTCGGCGACCATGCCCCCTGGTTCCAGCTCCGGCCCCCGCCAATCGACGGGCAGATGATTTTCGACCGGCCGACCACCGGCTCATTCCGCCCCAGCAGCTCCCCCTTCGGCCCAATCCCGGTGATCCAGTTCAGGTTCTTCACCAACGGCCAGGCGGCGATAAACTCTCCATTCGTCCGGTCCACCACGAACGTGTAGCCGCCCTTGTTCACATTGAGCAGCAGCTTCCGCACCCGCCCATTCACCGGCAGGTCCAGCAGCACGTTCTCATACGCCGTGTCCCAGTCCCACACGTCGTGCGGCACCTGCTGATGGTGCCACTTCAACTTCCCCGTATCCACGTCGAGCGCCACCACGGAGTCCGTGTACAGATTGTCGCCCTTCCGGTTCCCGCCCCAGAAATCGGCCGCCGGATTGCCCACGCTCCAGTAGGTGAGGTTCAACTCCGCGTCGTAGGACCCGGTCATCCACGTCGCTCCGCCGCCGAACTTCCAGCTGTCGCCCGTCCACGTCTCGTGGCCCTTTTCGCCCGGCCCCGGTATGGTCCAGAACCGCCACAGGTGCCGGCCCGTCTTCGCGTCGAACGCATTCACGTACCCGCGATGCGCCGAGTCCCCGCCCGTCACGCCGACGATCACCTTCCCCTTCACCACCAGTGGCGCGCCCGTGATGTTGCAGCCGCACTGCGTGGCGTCTTCAATGTTCACCCGCCACAACTCGCGGCCGCCCTTCGCGTCCAGCGCCACCAGATGGTTGTCCAGCGTTCCCACGAACACGCGCCCATCGGCCACCGCCACGCCCCGGTTCCACGGCCCGTAGAAGATCGTGAAGCCCTTCGGCAACTCGTAGTAGTAGCTCCACAGCTCCCGCCCCGTCGCCGCGTCAATCGCGAACACGCGATTCCGCGAAGTCGACAGGTACATCACGCCGTCCACTACGATCGGCGTCGCCTGCAGCCCGCCTTCGCTGTCGCCCGTCTGAAAGGACCACACCGGAACCAGGCTCGCCACGTTCGCCGCGTTCACCTGCTCCAGCCCGCTGTAGCGCCACGCACTGGTCTGCCCGCCATAGTGCGGCCAGTTGTCGCGCGTCGCGCCGTCCTGCGCGCATAACAATGGCGCAGCCAGCAACAGTGCCGGAATGCGGAACATATAGCTTCGATTCTACTTCTTCAACACTTCGATACACGCCACGCAGAACGCCGGCAGATCCTCCGGTTTGCGCGAAGTGACCAGATTGCCGTCCACCACCACCTCGGCATCGGACCACTCGGCGCCCGCGTTCACCACGTCGTCCTTGATTGCAAAAAAGCTCGTCGCCTTCCGCCCTTTCAGCATCCCGTGCGCCGAGCACAGCACCCACGGCCCATGGCAGATCGCCGCTACCAGTTTGCCCTGCGCGTTGATATCGGCCACCAGTTGATTCGCCTTCGGATGCCGCCGGATATGATCGGGCGCAAAGCCGCCCGGCACCACAATGCCGTCGAAATCGTCCGCGCTCACCTCGCTGTAGGACTTCTGCGCCGTGCACGGATAGCCCAGCTTGCTCGGATACGTCTTGCCCGCCTCCGCGCCCACCGTGATGGTCTCCACGCCGGCCTCCTGCAGCCGGTACAGCGGCACCCAGACCTCCATCTCCTGGTACATCTGGTCCACCAGAATCGCGACTTTCTTCCCTTTCAGTTCCATATTCGCGATTGTAGACTAGTGCCTATGCAGGATTTCGAAAAACTTGGCCTCTTCTATCTCGGCCGCACCGAAGATGGCCTGTTGCTGCTCGACTCCAAGGACCTCGTGACGCACGCCGTCTGTGTCGGCATGACCGGCAGC
Source organism: uncultured Solibacteraceae bacterium (assembly GCA_964632345.1). Classification (GTDB taxonomy): domain Bacteria; phylum Acidobacteriota; class Terriglobia; order Bryobacterales; family Bryobacteraceae. The sequence continues at coordinate 11,387 of CAZWDD010000057.1, read as the reverse complement.
GGCAAGACCGGCCTGTGCGTTGGACTTCTGGAGGAAGCCGCCATCGACGGAATCCCCGCCCTCATCATCGACCCCAAGGGCGACCTGTCCAACCTTCTGCTCAACTTCCCCTCCCTCTCCCCAACCGACTTCGCGCCCTGGGTCAACGAAGAAGAGGCGCGCAAGAAGGGCCTATCGCGCGACCAGTTCGCCGAGGAGACCGCCAGCCGCTGGAAGCAGGGCCTTGCCGGTTGGGGACAGGACGGCGACCGTATCCGCATGCTGCGCGACGCGGCCGACTTCACCATCTACACCCCCGGCTCCTCGGCCGGTTTCCCCGTCTCCGTTCTCCGCTCCTTCGGCGCGCCGCCGGAGGAGATGCGCGAGGACCGCGAGGCCATGCGCGACCGGATTCAATCCACCGCCACCGCCCTGCTCGCCCTCATGAACATCAACGCCGACCCCATCCAGTCGCGCGAGCACATCCTCATCAGCAAGCTCATCGAAACCGCCTGGATGAACGGCAACGACCTCGATCTCGCCACCCTCATTCAACAGATCCAAAAGCCCCCCGTCACCCGCATCGGCGTCCTCGAAGTGGAAGCCTTCTTCCCTTCCAAGGACCGCTTCGCCCTTGCTATCGCGCTAAACAACCTGCTCGCCTCGCCCGGCTTCGAGGCCTGGCTTGAAGGCGACCCGATGGACATCGCCTCCCTGCTCTACACGCCGCAGGGCCGGCCCCGCCACTCCATCTTCTCCATCGCCCATCTGAGTGATTCCGAGCGCATGTTCTTTGTCTCCCTGCTGCTCAACCAGGTCGTCTCCTGGATGCGCACGCAGCCCGGCACCTCCAGTCTCCGCGCGCTCGTCTACATGGACGAAATCTTCGGCTACTTCCCGCCCGTTTCCAATCCCCCCTCCAAGCAGCCGCTGTTGACCCTGCTCAAGCAGGCCCGCGCCTTCGGCGTCGGCGTCGTGCTCGCCACCCAGAACCCCGTCGATCTCGACTACAAGGGCCTTTCCAACTGCGGCACCTGGCTCATCGGCCGCCTGCAGACCGAACGCGACAAAGCCCGCCTCATCGAAGGCCTCGAGGGTGCGGCCGCCGCGGCCGGCGGCTCGGCAGACCGCGCCGCCCTCGACACGCTTCTCTCCACGCTCAAGAGCCGCGTCTTCCTCATGAGCAACGTGCACCGCGGCGCACTTGAGGTGTTTGAAACCCGCTGGGCGCTGTCCTACCTCAGCGGCCCGCTCACCCGCGCGCAGATCCGCACCCTGATGGACGCCAAGAAGCAGGCGCTCCCCGCCCCCGACGCCGCCGCCCCTTCCGCGGCTCCGAAACGCGCCGCAGAAGTTATCGGCGCCGCACGCCCAGTCCTCCCGCCCAACATTGAGCAACACTTCTTCCCCGCCCGCGCCACCAGCGGCGTCAACTATGAACCCGTTCTCTTCGGCATCGCGCAGGTCCGCTTCACCGACACGAAAACCAAGGTGGACTTCACCCGCGAGGTGAAGTTCTGCACCCTGCTCGAAAACGGCCCGGTGAACGTTAATTGGGAGCAGGGCGAAGAGGTCGACATCGACCCCCGCGACCTGGAAAGCGAGCCGGTCCCGGACTCCACCTTCGGCCCCCTCCCCGCCTCCGCCAGCAAGACCGCCTCCTACACCACCTGGAGCCGCGAGTTCGCCACCTGGCTGTTCGCCAACCAGAAACTCGAACTCCTGCAGAGCGTCAACCTCAAGGCCGTCTCCCAGCCCGGCGAGTCCGAACGCGACTTCCGCGTTCGCCTCACCACCGCCGCCCATGAGGCGCGCGACAGTGCCGTCACCACGCTCCGGCAGAAGTACGGCCCCAAACTCGCCACCCTCGACGACCGCGCCCGCAAGGCCCAGCAGATGGTGGAAAAACAGCAGCAGGAGGCCAAGCAGGCCAAGGTCCAGACCGGCCTGTCCATTGCCACCTCCGTCCTCGGCGCCATCATGGGCCGCGGCTTCATGACCAAGTCCGCCATGTCCGGCGTCGGCACCGCCGCCCGCTCCATGAACCGCTCCGCACGCGAAGGCCAGGACGTCGCCCGCGCCGAGGAGAACCTACAGGCCATCCTCCAGCAGAAGGCCGACCTCGAACAGCAGTTTCAGGACGAGGTCAACGCCATGGCCGCACAGTTCGACACGCTCAATGAGCAGTTCCAGACCGTGACCATCCTGCCCAAGAAAACCAACATCCAGATCAAGCTCTTCTCGCTCTGCTGGCGCGGCTAGCTACTCCGCCCAGCTGGCCGTGAAGATGTTGAACTCGTAGCGGCTCTTGGCGTTCAGCGAACTCGAAAACACCAGCGTCTTTCCGTCCGGCGAAAACTCCGGGAACGACGTGAATCCGCCGAAGTTCGTGATCTGCCGCAGCCCCGTGCCGTCGGTATTGACGATGTACAACTCAAAGTCCCGCCCGTCGCACTTGTGCATGTTCGACGAGAACACAATGCGCTTCCCATCGGGCGTAAACGTCGGCGCGAAGTTCGCGCAGTTGTTGCTCGTAATCTGCCGCCGGTTCTTCCCGTCCGCGCCGGAAACGAATAGCTCCATCTTCATTGGCGCCGTCAGATTCTCCTTCAGCAACTCGGTGTAGCGCGCCATCGATTCCGGCGTCTGCGGGTGATTCGCCCGCCACACAATCTGCCGCCCATCGCGCGAATACACGGCCCCGCCGTCGTAGCCCCGCGCATCGGTCAACTGCTTCTTATCCGTTCCGTCCGGCTTCATGCTCCACAGGTCCAGGTCTCCGGATTCCAACGACGTGTAGATAATCCGCCCCGTGCGGAAGTTCACCGTCGCCTCGGCATCGTAGCCCGGCATCGTCGTCAGCTTCTTGACGATCTTGCCCTCCTCCGTCGCCAGATAGATGTCGTAACCCGGAAACACGCCCCACAGGTAGCCCTTGCTGCGGTCCGGCGGCGGCGGGCACGCATCGCCGGCCTCATGCGTTGACCCGTAGACGATGTGCTTGTTGTCCTTCAGAAAGTAGGCGCAGGTCGTGCGCCCCTTCCCCGTCGATACAAGGCGCTGCCCGCTGCCATCGGCGTTCATCACGAAGATCTGGTCACACGGATACGGCTCCCGCGTCGATTGAAACACCAGCCGCTTCCCGTCCGGTGACCAGTACGCCTCCGCGTTCTGCCCGCCATGGGTCAACTGCTTCACGTTCTGCAGATGCTTGCTCTCCGGCTGCGCGGCGAGCGTCAGGACAAAGGCGGACAGAAGCGGAAGGGTGCGCATGGTTACGATTTTCCTTCAAACAGATCGCGGCCGCGCACCAGCGCGCGCATCTTCCCGTCGGCCACGCTGCGCTGCAACATCCAGAATCCGCAGTCCGGATGCACGAACGGAATCCGCCCCGGCCCCAGCACCTTCTGCGCATGTTCAATCCGCGCCGCAATCAGGTCCGGTGATTCAATCCCGTTGTCCTTGATGTCGACCACGCTCAACCCCAGCCCGATCTTCGGGTCCAGTTCGCGGAACGCATCCAGCTCGTCATAGCCGCGCCGCGCGAACTCCAGAATCAGATGGTCGCAATGCAGCCCGTTCATGAACGGCATCAGGTCCTTCCAGAAGCCCTTCTGCACGGACTGCCCGCCGTAGTTGCCGAAGCAGATGTGCACGCCGCGCTTCCCGCGAATCCCGTCCAGCACATGATTGATCGCCGGCAGCGCCCACTCCCGGTCCTCCGGATGGCCGCTGATGTTGGCTTCGTCGATCTGAATCACTTCCGCGTCAATCCGCTCCATCTGCCGCCGCAACACCTGCGCAATCGCCATGCACAGCTCCCCGCGGTCTTTGTAGAACCGGTCCGTCAACACCTTCGTCAACATGTGGGGGCCCGTGCAGGTGAACTTCAACTGCCGCGCCGTCAGCGTGCGCGTGAAGTCATAATCCCGCGCCAGGTTCAACACCCCGTCGCCCACCGCCTCATGCACGATTCCGGCCGGATCCGTGCGATACGTCAACTGCGCGTCCGCGCGGAACTCGTCGATGTCGGAGATCGAAAACCGCGTCCGGATCCCCGACATGCGGCTGATAAAGTAGTCGATCATGCCGTTCGTCTCCGGATGGCTCGGATCAAAGCGGTTCAACTCGCCGTCGGCCACCACGTCGATTCCGGCCAGCTCCTGCGTCTTCAGCACCACCATGATCGCGTCCCGCAGCGCACCGCGCGACGTGTTACCGAAAAGCCATTGCGGAGTGGGATAGCTGCCCACCACAGTTGTCAGAATTGCCATAAAACAACCATTCTATATGGAGCCCCCATGCCGCGACTCATCCTGACTCTGTTCTGCGCGCTGTCCGCCCTCGCGCAGACCCGCTTCGCCCGCTTCGAGGCGCGAACGCTGGCGGCCGATCTCCGCGGCGGCTATCAGGTGGTCCCCGTCGATGTCGATGCCGATGGCAAGCTCGACCTCGTCGCCCTCGGCTCCGGCATGACCGATCTGCTCTGGTTCCAGGCGCCCAATTGGGAACGCCATGTCCTGGCCACCGGCCTCAAACGCATGATCAACACCTGGCCCATGGATATCGATGGCGACCGCGTCCCGGAGTTCCTCGTCGCCCATGCCTTCGAAAATGAGGCCGCCCGCTCCGCCGGCATCGTCAGCCTACTCACCCGCGGCGATGACGTCACTAAGCCCTGGAATATCCGCGAAATCGACCGTCTCACCACCTCCCACCGCATCCGCGCCGCCAATGGCCTCTTCATCAACGCCCCGCTCACCGGCGCCTCCGCCGTCGCTCCCGAATACCGCGACCACACGCCGCTGGCCGCCTACCGCCCCGGCGACTGGCACCGGCAAATGATCACCTCCGACGACGAAGGCGTCGTCCACGGCATCTACATCCATGACTGGAATCGCGATGGCCGCGACGACGTTCTCACCGCCAGCTTCCGCGGCCTCCACGTCAATCTCGCCCAGCGCGACGGCACCTGGAAACGCGAAAAGATCAGCGACGGCGATCCCGCCCCATGGCCCAAATCCGGCAGCTCCGATGTCGCCGTCGGCTCCCTCCGCGGCGTCCGCTTCCTGGCCGCCATCGAACCCTGGCATGGCCACCGGGCCGTTATCTACCGCCGCGCCCGCGGCGAATGGCAGCCGACCGTCATCGACGACTCGCTCACCGACGGCCACACCATCGTCACCGCCGACCTCAACCGCGATGGCAAACAGGAGGTCATCGCCGGCTTCCGCGGCGGCAAGCGTGGCGTCTTCATCTACTACGAAGAGGGTGGCCGCTGGATCCGCCAGGTGCTCAGCGAAGGCGATGTCTCCGCCGCCGCCTGCGCCGTCGCCGACCTCAACGGCGACCGCAAGCTCGACATCGCCTGCATCGGCGCCGCCACGCAGAATCTCATTCTCTACACCCAGCAGTAGCCGCCCCTACGGCTCCAGCAGCACCTCCACCCACTCCACTCGCCCCGCGCCCCCGGCCCGCACATCCACCACCGCCTCGGCTCCTTCCAGCGGCGTCGCGAACCGGTACAGCGGCGTATCCGGCCCAGGCTTCACTCCGTTCTCCACCCCCGCAAACTTCGCCGCCGCCCCGTTGCACCGCACCTCCCACGCCGACGCATCCGCCCCGCGCACGCCCAACCGCACCGCCGCCTTATACGCCCGGCTGTCCCCGCTCACCGGCTGCCGGATCGTGAACCACCGCCCCGCCTCCGTCTCCACCGGCAGCTTGTGCGCCGGCTTCTCGCCCGGCGCCCACGTGTCCTGATACGTCACCACATGCCGCCGCGCCTTCCCCCGCATCGCGTTCGCGTCGCCCGTCTCCCGCAGCAGTTGCGGATACGTCGAGTTGTCGTCCATCGCCGTCTGGCTGTCCATGTAGTTGAACAGGTAGATGCGGTCCGCCCCCTGCGCCAGGTACGCCGCCGCCGACCCGCGCACCGTCTCAATCGAGTTCGTCTGAAACGGCCGCCCGCCCGCCGCCGTGGAACCCGGAAACGCGTTCAGCCCCAGCTCCAACCCCGCGCACAGCGTCACCCGCGCCGGCAGCAGATCCCGCCACACCGCCACCGCCATGTCGTTGTCCACCGTCCGCCAGAAGTTCGTCACCGTGACGATGTCCACCAGCCCCTCCCGCGCCCATCGCACCGCATCCATCCCCAGCCGCCTCGACGTCTCCGGCCGCGATGGCACCCGAACCGCCACCCGCCGCTTCGGACCCAGTATCTTCCGCACCTCCCGGTGGAACGCCGTCAACACCGCCGCCCCCTCGGCCTCCCGCCCCGGCGCAAAGTGAAACCCGAACCGCATCCAGTCCAGTTCCATCCCGTCGAACCGGTAACGCTCCGCAATCTCCCGGATAAACGACAGATTGTGCTCCCGCACCTCCGGCCGCAGATAGTCCAGCGCCCGGTCCCGCTGCTCATTCCGGTACGGCACCCGCCGCAGCTCCGGGTGCGCCTTCCAGAACGCGCTGTGCAGGTAGTGCCGCTCGTCATCCACGTTGTGCAGATCGTTCATCCGCACCGATACCCACGCGCCAATCCGCCTCTCCCGCGCCCGCTGCAGCCACAGCCCGTAGACGTCGATCCTCTCCTGCTGCAACTCCCACGCCAGGTGTACCCACGCCCGCGCGAACTTCGCCTCCGCCGCCCCTACCGACGCAAACATTTCCTGATTGTCCGGGCCCTTCGGGTCGTAGCCGTCCGTGAACGACGTTCTTGTCTTCGACGGAAACCCCGCCCGCATCGCGTTCACGTTGAACAGCAGATCCCCCACATTCGTATCCGCATACTGGTCCACGAACGCCGTAACCTCCTTTGCCGTCAGCCGCTTCCCCGCACGGCTGGCAAAGAAATGGTTCGAGTCCTCGTTCAGCAGCAGCCGCCTCTGCCGGGCAACGGGGGCCGCCACCGCCGGCAGCGTCATCAGAAATTCTCTACGGTCCATAGGGGAAATAGTAAACTGAATGGAGTGGATCTCGAAAAAACGCTGCTGAGAAAAGTGGGTCAGGCGATCGAGCGTTTCGATATGATCCGGGATGGGGATCGCGTGGCCGTGGGTTTGTCGGGCGGAAAAGACTCCGTCACTCTCCTTGAAGCGCTTCTGCTGCTCCAGAAACGCGCGCCCATCCGTTTTGAAGTCTGTGCCTTTACCGTCGAACAGGGCAAGTTCCTCGCGCCCATCGCCCCCTTCGGTGACTACCTGAAGGAGCGCGGCGTCGAGTGGCTCTACGTGCGGGACGAACCCAGTTTCCGCCTTATCGATGAGCAGCCTGACCATGGCTGCGACATGTGCAGCAGGTTCCGCCGGCGAGCGGTCTATGAGATCGCAAAGCAGATGAACGCCAACGTCATCGCGCTCGGCCATACCGCAGATGACTTCTGCGAGTCCCTGCTGCGCAATGCAATGTATACGGGACGCCTCAGCGCGCTTCCCGCCGTCACGTGGTCGGCCAAGAAGGACTTCCGGCTGATCCGTCCCCTTGTTTTTGTTACGGAGGAGATCACCCGGAACTATGCTGGCGCACTCGCCGCTCCGGTCATCCCCTGCGGCTGCTCGCAGAAAACGGGCACCGTCCGGCGCACCCTCCGCGATATTTTCGGTGAATTAGAGAAGGAGCATCCCTACCTGAAAGAAAATCTCTTATCGGCCATGGGCAATATCGATCCGGAACGTCTTCTGGACCCTCGCTATCTGCCCGCCGATGCCGGTGGCCGCGCTCCCAGCGCCACGCCCCCGTCCGCTGAGCTTTTCCCCGTTGTCATGGAGTTGTAACCATCTTGTGGTTGCGGCATGTAAATTCGCTCTGCGACACTGAACTGAGCCGGCTCAAAGGGATTCGTCGATACCCAGGTTGTGAGATCGAGGCAACATGAGAATTCTGCCCCGCGAAGAAAAGTTCTTTGAACTGTTGAACACCCAGACCCGGCTGCTGCAGACCGCTGCGGGAGTCCTCCTCGAAGGCGTTCAGACCGGCAATGCCCATCTGAAACTGATCGAGCCCCGTATTCAACAGTACGAGCACGAGTGCGATGAGATCCTCCACGAGGTCTTCAAACGCCTCAACCAGACCTTCATCACCCCGCTCGACCCGGAAGACATCCAGCGCCTCTGCAGCCATCTCGATGACATCATGGACGGCATGGAGGAGGCGGCTCACTGCATCGTCTCCTACAAAATCGACCCCATCCCCGCCCCCGTCATCGACATCTGCAAGTTCCTCGTCGACACCGTCACCGAGGTCAAGGCCGCCGTCGCCGTCCTCGACAAGAACCGCGAGATCGTCGATCACTGCATCGAAATTAATCGCCTCGAAGACCAGGTGGATAAGATCGTCCGCCAGGCCGTTGTCGATCTCTTCGAGGATGAGTCCAACCCCATCCTCATCATCAAGCTCAAGGAGATCTACGACATTCTGGAATGGACCGTGGACTCCTGCGAAGACGTTTCCGATGTTCTTCAGAATGTGGTTGTGAAGAACAGCTAGTAACGACTGCCGCATGGATTCGACCTTTATACTCGTCGCTCTGATCATTGCCGTAGCGCTCGCCTTTGACTACATCAACGGCTTCCACGACGCGGCCAACTCCATCGCCACCGTCGTCGCCACGCGCGTCCTCAGCCCCGTGCACGCCGTTGTCTGGGCCGGCTTCTGGAACCTCTGCGCCGTCTTCTTCCTCGATACCGGCGTCGCCACCACTGTCGGCAAGGGCATGGTGGACCTCAAGGTCGTCACCCCATACGTCATTCTCGCCGGACTCCTCGGCGCCATCGTCTGGGATCTACTCACCTGGTGGTGGGGCCTGCCCACCTCCTCCAGCCACGCACTGCTAGGCGGGTATGCCGGCGCCGCCATGGGCAAGGTAGCCCTCACCATGGGCGTCAGCCACGTCTTTGAAGCCCTCGTCATCAGCGGCTGGGTTCGCACCGTCGCCTTCATTGTCATCGCCCCCGTGCTCGGCATGACCCTCGCCTACCTCCTCATGGTGGCCGTCCACTGGATATTCCGCCACACCGTCCCCTCCAAGGTGGACCGCTGGTTCCGCTGGCTTCAGCTTGCCTCCTCCGCCATCTTCAGCTTCTCCCACGGCGCCAACGACGCGCAGAAAACCATGGGCATCATCACCAGCGTCCTGGTCACCGCCGGCTACCTCGACACCTTCGTCGTCCCCACCCCCGTCATCTGGGCCGCCTATATCGCCATCGCCCTCGGCACCATGAGCGGCGGCTGGCGCATCGTCCGCACCATGGGCGCCCGCCTGACCCGCCTCAAGCCCCGCGGCGGCTTCTGCGCCGAAACGGCCGCTGCCATCTCCATCCTCTTCCCCACCTATCTGCACATGCCCGTTTCCACGACCCACGTCATCGCGGGTTCCATCGCGGGCGTCGGCTCCATTCACCGTCTCAAGGCCGTTCGCTGGGGCCTGGCCACCAACATCGTCTGGGCATGGGTCTTGACCATCCCCGCCTCGGCTGCCGTCGGCGCCATCTGCATGACGCTCATCAAGGTCCTCGCCGGCAAGGACTGATCCTTACACCAGGATCTGCTTCACCACTTTCCCGTGCACGTCCGTCAACCGGTAGTGCCGCCCCTGGAACTTGAACGTCAGCCGCGTGTGGTCGATCCCAAGGCAATGCAGCATCGTCGCGTGCAGATCGTGCACATGCACCGGGTCCTCCGTCACGTTGTAGCTGAACTCGTCCGTCGCCCCGTGCGTTATTCCCGGCTTGATGCCCCCGCCCGCCATCCACATCGTGTAGCAGCGCGGATGATGATCGCGCCCATACTCGGCCGCCGTCAGCGGCCCCTGGCAATACACCGTCCGCCCGAACTCCCCGCCCCACACCACCAGCGTGTCCTCCAGCATCCCCCGCTCGGCCAAATCCGCTACCAGCGCCGCCGCCGGTTGGTCCGTCGCCCGGCACTGGTTCGGCAGCGCCACCGGCAGCGAACGGTGCTGATCCCATCCCCGGTGGAACAGCTGCACAAATCGCACCCCCCGCTCCGCCATCCGCCGCGCCAGCAGGCAGTGAAACGCGAAGCTTCCCGGCTTCCTTGCGTCCGGCCCGTACCGGTCCACCACATGCGCCGGCTCCTTCGATAGGTCGGTCAGCTCCGGCACCGACTCCTGCATCCGGTAAGCCATCTCATACTGCGCAATCCGCGCCGCCACCTCCGGGTCGCCCGTCACGTCCTGCTGGTCCCGGTTCATCGCCGCCAGCCCGTCCAGGTACCGCCGCCGCATCTCCCGGTCGATCCCTTCCGGATTCGACAGATGCAGCACCGGATCGCTCGCCGACCGGAACTTCACCCCCTGATAGCTCGACGGCAGAAATCCGCTCCCCCACACGCGGTCCGCCAGCGGTTGATCCCCCAGCTTCGACCCCGCCGACGCCATCACCACATACGCCGGCAAGTCCTTGTTCTCGCTCCCCAACCCGTAGGAGAGCCACGCCCCGATCGACGGCCGCCCCGCCAGCTGAAATCCCGTCTGCAGAAACGTGATGCCCGGGTCATGGTTGATCTGCTCCGTGTGCATCGACTTCAGGAAGCACAGCTTGTCCACCACCTTCGCCGTATGCGGCATCAACTCGCTCACCCACGCGCCTGACTGCCCGTGCCGCGCAAACTTGTAGATCGATTTCGCCAGCGGAAACCGCGTCTGCGTCGCCGTCATCGCCGTCAACCGCTGCCCCTGCCGCACCGATGGCGGCAGATCCGTCCCGTGCAACTCCTCCAGCCGCGGCTTGTGGTCGAACAGATCAATCTGCGACGGCCCCCCATACATGAACAGATAGATCACCCGCTTCGCCTTCGGCGCGAAATGCGGCAGCGCGTTCCCCTCCGCCCCCAGCAGCGAGTGCGCGGCGGCCAATGACAAAAAATTCCGGCGTGTCTGCATCCTGCTTATTCCTTCGTCACCGTCGCGTCCAGGTTCAGCACCAGGCTCGCGATCGTCGTCCACGCGGCATGTTCGGCCGCGTCAATCGACTTGTCCCGCGGCGAATCCCCCATCCGCAACAGCGCCTCGGCATCCTGCGGCTTGCTCCGGTACCGGTCCATCGCATACGCCAGCATCTGGCGCATCGTGGCCATCTCCGTCTCCCGCGGCTCCCGCGCCAGCACCCGCGCAAACATCCGCCGCGTCCGCGCTCCCGCGTCTGGCCCCGCTTCACGGATCACCCGCTCCGCCAGCACCCGCGCCGCCTCCACAAACTGCTCATCGTTCATCAGGTGCAGCGCCTGCAGCGGGGTGTTCGTCCGCCCCTCGCGCACCGTGCAGCTCTCCCGCAGCGCTGAATCGAACGCCGCCATAAACGGCGGTGGCGACGTCCGCCGCCAGAACGTGTACACGCTCCGCCGGTACAGGCCCTCGCCCGTGTCGCGCTTATAATCGGCGCCCCCGTTCT
>CAZWDD010000056.1:0-23170 GCA_964632345.1 uncultured Solibacteraceae bacterium | reverse complement strand
TGCGCCAACTCCTGCCGCATCTCCGGAATCTCCAGTTCCGCCAGCAGTTGGCCTTCCCTTGCCCGGTCCCCCACGTCCACATGGATCGCCTTCAGATAACCGGCCACCTTCGCGTGCAGGTCGATCTCCTGCTGCGGCCGGAATTCTGCCGACAATACCGTATCGTTCGCCAGATCTTCTCTCACCACCGCCGCCACCGCTACCGAGGGCGGTTCCGCCTTCGCCGCCACAGTGCCACTCTCAGGCCCACTCTTCGAACACCCTGCCAGCACGGCCATCCACACCGCCGCTCCGAGAATCGCGTAACTTTTCAAGATCATAAAAAAGAACCTTAATGAACCATGCATGATACACTCCTTTGCCATGCGTTGCCGAATGTCACTTCTCTTCTTCGCGGCCGCCACGTTGCTGGCCGAAACGCGGGTCTTTCAGGGGTTCACTTTAATCGACGGCACCGGCAAGGCGCCGGTTGCCGATGCCGCCATGGTCGTCACCGATGGCCGCATCTCCTACATCGGACCGAAGAAGGGAATGAAGCTTCCGGCCGGCCGTCCGGAAGTGGTCGAACTCGCCGGAAAGTTCGTCATTCCCGGCCTGTTCAACCTCCACTGCCACCTCGGCAACACCAAGGGCCTCGTCCAGGACCCGAAAAATTTTACCCGTGAAAATGTGAACGACCAGTTGCGCGTCTACGCCAAAAACGGCGTCACCGCGGTCCTCAGCATGGGCAGCGATCAACGCCTCATCTTTGACATGCGCAACGAACAGCGCGCCGGCCGGCCATCCCTAACCCGCATCTTCACCGCCGGCCGCGGCTTCACCGGCAAGAATGGCTACCCCACCGCCGCGCCCGGCATGAAGGGCGTTCCCTACGAAGTGACCACCGAGCAGGAGGTGATGGATGCGGTGAAGACCGAGGCCGGCCTCAAAGTGGACATGCTCAAAATCTGGGTCGATGACCACCTCGGCAAGGATGTCAAAATACCTAACAACCTCTCCGCCGCCATCATTCGGGAAGGCAAGAAATACGGTATCCCCACCTCCGCCCACATCTTCTACCTCGCCGACGCCAAGCACCTCGTCAACGCCGGGCTCCACGGCCTCGGCCACTCCGTGCGCGACGTGCCGGTTGACGATGAACTCCTCCGCCTCATGAAACAGAAGGGCGCCTGGCTCTCCGCCGCTACGCTCACCCGCGAATTCTCCGTTTTCACCTACGCCAAAGGTGCCGCCTGGTCCGACGATCCCTGGTTCGTCCGCTCCGTCGATCCAGCCGACCGCAACGTCATCAAGTCCTCCGCCTACCACAAGCGCATGGCCGCCGCCGACCCCCACTGGCCGCGCTACGAGACCGAGTTCATCGAAATCGCCAAGGGCAACCTGAAGAAGATCGCCGATGCCGGCGTCAAATTCGGTTTTGGCACCGACACCGGTCCCCCCGCCCGCTTCCCCGGCTACTTCGAGCACCTGGAAATGGAGTTCATGGCCGATGCCGGACTGACGCCCGCTCAGATCCTCGGATCTGCCACGAAGAGCTCCGCCGAGTTCCTCAAGGTCAACAAGGATCTCGGCACTCTCGAACGCGGCAAATGGGCCGATTTCGTCGTCCTCGGCCGCAACCCGCTCGAGAACATCAGGAACACCCGCTCGGTGGAGCAGACCTGGATCGCTGGCAACAAGGCGTACTAGATCCGCCGCGTCAGCGACACAATCAGGCTGTAGAGCAGGCCGATCACCCAACTCGGCGATGTCACGAAGAATGCCCGCGCCTTGGAAATTCCGGACAATGCCGCAAACCCCAACGCCAATATCCCGATGTGCCATAGCGTGAACCCGCTGAAAAACGTCGCCAGCCCGTAGACCAGCCGCGGAGCGTCCGGAGCCAGGATGCTCCCCAGCCCGAACTGCGGCTCCAGGTCTTTCATCACCACCGCCGCGCCCTTGCCCCGGATCACCGCCAGGTGCGCCATCGTCTGCAGTGCGTTGATCAACCCCACATGCGCCATCAGGTTGTACAGGTCCGGAAACCGGACGTTGACCTTCAGCATCACGCACATCGCGAAAACCAGCACGCTACCGATCATCACCATCATCGCGAACATGATCGGTCCGGCAATCGTGCTGAATCGCGCCATCGATTCCATTGACCCGACCAGTGCGTCCAGCTTCGCTGCGTCAAATCCCGCCGGCGGGTCGTTCCGCACCGCCTGCATCGTCACCCGTGGCAGCCAGTAGTTGTAAATCGACGTCGCGATCCCGCCCAGCGCCACCGGCGCCACCCACGCCATGTTGTTGCCCCGGATCCGCCGCACGGTCTCCGCGGGGTTGAAAAAGACGTTCAGGATGGCCAGAAGTGCGTTCACGGTATGAAATGGCAGGCTAGCATGTTTCCCCGTTGCCCCGGAAGCGCCGCCTCCGCCCCGTGGTGCCGCGTCCCCGGGTTTGATACCCTTTTACCAAGTCATGCCGGGAACCCTCGATACCTTGCTCGAGTCCAATCTCGAAAGCGTGGACAGCGCAGAATCCCTGTGCGTCGACGCCGCCAAACAGATCGGCCTCGATGAGGATGCCTGCATGGATCTCGGCCTCGCTGTTCGCGAAGCCATGGTCAATGCCGTCGTCCACGGCAACAAGTACAGTGGCGACAAGAAGGTTCACCTGGTTCTCGACTCCAGGCCCGGATCCCTTCGCATCACCATCGCCGATCAGGGCGAGGGTTTCGACCTGAACCACGTTCCAGACCCGACCGAGGGCGAGAACCTGCTCCGCGGCAGCGGCCGCGGCCTGCTCCTCATCCAGGCCTTTGTTGATGAGTTCACCGTCCGTCGCACCAGCAACGGCGGCGCGGAAGTGACGCTGGTAAAATACGGGATTGCGGACTAACTTAGGAGAACGAGCGTGAGTGCGACGATTACAACTCGACAGGTTGGCGATGTCACCGTGGTGGATGCCGCCGGCAAATTGACTCTCGGCGAGGGCGCGGCCATGCTGCGCGATCAGGTCCGGAACCTCCTTGGCGCCGGCAACAAAAAGATCCTCATCAATCTCGGCGAGGTCAGCTATATCGATTCCTCCGGCATCGGGGAACTCGTCTCCAGCTTCACCACCGTTACCGGTCAGGGCGGACAGTTGAAGCTGCTCAACCTCACCAAGCGCGTCCACGATCTGCTCCAGATCACCAAGCTCTACACCGTCTTCGAAATCCACGACGACGAAGCCAAAGCCGTTCGCAGCTTCTCCTGAGATTTTTTTCCGCTTTCGTCCACTCCCTTATTGTTGGCGCCCGGTAACAGGCGCCGTTGAAAGGGTGTTGACGGACCATGGATAACGGTAAGAAGATTCGATTGCTCATCGCGGAACCCCTTCCGCTCATGCGCGAGGCTCTCGCTACTCTCTGCGTGCACCGCGGAGACTTTCAGGTGGTGGCCGCTTGTGCCGATGGCGCCTCCGCGCTTCGCCAGGTGCGGGAACTCCGCCCGGACGTTGCTCTCTTTGATCTCGATCTTCCCGAAATCCACACCCTCGAACTGCTTCGCCAGGTTCGTGACACGGTCGAGGAGACCCGTGTCGTCCTCATGTCCTCCCGCTCGGACCGCAAGACCGTCATCGAGGCGCTCCGCTACGGCGCCCAGGGCTTTGTTCTCAAGTCCGGCTCCGCCCAGCAGTTGTTCGACGCGCTCCGCCAGGTCCGCGAAGGCGGCGTCTACATCTCCCCCTCCGTCGAGGTCGAAAAGATCTTCTCCTCCGCTCGCGGACGCCGCGTCGATGAGGACCCCATCGAATCCCTCTCCGCCCGCGAACACCAGGTCTTCACCATGCTCGTCGAAGGCCTTCGCGCCAAGGAAATCGCCGCCCGCCTCGCCGTCAGCCCCAAAACCATCGACACCTATCGCGCCAGCATGATGCGCAAGCTCGATATTCACGACGTCGCCGGCCTCGTCAAGTTCGCCATCCATCGCAACCTGACGCCCCTCGGCATCCCGGACTCCCTCCACTCCCGCGCCGCGAACGGCGGGATGGAATAGGCGCGCCTGAAACCGTGCCTTCTTCCTCCCGCCGTGCTATCCTAGCTAGTTTGGGATAGTTGTGGACAAGCAAGAACGAGAACAGCTCAAACATGACGTGTTCGTCGAGGAAGTAACGCACTCTCTCGACTACGCCGCCAAGCACAAGTCGCAGTTGACGATGTACGCCGGCATTGCCCTTGCCGTCGTCGCCGCCGGCCTCGGCTGGTGGTGGTACTCCGATAAACAGGCCGCCGAGCGCCAGACCGCTCTCCGCGACGCCCTCCAGAACCAGCAGGCCGCCGTCGGCCCGGGTTCCAGCCCCTTCATCCGGAGCTTCCCCACCCAGGCCGAAAAGGACCAGGCCATCATCAAGTCCTTCACCGACATCATCAACAAGTACCCTTCCAGCGACGAAGCCGCCATGGGTCACCACTTCATCGCCATCACCTATGCGGACCAGGGCAAGTTCGCCGAAGCCGAAAAGGAATGGAAGGTCGTTGTCGAGAAGGGCTCCTCTGAGTACGCCGCCCTCGCCCGCTTCTCCCTTGCGCAGCTCTACGCGCAGACCGGCAAGCCGGACCAGGCCGAGCCCCATCTCCGCCACCTCATCGCCAACCCCACCACTCTCGTCTCCAAGGAAAACGCCCAGATCGAACTCGCCAAGGTCCTCTCCCGCACCAAGCCGGATGAGGCCAAGAAGATTCTGGAACCCCTCCGTCAGTTGAGCACCCGCACCGCTGTCAGCCGCTGGGCCATCACTGCCTACGGCGACACAAACCCCGGCGCGCAGAAGTAGCCTCCGTGACCCGCTCCGGCGAACCCGACGGACCCCTCGCTCATCTCCGCCTCTGGCCTGAGATGTCCCGGGGCCGCCGCTTCCCGGAGCTTCGCCACCCCTACCGCAACGACTTCCAGCGCGACCGCGACCGCGTCATCCATACCCGCGCCTTCCGCCGCCTCGAAAACAAGACGCAGGTCTTCACTCCCGGCCTCTCCGACCACTTCCGCAACCGCCTTACCCACTCCATCGAAGTCTCCCAGATGGCCCGCACCGTCGCCCTCGCTCTCGGCGTCGATCCCGATCTCACCGAAGCCCTCGCCCTCGTCCACGACATTGGCCATCCCCCCTTCGCCCACTCCGGCGAAGAGGAACTCTCCCGCCAGATGGCCGCCTTCGGCGCTTCTTTCGATCACAATCTCCACGCCCTCCGCATCGTCGAAAACTTCGAGCAGCGCTACGCCCGCTTCCCCGGCCTCAACCTAACCTTCGAGCTTCGCGAAGGCATCGTCAAACACTCCCGCGATCTCACTCCCGGCCAGAACCCGGATCTCGACGAGTACCTGCCCCATCTCCGTCCCCCCATCGAAGCCCAACTCATCGATCTCGCCGACGAAATCGCCTACTCCACCGCCGATCTCGACGATGCCTGGCAGGGCGAATTCTTCACCCTCGACGAACTCGCCAAAGCCGTCCCCGCCTGGGACGACATCTTCGATACCGCCCTCTCCATGTACCCCGGCGCTCCCCCCCGCGTCCAGTTCTACGAAGCACTCCGTCAACTGATCGACCTTCTCGTCTCCGGCTTCGTCGAAGGCACCGCCGCCGCCTGCCGCGCCGCCGGCGTCCAGTCCGTCGACGATGTCCGCCGCCACCCCTCCCGCCTCGCCTGCCTCCTCCCAGACGCCCGCAAAACCTGCCTCGAACTCAAACGCTTTCTCCGCCAGCGCGTCTACCTCTCTCCCGAGTTGAATGCCGATCGCGAACGCTCCGTCCAGATGATCGCCGGCCTCTTCCGCTTCTTCCTCGCCGACCCCGCCCGCCTCCCGGAGCCCTACCGCCATCAGGTCCAGTCTCGCGAGCCGCACTTCGTCATCTGTGAGTACATCGCAGGCATGACCGACGGCTATTGCGGCCGCCAGTTCCACGAACTCCTCGCAAAAAAGTAGGCCGGCTGCGCTTCGCGGCGCCTCCGGCCTGTAGTGGGGAACAACTGGCTCGAATTGGAGTGTTTATCGCAGGTTGGAAATCTGTTTCAGCCGCCGATCTTCTGCGACGTCTTGCGGATCTGCTCCGCCCTCATCGCGATGTTCTTGGCTGTTGCGCGGAACCGGCCACGTTCGGCAGCGTCTGCCTCGGCCAGTTGCTTCGCCTTGTTCTCTGTCAACACCTTCAACACGTCGACCGATGCCTTGATCTTCGCCGCTTCTCCCACGGCTTCCACGCCGGACATTGCTGCCTGCATCTCCGCGACGTGCTTGTCCAACGTCCCGGCCCGCTCGGCCACCATCGCCAGGTCCGGCGACTTCATTTTCAAAATCCCTTCAATCGCCAGTGCTTCCTTCTGCACGGCTAGCGCCTTCTCGCTGACCATCTTCATCGGGCTGCTCCCGCTGCCCGTCGTCGCCGGCTCGGCTCCCAGAGCCACCGTCAGCATCGCGGAAGTCGTCAGAATCATAAAGAGTTTCATGGTTTGGTCCTCAGTCGGTTTGATGTTCCAGCGGTTGCTGGCACCTCCTTCACTGCAAGCCGCGTGCCAAACCGAATGGCCCCATGCGTGCACCTCCATGCACATGTCGATCCCCGTTGCTCTGCCTTTTCCGAATGCTCTTCAGGCGCTCCGGCTTGCCCTCGCCGCCGAAGGCTTGGAAACCGCTTCCGAGTGGGACGCCGCCTTCGACCTGCGGACCTCTATGGGCCCGCAAATCCCTGATTTACGGTGCATTTCCGTCTTTGACCCCGTCGCGCTTCACCACTGGGCCAACGCCGCCAACCCCTCCGCCGCCCTCGCTGTCCTTACCCTTCGCGACTGCGGCCGCTTCACCCAGATCGCTATCTCCGGCCATGGAACTTCTTACAGAAAAGCCTGTCGCGCCCTCGCCCGCTTCCGCCGTGGACTGCCCCCTTTACGGCACGCTGCCTGAAAGGGTCCAGCACCATCCGGCTCTGCGGCAGCCCACAATAGAAGAGATGGAAAAAGAGCGGATTGCGAAAATCCTTGCGGTCGGCGCCAGCCTTGCCGCCATCGCTCTCGCCTATCATCTCTCCGCCGATCCCAACTCCATCTGGCGCAAACTCTTTCAATATCTCTTCTTCCTCCCGCCCGTCATCGCCGCCTTCTGGTTCGGCTGGCGTGGCGGCATCCTCGTCGCTATCCTCGCCACCCTCTCCTACGCTCCCTTCCCCTTCCAACTCACTACCGATCAGGCCGGCGAGGCGATCGACCTGCTCCTCATCGGCTCCCTCCTCGGCTACCTTGCCGACCGCGAACGCCACAAAACCGAACTCCTCCGTCAGACCACCGCCGAACGCACCGCCGCCTACGAAAAGCTTCAACAGAACGTCGAGCACTGGAAACAGGCGGAACGCCTCTCCGCCATCGGTCAGCTCGCCGCCGGCCTCGCCCACGAAATCCGCACACCCCTCGCCGCCATTGAAGGAGCCTCCGATCTCCTCCGCTCCGATCATCTCGTCCCCGCTCTCCGAGAGGAGCTCGTCGGCATCCTGCAGAAGGAGTCCAAACGGCTCAACCGCCTCCTGACCGAACTGCTCGATTATGCCCGCCCCCGCCGTCCTGCCTTCAGCCCCACCGAACTCGGCCCCGTCATCGACTCCGTCACCCGCCTCGTTCAAGTGCAGGCCGCCAAGAAGGATCTCACGCTCCGCTCCGTCGTCCATCCACCCTCCGCTCCCGTTGAATGTGACGCCGAGCAGATCCGCCAGGTCCTTCTCAACCTCTGCCTCAACGCCGTCCAGGCCGCCGATCAGCCCGGCGAAATTCTCGTCGAATCTCACACCTCTCCCGCCGGCGCAGTCATCGAAGTAAGTGACCAGGGCCCCGGCGTCGCCGCCGAGATTCGCGACCGCCTCTTTGAACCCTTCTTCACCACCAAGCCTGACGGCACCGGCCTCGGCCTCCCGGTCACTCGCCAGATCATCGAAGGCCACCGCGGCGAAATCGAAGTCCTCGCCAACTCCCCCCGCGGCGCCCGCTTTGTCATTCGCATCCCTCTCGCGCAGGAGTCCCGTCCCGTATGAACGCTTCCATCCTCGTCGTCGAAGACGATCCCAGCCTCCGCCGCATCATGCAGCTTCGCATGGACCACAACGGCTTTCGCGTCGTCTGTGCCGCCTCCGGTGAGGAAGGCCTCGCCCTTCTTGAACGCGAACCGTTCGATCTCGTTCTCACCGACCTCATGCTTCCCGGCGTCTCCGGTCTCGATGTCCTCAAACACATCAAGACCCAGTTCCCCTCAACCGCCGTCATCGTCCTCACCGCCTTCGGCACCGTCGAAACCGCCGTCGAGGCCATGAAGGGCGGCGCCTACGACTACCTCACCAAACCTGTCGACGGCGAGGAACTCATGCTCGCCGTTTCCCGAGCCCTCGAAACCGCCCGTCTCCGTGAGGAGGTCGGCAATCTCCGCATCAGCGTCTCCAATAAGTTTGGTTTCGAAAACATCCTCGGCCACTCCCCCAGGCTCCTCCACGTCCTCGATGTCGCCGCCCGCGCCGCCCAGTCCGACGCCACTGTCCTCATCCACGGCGAAACCGGCACCGGCAAGGAACTCCTCGCCAAGGCCCTCCACTTCAACAGCCCCCGCGCCGCCAAGCCCTTCGTCGCCATCAACTGCGGCGCCATCCCTCGCGACCTGCTCGAAAGCGAACTCTTCGGCCACACCAAGGGCGCCTTCACCGGCGCCATCGCCCACAAAAAAGGCCGCATTGAAATGGCCGACGGCGGCACCCTCTTCCTTGACGAGATCGGCGAAATGCCCGCCGACCTCCAAGTCAAGCTCCTCCGCGTCATCCAGGAACGCGAGGTCGACAAACTCGGCGGCGCCGCCCCCGTCAAAGTCGATGTCCGCATCGTCGCCGCCACCCATCGCAACATCCAGAACATGGTGGAGGACGGCGCCTTCCGCGAGGATCTCTACTACCGCCTCGCCGTCATCCCCCTCGAACTCCCCTCCCTCCGCGAACGCGCCGAGGATGTCCCCCTCCTCGTCGAGTTCTTCTTCGATCGCGCTCGCCAGAAAAACAACCGCCCCGATCTCCAACTCCCCGCCTCCCTAATGCCCTACTTCTCCTCCTACCGCTGGCCCGGCAACATTCGCGAACTTGAAAACATCATGGAGCGCATCACCGTCCTTGCCCACGGTCCCGAGGTCAGGCTCAGCGAGCTGCCCCCCGCCCTCACCGCCGTCTCCCCTCGCTCGAACGCCATGCAGGTCGACATGCCCGATACCGGCATCTCCCTCGAAGCCGTTGAAAAGGAACTCATCCGCCGCGCCCTCGAAAAATTCGACTGGAACCAGAGCCAGGCCGCCCGTTACCTCGACATCTCCCGCAAAACCCTCATCTACCGCATGGAAAAACATGGCCTTCTCCGCACCGAAGGCGTCGTTACAATGAACTAGTGAGCCCCTCTGTTACTGTTCTCGGCGCCGGCCTCGCCGGGTCCGAAGCCGCTTGGCAACTCGCCCGGGCCGGTATCCCCGTCGACCTCTACGAAATGCGGCCCGCCCGCTCCACCTCCGCCCACCAGACGGACCGCATGGCCGAACTCGTCTGCTCCAACTCCCTCAAGAGCGAGGCCGAAAACTCCGCCCCCTGGCTCCTTAAACAGGAGCTCCGCCGCCTCGGATCCCTCCTCCTCGATGCCGCCAGCGCCGCCCGCGTCCCCGGCGGCCAGGCCCTCACTGTCGATCGCGATGCCTTCGCCGCCTTCGTCACCGAAAAGGTCGCCGCCCACCCTCTCGTCACGCTCCACCGCGAAGAGGTCAACACCATTCCTCCCGGCGGCATCGTCATCGTCGCCACCGGCCCCCTCACCTCCGACGCCCTCGCCAACGACATCGCCCGCGCCACCGGCGCCGGCCGCCTCTACTTCTACGACGCCATCTCCCCCATCGTCGAAGCCGATTCCATCGACTACTCCATCGCCTTCCGCGCCTCCCGCTACGGCAAATCCATGGACGCCTCTGACGATTACGTCAACTGCCCCATGAACAAGGACGAGTACAACGCCTTCATCGACGCTCTCCTTGAAGCCTCCAAATACGAACCCCACATCCCCGAGGACAACACCCCCTATTTCGAATCCTGCCTCCCCATCGAAGAGATCGTCCGCCGCGGCCGCGATACCCTCCGCTTCGGTCCTATGAAGCCCGTCGGCCTCACCGACCCCCGCACGGGCCGCTGGCCCTACGCCGCCGTCCAACTCCGCCAGGAAAACCTCCGCGCCGATTCCTATAATCTCGTCGGCTTCCAGAACAGCCTCAAATTCGGCGAACAGGCCCGCGTCCTCCGCCTCATCCCCGGCCTTCAGAACGCCACCTTCGTCCGCTTCGGCCAGATCCATCGCAATACCTATATCAACGCCCCCTCCTGCCTTACCCCCACCCTACAGTTGAAGTCCGATACCCGCATCTTCTTCGCCGGCCAGATCTCCGGCGTCGAAGGCTACGTCGAGTCCATCGCCACCGGCCTCATGGCCGGCCTCCACGCCGCCGCGTTCTTCCGCGGCGAGGAACCCCGCCCCTTCCCCCGCCCCACCGCCCTCGGCTCCCTCTGCCACTACATCACCGGCGCGGATCCGGCCAACTACCAACCCGCCAACATCACCTTCGATCTCCTCCCCCAACTCGACGAAGAGTCCCGCAAACGCTTCAAGCGCGACAAGAAGGCCCGCCATGCAGAGGTCTGCCGCCGTGCCGCCGCCGCCCTCGATTCCTGGCTCCCCGTGGAGGTCTGATGCCCGCCCTCTCCCCCGCCATCGCCTCCTTCGTTGACTCCCTCCGCCGCCGCAACGCCTCCCTCCACACCGTCGCCGCCTACGAAGGCGACCTCCGCCAGTTCGAGGAATTCCTCGCCCCCGCTCCCCCCGTCGAATCCATCGCGCTCCCCCATCTCCGCTCCTGGGTCTCCGCCCTCTTCCAGGACCCCAAGATGGCCTCCACTATCCGCCGCAAAGTCGCCGCCCTCCGCGCCTTCTTCCGCCACCAGATGCGCGAAGGCGCCATCCCCGCCAACCCCGCCAAACTGCTCATCCTCCCCAAACTCCCCAAGACCCTCCCCCGCGTCCCCACCGCCGAACAGGTCAATACCCTCGTCGATGCCGTCGACAACAACTCGCTGGACCGCCCCTTCCCCGTCCGCGACCGCCTCATCTTTGAACTCCTCTACGGCTGCGGCCTCCGCGTCAGCGAACTCGCCGGACTCAATCTCGAGGACCTCGATACCTCCGAACGCTGGCTCCGCGTCCGCGGCAAGGGCAACAAGGAACGCCAGGTCCCCTACGGCTCCAAGGCCGCTGGCTCCCTCGCCGCCTGGCTCCCTATCCGCCAGGCCGCCCCAGCCGAACGCGCCCTCATCGTCAACTACCGCGGCGTACGCCTCTCCCCCCGCTCCATCCGCCGCGTCGTCGCCTTCTACGCCCGGTACCTCGCCGGCGATAGCAGTGTCCACCCACACACCCTCCGCCACGCCTTCGCCACCCATCTTCTCAGCGATGGCGCGGACCTCCGCGCCATCCAGGAACTCCTCGGCCACGCCCAGCTCTCCACCACGCAGAAATACACCCAGGTCGCCCTCACCGACCTCCTCGCCGTCTACGATAAGGCCCATCCCAAGGCCCGCTGAGATCTCAGAACCGGTACGTTGCCGCCACTCCCGTCGCCCCCGGCATCTCCGCCGCTGGCGCCACCACCACCTTCCCGCCTTTTCGCAGTACCATCTCCGCCAGGTCGTCCAGCAGATCGTCCACATGCGGGTCGTCCAGGTCTCCTGACGCGATCGCTCCCGTCACCGGCTCCAGATGTCCCGGCAGTCGCCGGTCTGCTTCCACCGCCAGTGCCTCTACCCGGCCCTCCGCCGCTGCCCGCGCCACCTCTCGCACTACGTCCGACCCTTTCCCCTTTGCCTTCGCCTCGCCGAACGTCTCCGTCAGCATCCGCAGCCGTTCCCGGTACTGCGACTCCAGCACCGCCCACGCCCGCTGCCGTAGTTGCTCCGTTGTCATCGACCCGGCATCCCCGGCGATCGCCGACTCCACCAGCAGCGGATTATGGCTCAGCCGCCGGAACGGCGTATGATACTGCGCCAGCGATGCCAGCAGCAGCGGTAGCCCCGACGGACGCGAATGGTGCTCCGTCACCGCCCGGTCCACTGCCCGGAAGAACCGTTCTTCGTCGATCTCCGCCTCATCCTGCTTCGACCCATGCCCGTGCCGCATCTGCGAGCCAAGCGCCGTCCCCCCATGTGACGTTACCGAAAGGTGCGGCTCCGTGTGCTCGTCCCCCAACGCCTCGGTGATCGTGCGCGGAACGCCCGCCGCCAACTCCACCTCGTCCAGTTGGTCCCGGTCCCCTTCGAACAGCCGCACTCCGCCTCGGTTCAGGCTCAGTACCTGGTATCTTCCGGCCGATTGCCACTGCCGCAGCAGCGGCTTCAGGTGAAACGTCCGCGCCACCACCGCCAGCGCTGCCACCGGCCGCTGTAGCTTCACCACGCGGAACAGATCCGCCGCGCCTAATACCGCCAACCCGTCCCATGTGTGATTCCAGAACCGGCCGTCATTCGCCAACGCTTGAAACGGCTCCAGCAGTGCACTCGCCTCCCGCGCCGAATACTGGCTTCGCACCGAATCCTCCAGTGTCTTCAGCAGGTTCCGGTATCGAATCGGATCCTGTGCGTTCTCCGGGTGCCGCCGGTGCGTCGGCAGATACAACGAAAGGCAGGGTGGCTCACGGTCGCCCAGCAGCGCCTGCATCTCTTCTGAAATCGCGGTCAGGTTGTCGGTCGGGGTCATTGTCGTCTTGCCTCAAGCTTTCCGTAACGGCTGTCCAGCAGCCGCTCCATCTTTCGTGCTGCTCCGCGCACCGCCTGCTCAATCGTTGTCGATTCCTCGGTCACAGCCACCGGGTCCATTCCCGCCGTCCGTGCCTCCAGCAGGCAGCGCTTGTCGTTCCCGCCTGTCCGTTCGCCGTCCAGATCGCTCAGGTGGATCTCCACGCGGCTGATCTGCTCGGCGAATCGCGACAGTATCCCGCTTACGTTCTCCTCCACATAGGCCGCCAGCCCGGCGCTCGCATTGATGCTGCTGTCACTGTTCACTTGTATTTGCATAGCTCTGCCCCCAGTCTACGCCCGAAACGGCCCGCGCGAACCCCTTTTCGGTATCCGGTTCCCTCCCTTTGCCCGTTCCGTTAACTCGCGGTTAAGTTCCGCCGCCGCCCGTCACCCATTCCCATCGCGCCGCATCACACCCGGCAGGACCACGAAAAATGAAGCCCCCGGCACTCTTCCTACTGCTCGCCCTCGCCGCCGCCGCCCACCCCCCCCCCCAAATTACCCAGCGGCCCATCTCCATCGTCCAACCCCCCCCCCCCCCCCCCCCCGAAACTCAGGGCCCCGCTGACCCTCATCGCCGCCGCCCAGCCTGCCCCCATCTTTCCCCTGCGGCCATTCTCCTACGTCAACCCACCCCTGCCCGCCCACATCTCATCTCAGGCCGCTTCTCTCGACTCCACCCCGCCCGATAACCCCGCCACCGACGCCGGCGCCCGCCTCGGCCGCGTCCTCTTCCACGAAAAACGCCTCAGCCGCAACGGCGTCATCGCCTGCGCCTCCTGCCATATCCAGGAGATTGGCTTCTCCGATCCCCGCATCAAAAGCCCCGGTTTCGATGGCGGCTTCACCGCCCGCCACTCCATGGGCATTGCCGATTCCCGCTGGAATGCCGGCAAACGCTTCTTCTGGGATGAGCGCGCCCCTTCCCTCGAAGCCCAGGCCCTCGAACCCATTCAGGATCACATCGAAATGGGCCTTACCCTCCCCGAAATGGTCCAGCGACTCCAGGCGCTCCCGTACTACGCCGCCCTCTTCTCCGACGCCTTCGGCGATTCCACCATCAATCCCGATCGCGTCGCCCGCGCCATCGCCCAGTTCGAACGCTCCATCCTCAGCTACAGCAGCCGCTACGATCAGGGCCGTGCCCTCGTCGCCTCGCCCGTCGAGCCCTTCCCCAACTTCACCGCCGAAGAAAACCTCGGCAAGGACATCTTCTTCCGGCCCCCCAGCCCTGTCGGACCCGGCTTCCCCGGCGCCGGTGGCCCCGGCGGGCCCGGCGGCCAGGGCGGTGGCTGCGCCGCCTGCCACCAGGGCGAACTCATGACCAACAATCGCGGCCCCCAGAACAACGGTCTCGACGCCATCTCCTCTGATCTCGGCGCCTTCGCCGTCACCGGCCTCGAACGCCACCGCGGCGCCTTCCGTGCTCCAAGCCTTCGCAATATCGCCGCCCGCGCTCCCTACATGCACGACGGCCGTTTCCGCACTCTCGACGAAGTCGTCGCCTTCTACAACAACGGCGTCCAGCCCCATCCCCAACTCGACCCCCTCCTCCAGGCACCCACCGGCGTCCCCCGCCACCTCGGCCTCAATCCCACCATGCGCCAGGCCCTCGTCCGCTTCCTCGAAACCCTCACCGATCGCGAACTCCTCGCCGATCCCCGCTTCAGTGACCCCTTCCGCGCCGTCCTCACCCTCCCTGCGCCGTCTTTCTCCGGCGACCTCGCCGCCCCCGACTCTCTCGTCTCCGCCTTCTCCAATAATCTGCCTCTTCCCGACGAAGGCCTCCAGGTCTTCGTCCGTGATGCCAGCGGTGTCGAACACCCCGCAGCCGTCTCCTTCGGCTCCCGCTCCCAGGTCAACTTCCATATCCCGCCCCAGGCAGCCCCCGGCTGGGCCTCCGTCCGCATCCAGGGCACCCGCACTCCCAACTATCGCGGCGTCCTCGAAATCGTCGACGCCGTCCCTGGCCTTTTCAGCGCCAATGGCGACGGCCGCGGCGCCCCCGCCGGCTTCCTCGTCGAACGCAAACCCGGCGGCGAACTCACCCGCACCCCGCTCTTCACGCTCAGCAACGGCTCCTTCGCCCCCGCGGCTCTCCGTCTCGACCCTGCTGCCGACGCCGTCCTCGAACTCTACGGCAGCGGCTTCCGCAACGCCTCCGCCACCCTTACCGTCACCATCGCCGGCCAGCCCGCCGAACTCCTCTATGCCGGCCCCCAGGGCGCCTTCCCCGGCCTCGATCAGCTCAACATCAAACTCCCCGCCGCCACCCTTCGCGGAGACGTTCCCATCCGCATCGCCACCCCGACACGCCAATCCAACTCCCTCACCATCCGTTTCGAATAGTCCCGCAAAAACACAAACGGCCGGAGAGCCTTCGCTCCCCGGCCGTTCCTGTTCTACTTCCCTTCCGGATCAGAAGTACAGCTTCAGCGCCACCTGCAACCGCCGCGGCGTGTTGATCTGGTTCTGCCAGATCCCGAAGTTCGGGTTCTGCAGCGTCTGCGCGCCTCCCACAGGACCCCACTGCGTCCGGTTGAAGATGTTGAACGCCTCGCCCCGCAACTGCGCGTACACGCGGTCCCCGCCGATGTTGAACCGCTTCTGCAGGCTCACGTTCTCGCTCAGGTTTGGCAGGAACCGGAAGCTCGGGTTGTACCGCGTCATGTTCCCCAGACGGTCCGTCGGCTGGGCCGGAAACACGCTCGCGTTGATGTAGCTTGCCCCGGGCGCGAACGGATCGAAGCGGTCTCCCTGGTACGGCGCCCGCCATCCGTCATAGGTCGAGATCGTCGGCCGGTTCGCCCCCGCGAAGATCGGGAAGCTCACCGTGGTCCCGATGTTGATCGGCGTCCCCGACGAGTACGTGTGCACCGCTCCAAGCGACCATCCCCCCAGCACCGCATCCGCCACCCCGCCATCCGTCATCCACTTCCGCCCCTTCCCGAACGGAAGGTCGTACACGTAGCTGAACTTGAAGTTATGCGTCTGGTCCAGCTGTCCGATCGAGTACTCCAGCCGCCGGTTGTAGTGGTCCATTGCTCGTCCGCCCACCCACGCGCTGTCGGCGTCCGTCAGGATCTTCGAAAATACGTACGACCCCAGAAACGTCAGCCCGCTCGCGTACCGCTTCTCAAGCTTCGTGATCAACGCATGATACTTCGAGTTGCCAGACCGGTCGCCCACGCCGCCCGCCGTGTCGATATCGGCATACTGCGGATATGGCCGTAGGGACCACGCCGTGCTCAGGTTCGTCCGGAACGACGGGAAAGGAAGCCCAATCCCCGCCGCCCGCGCCGCCGCCGACGTCACTCCGGCGTTCAACAACGCCCGGCCCGAAGCCGTGAACGGATTCAGTGCTTCCGGCAGATTCCGGTAGTCCAGTTGGTTGTAGTTCAGGATCCCTGCCTGCAGGTGCGTCCCGCGCACATAGTTCCATCCCACCTCCGCCACCATGTCCCGCGTCACCTGCCGCTGGATGTTCAGCGTGTACGAAAGGTTCTCCGGAGCCCGGCTCACTTCGTTCCCCTGCCACCACGGCTGCGCGTTGTAGTTGTTGAACTCCGGCCGCAGAAATGGAGGTCGCGGCCAGTCCGGGAACCCGTTGGCCAGCGTGAACGTCGGCCGGAAGCCCTGCGGGTCAACCTGCGGCGGGCTGTAGATCTGCACAAATCCCTGGAAGTGTGTCGATCCGCCCACCGCCCGAACCACCGCGAACGTCCGCGCAAAACCGGCCCGGATCACCGTCTTGCTGTCCAGGCTGTAGGCCAGGCTCACCCGCGGCCCCCAGCCGCCGAACCACGTGTCTGTCAGCCGCTTCCGGTTCTCCCTCCCTTCCCCGAAGCCCGCGAAAATCAGCGCGCCCGGCCGGCCGTCGGCGCCCGGATTCGGCCGTGTCGGTGCAAAGTCGGAGAACTGATCGTTCGCCGCAAACGGCGCGATGTTCACGTCGTACCGCAACCCGTAGTTCAGCGTCAGCCTTCGCGTCACGCGCCAGTCGTCCTGGAAATACGCGCCCCAGTACGGATACCGCTGTGGAATGTAGCGCGGCGTGTGAATGTTCCCGCTCACCGCACCGCCCAGCAGGAACGACGCAAACCCGTTCCCCGTCAGGTTCGCCAGGTCGCCGATCTGCCCCGTCACCCGCCGGTTGAATCCCGCCTGTCCCTGGATATTCTGCTGTCCGAAGCCATCGTACTCCACCATCTCGTACAGCCCGCCCATCTTGTAGGTGTGCTTGCCCTTCACCATCGTCAGGTCGTTGTTGATGCTGTACGAATTGTTCTCCGACCCGTTGTCCGACGGTCCGCCCCAGTTCGTGAAGTCGCCGCCGAAGGCAATGTTCAACAGGTTGTTGTTGCAGTCCGGCACATTCGCCAGGCACACCACATCCTTCCAGTCCCGCGCCCCCACCGCCAGCGCCCGGTTGATCTCCGCCCAGTCGTTGCCGCCCACATAGAAGCGGTTGAAGATCGTCGGGCTCACCGTCCAGTCCCAGCTGAACCGGTACTGCCGCGACAGCGTGTTGTTGTAGTTGTTCCCGTTCAGGAATCCCGGCAGGCCCACCGGTCCCGACGCTCCCGGCGTCGTCGCCCGCGTGTTCCGTCCAAACAGGCCGGAGATCTTGTGCTTGTCGCCGATGTTGTGGTCGCCGCGCACGCTGAACTTGTTGAACGGCTGCAATCCCGTGCCCGCCTGCAGATAGTTGTTCCGCACATACGCGGATGTCCCGGGTGCCCCGCCCGTGTTCGGCAGCGCCGTCTGGCCCAGTTCAAACATCCGCCGCGACAGCGCGTCGAACCGCGCCTGCGGGATCTGGTTCGACGGGAACGGATCCCGCACCTCCACCCCGTTCACCATCCGCGTCGACGCCGGGTCGAAGATCTGAATCTGACGGTTGGACGCGTCCACCCAGTTCGTAAAGTCGCCCCGGTAGAACTCCGCCGGTGCCACCGACAGGAACGATGGATTCGCCCCCTCCCGGTTTCGGAACCCCTCGTACGCCACGAAGAAGAACGTCTTGTCCTTGCCGTTGTACAGCTTCGGAATCCACACTGGTCCGCCCGCCGTGAACCCGAAGTCATGCTGCTTCAGTACCGGCCGCGACCGTCCCGCCCGGTTGTTCGCAAAGAAGTTCGCGTCCAGCTTCTCGTTCCGCAGAAACTCGAACGCGTTGCCGTGAAACTCGTTGCTGCCGCCCTTCGAGACGAACGACATCACGCCCCCCTGCGCCCGGCCATACTCGGCCTTGAATCCATTCGAGTCCACCGTGAACTCGGCCACCGCGTCCAACGGCGGCGTATTCAGCGCCGCCCACGACGTCTGCAGCGCCCGCCCCGTCGTCGCCGTCACCCCGTCCACCGTCATCCCGTAGGACGCCGCCTGTCCGCCGCCAATCGCAAAGTTGTTGTCCCCGTTGTTCGGCGCCTTCGCCTCCGGCGCCAGCAGCGCCAGGTCAAACGGGCTCCGCATGCTCCCCGATACCACCAGCGGCAGCGAATCCACCAGCTTGTTCGCTACCGACGTCTGGATCTTCGCGTTCTCCATCTGCACAGCCGCCCCCACCGCTGACACTTCAATCGTCTGCTGCGTCGTGCCCACTTCCAGCGTCGCGTCCACCCGGTTGCTGCTCGACGCAGCCACCACCAGGTCTCGCGCCAGGAACGTCTTGAACCCGTCCTTCTCCACCCGGATGTTGTACGTCCCGATCGGCAGCGACGGAATCGTGTAGTCGCCCGTCTCCGAACTCACCGTCGAGGAGTTCGCGTTCGTCTGCGTCTGCGTTATCGTGATGCGCGCGCCGGGTATGGCCGCCCCCGATGGGTCTTTCACCGTGCCCGTAATAAGGCCGCGGTCCTGCTGCGCGAATAGGGGGAGGAAGAAAAGCGCAACCAGTGCTAGCGTTGTCCGACTGATCATATGGATCCCGATTTCAGTACGTGGAAGTCAGTGCCGCCCCTCCTCCGCCCGGCCCCCGGCTCATCGGTTAGGCAGATGCCGCTCGCTTCCCGCGCGAGCAACGCAACTTCCCCCGAATCCACCACGGAACGGTCAAACACGGCAACCAGGGCAACTCCTGCTCGGCGTATTATATGGCAACGATAGGAGAGGTCGGCAACTGGACATGCGCCTGCGCGTCGAACGTCGAATCCGGAAACAGTTTGGGCCATGCGCGCCCTTCCGGATGGCGTGCGGCTCGCCGTCGGAAAACTGGAACGTGCGGGCCTCTCCCTCCCCCAGGCGCTGCGCGCCGCCATGCTCGACCCCGCCCTTCCTCCCCACCACCGCGCCGCCGCCGCCGGGCTCCTCGAACGCGGCGGTGATCCCTCGGTGCCGCAAGCGCTCCTCGCTCTCTTCTTCGCCCAGTCCGGCCAGCACGAACTCTACGACACGGCCCTCACGCTCGAATTCGCCAACTGCCGCGCCGCTGTCCCCGCCCTGACTCGCGCTCTGCTCGAAGACCCCAATCCTCACCGCCGCCACGCCGCTGCCCGCGCTCTCGGCTGGATCACTCCACCCACCCGCGCCACCGCCCTCGCCCTCGCTCAATGTCTCACCGATCCCGCCCAGCCCCATGCCGCCCGCGAAGTGGCTGCCGAGTCGCTCGCCTATGCCGGCAACACGGAAATCATGGATGCGCTCATCTCCGTCCTCCAGCATCCCGACGCCCGGCTCCGCTTCTGGGCCGTCTTCGCCCTCGGCTCCTGCTGCCGCCGCCACCCGCGCGCCGTCCAGGCCCTTGAACCTCTGCTGCTCGATGGCGAAGCGCCCCCAGGCAACTGGTGGCCCGTCGGGCGCGAAGCCCTTGCCGTCCTGGCCGCCATGCCTGCCGCGCCGGATCACTACCGCGCCTCACTCGCCTCCGAACTCCGGCGAATCCTTGCCGACCCGGACGCCCCGGCCGAACTCCGCCGCTGGGCGGACTTCTATGGCTCCCACCCTAAAACTGCAGCTTCAACCCCACCTGCCCCACTCGCGGCGGCGCCGCCGCAATAAACGCCCCCGGCGTCGCTGTCAGGTTCGTCACCGGCCCCTGGAAGTTCACGGTGTTGAATGCGTTCATCCACTCTCCGCGGAACTGCAGCGTCATCCGCTCCCGCAGCGCAAACGTCCGGAACGCCGACAGGTCAAAACTCCGGTACCCGTCTCCCCGCACAATGTTCCGCCCCGCGTTCCCGAACGTCCCCGGCGCCGGTGCCGCAAACGCCGCCGGATTGAAGGCCAGCCCCTCCGGCACCCCCGCCTTTGGATCCCCCACCACATCCGGCCGGTTGAATGCCTCGTTCCGGAACGCATCGAAAACCGGCAGATACGGCGTGAACGGCTGCCCCGATTGCACCGTGATCAACCCGTTCAGCGTCCACCCGGAAACAACCGCCCGCGCCTTCCCGCCCAAGTCCCCGGGCACCGGAATTGCATACTGCGCGCTCGCCGTGAACCGGTGTGGCACGTCGAAGCTCGATACCCCCCGCTGCCGCCGCAGATCGTAGGCGTTCAGCACCTGCTCGGACGGATCCCCCGAGTTGAAGTCGCTCGCGTTGTCGATCGACTTGGCGAACGTGTACGACGCATCCACCAGCACCCCCCGCTGGAACCGCCGGTGAATCCGCGCCTGTCCGCTGTGGTACGTCGACGACGCAATATTCTCGCTCAGCGTGATGTTGTCGAACTCCGGATACGGCCGCAGCGGCTGCAGCAGCGCCGTCGTATCCTCCCCCGCCGCCGCCGCGCTGCCGATCGCGCTCCGCTGCGCCGCCGTCAGCCGCTCCACCGCCACCTGGTTCCCGTTGCGGTACACCGGCAGCCGCACTCCCCGCCCGCCCGCGTACCCCATCTCCAGCATCCACTCCGCCCCCAGCCGCTGCTGCACGCCGAAGCTGAACTGCTGCGTGTACGGGTTGCGGAAGCGGCCCACCGCCCCCAGGCTCCGCGACGGCGCCGCCACCGCCGCCAGGTCCAGCAGCGCCCGCGACGGGCCGCTCGCCGGAAACGGCGCCGGCGACCGTGTGATCGCCGACGACGAAAACGGCGCGTTATTCTCCACCAGTTCCACCGAGTTCGCCTGCAGCAGCGTCTCGTACAGAATGCCGAATCCGCCCCGTATCACCGTCCGGTCCCGCCCGCCCCCGTTATAGGCGAAGCCCACCCGCGGCGCCAGGTTGTTCCGGTCCCCCGCGTACAACCCCCGAAACGCCCCCTCGCCCGCCGTCACCAACCCCTCCCCCGCCACCACGTTCGATAGCTTCCCGTTTACCTCTGTCCACGGCTCCGTCAGGTCATACCGCAGCCCCACGTTCACCGTCAGCCGCGCCGTCGCCCGCCAGCTGTCTTGCACGAATACCGACCCGTTCCACTGCCGGAATCCCCTCCCGAACTGCCCCACCGTAATCGACGCCTCCGCCGGCAGCCCCAGCAGAAAGTCCGCCAGCAGCGCCGCCCGCTCGTTGCCCGGCAGCCGCGGTACCACGTTGTTCCGCGTCCCGTCGAATCGGATCGTCCCCCGCTGGTTGAACGCCCCGCGCGTATTCATGTGCTGCCGCAGCAGCGTGCCCCCGATCTTCAGGCTATGCCTCCCCGCCAGCACGCTCAGCGAGTCGGATATCTGATACGTCGATTCATTCTGGTCCCGGTTGAACCACGCCAGCCCGCCCAGCCCTTCCAACGTCCCGCCCCGGAATTCAATCGACGGAATCCCATTCGCCACGCTCCCGTTCGGCAGCCCGAACTCCTCCGCGCGCCGCGTGTCCCCATTCGCCAGCGGGTTGCGGTACCGGTTCACCCCCACCCGCAGCTCATTCACCATCGTTGCCCCGATCGTCCGCGTATACCCCGCCCCCGCGTTCACCGTCTTCTCCGGATTCGGCAGCGAGAACCCCGGAATGTAAGGCCCGCCAAACCGGTTGATCACATACTCCTGGTCGTTCAGGTTCCATGATCCCCGCACCGTCAACAGATCCCGCCGGCTCAGGTAGTGGTCCGTCCGCCCGTGCGTCTGGTAGTCGTTCAGCCGGATCAGCAGCGACGAACTGTAGTTCAGCGCCGCCCCTCCGCCGTTGTTCGGTGCAGGGTACAGCTCCAGCAGCTTCCGGCTCGTCGGATGAATCCGCCCCGATAGATCCAGCGTCCGCTGCCCCCCTGCGTCCTGAATCCCCAGCAGCCCCCGGCTCTCCTCCGCCGTCGGTACGCTCGTCAGCCGCGTCTCCACTCCCTCCACAATCCGCAGCAGCTCCGTGTTCACAAAAAAGAAATGCGACCGCCCCCGGATCGGCCCGCCCACCGAACCCCCAAACTGGTTCTGCCGCAGCTTCCCCCGCGGCAGGCCCGCCGCTTGATTGAACGGATTGTTCGCGTCCATCGCGTCATTCCGGAAGAACTCGTACAGGCTCCCCCGGTACCGCTCGCCCCCGCTCCGCGTCACCAGCGTCACCGCCGATCCCATCGTCGATCCGTACTCCGCCGCCGGCGTCCCCGTCACCAGCCGGAACTCCTCCACCGCCTCCACCGACGGTTCAAAATTGATCACTCCATACTGCCGCAGATTGAACGTAATCCCGTCCAGCGTAAAGTGGTTCGACCTCGCCCGCGCCCCGTTCACGTTGAACGCCCCCTCCAGGTTCTCCCGCGCCTTCCCATACCGGTTCGCCGCCGTCGACCAGTTCCATCCCGCCGCAATCCCCGGCGCCAGCAGCGCCAGGTTCTGCAACTGCCGCCCGTTCAACGGCAGGTTCTGGATCTCCTCCTCCAGCACCACCCGCGACGTTGCCGATCCCTGCGCGTCCAGTGCGTTCGCCGGCGCCGTCACCGTCAGCGTCTCCCGCTGCCCGGCCACCGCCAGCCGCGCGTCCAACTGCCGCTCCTGCCCCACGTGCAGCTCCACCTCCCGCACCACCACGCTCTCGAATCCCGCCAGCGTGAACCGCACCTCATACCGGCCCACCGGCAGCCCGCCCATCCGGTATACCCCGCTCTCGTTCGTCGTCGCCTCCAGTCCCGCTCCGCCCCCCAGCCCCCGCGCCTCTACCCGCGCGCCCCCCGCACCCCGGCCCTGACCGTCCTCCCACCGGCCCGTCAACACCGCGCCCGCCGGCTGCGCCCCAGCCACCCCGGCCATTCCCAGCAATCCCAGAAAAAAAACAACCCTACGATAGCGAAACACTCGAAAAAAGCCCCTCTCCAAACCACAATCGAAAATAGCCAAACACCCGCCTCGGCCCACCGCCCCCCCCCTCCTGCATCGCCTCTATCCCCTCGGCCAGCGTCCTTCCCCCAGCCAGTGCCTCGAACAACGCGTACCCCGCCGCCGGCAGTT